>JAJUGE010000003.1 GCA_029268305.1 Alphaproteobacteria bacterium
CGACTCGCCCGCCTGCAGCCGCTCCACCGCCGCCAGCTTCAATCCACGCGGCCGGTCCATACCACCACTATGCTTCGACATCCGCTCTCTTCCCTCCGGAGACAGACGTCAGGGTTTTCCCTGTCTCATTTCAAGGGTGCAGTCCAGGGGTGACCACCCCCAGATTCCCCTACTTTTCCCCACAAATCCCTATGCTGCAAAAAACCCCGCATCGGCATGCAGCACCACGAACCCCGGTGAATGCGACGATCGCGCACCGTCGACGCCTGCGCGGCGTCGGCCTATCCTGCGGCAAGCAGGTGCAGAGCGCCGGGTGAATGAGAAGCGGAGGAACGAGTATGCCTGATTACGACGTGATCGTGGTGGGAGCCGGCAACGCGGCCCTGGCGGCCAGCGTCTCTGCGCGAAAGGCCGGTGCGCGGCGGGTGCTGGTGCTGGAGAAGGCACCGGAGGAGGAGCGCGGCGGCAACACGCACTTCTCGGGCGGCCTGTTCCGCTTCGCCTTTGACCACGTCGATCAGCTCTTCCGCCTCGTGCCCGATGCCGAGAAGGACTATCCGGGCTTTACCGCCGGCGTCGAGCCTTACCCCGCCGCCGATTTCCGCAAGGACCTGCACAGCGTCACCGGCGGGCGGACCGACCCGGAGCTGTCGGAGATCCTGATTGGCAACTCCTATGACACCGTCTGCTGGGCGCACGAAGTCGGCGGCATCCCGATGGAGCCCTCCATCTCCCTTGGCGGCGTGCGCGTCGGCAACGTCATCAAGTGGCCGAGGGGCACCATCGTCCGCGCCGAGCACGAAGGCGTCGGCCTCTCGAAACACTGGTTCAAATCGGCCGAGGAGAACGAAGTCGAGATCCGCTATCGCACCGGCGCCGTCCGCCTCGAGCAGGATTCGAAGGGGCGCGTGACCGGCGTCGTCGCCCGTGGGCCGGACGGGTTCGAGACGATCACCGCGAAGGCGGTGGTCCTCGGCTGTGGCGGATTCGAAGCCAACATGGCGTGGCGCGCGCAGTATCTGGGCAAGCCCTGGGACCATTCGAAGGTGCGCGGCTCGCGCTACAACCAAGGCGATGGATTGCGCATGGCGATCGACGTCGGCGCGCTGCAGTGGGGGCAATGGAGCGGCTGTCATGCGACGCCGATCAACGCCGAAGCGCCGCCCTATGGTGTGCGCGAGCTCACCGACAAGACCAACCGCCTCTCCTACCCCTACGGCGTGATGCTCACGACCGAGGGCAAGCGCTGGATCGACGAAGCGCCCGACTTCCAGTTCTACACCTACGCGAAGTACGGAGGCCTGATCCTCCAGCAGCCGGACGGCTTCGTGTACCAGATCTTCGACGGCAAGGTGCTGCACCTGCTGGAAGCCCGCTACTCGACCAGCGAGCCGTACAAGGCCGATACGCTGGAAGACCTCGTGCGCCAGCTCAGAATGCCGTTCGCGACGGCGATGGAGACCTTGAACGCCTACAACGCTGCCGCCGGCCGTGGCGGGGAGTTCAACCCCGGCATCCTCGACAATCTGCACACCGAGGGAATCGACCCGCCGAAATCGAACTGGGCGCAGAAGCTCGATACGCCGCCCTTCGTCGCCTACCCGTCGACGGGCGGCATCACCTTCACCTTCGGCGGACTGAAGATCAACGCGGACGGCCAGGTGATCGGCACCGACTGGCAGCCGATCCCCGGCCTCTATTGCTGCGGCGAGATGGTCGGCAACATCTTCCACGGCAACTATCCGGGCGGCACCGGCCTCGTGTCGGGCCTCGTTTTCGGACGCATCGCCGGCCGCAGCGCGGCCTCGGCCTGAGGCGCCCGGGATGTCGTCCGCCACGGTCGTCCTCGTCAGCGACAGCCATCTCGGCCGGAATCATGCCTACTTCCAGGACAACTGGGAGGCTTTCCTGACCGAGATGGAGATCCTGAAACCGGACCTCATCATTCATGGAGGGGACGTCAGCTTCAACGGCCCGGACGTGCCGGACGACCTCCGCTACGCCCGTGAGCAGATCGCACGGCTCCGGGTGCCCTGGGTCGCGATTCCCGGCAACCACGACATCGGCGAACCGGGCAACAACCCACGCCTGAAGCAGCCGGTCACCGCCGCCCGCCTCGCCGTCTGGCACGAGGTATTCGGCGCCGACCGGCACGTGCTCGACGTCGCCGGCTGGCGGCTCGTGCTGCTGAACTCGGAGCTCCTCGGCAGCGGCATGGCCGAGGAGCGGGCGCAGTGGGAGATGCTGGCCGAGGCGCTCGCCGGGGCCGAGGGCCGTCCGCTCGGCCTCATCCTGCACAAGCCGCTCTTCCAGATGACGCCGGACGAGGCGGAGCCGAACGGAAGCTGCGTGCACCCCGGCCCTCGGCGGCCGGTGCTGGCACTCGCCCGCGAGCACGGCGTTCGCTTCATCGCCTCGGGCCACCTTCACACCTGGCGGCGCTTCGACTTCGACGGCACTGACTTCGTCTGGGCGCCGACGACCGCGTTCATCACACCCGGCCGGTTCGCCGATGCCGGCGGCATCGCCCGCGTCGGCTACACCGTCTGGCACTTCGACGGTGACAGCTATTCGGTGGACTACGTGCAGCCGCCGCTCTTCGTGAATTTCGACATCACCAACTGGAGCTCGCAGAAGGGCTCATCGATCAGCCTGCCGCCGCTCCCGCACCGCCCCCGCTGACCGATCTCAACGCGGCGGCATGTCGTCCGGTCCGAGCACGTGCCACGCCTCCTCGCCCCGGAGCGCGCGGCGCACGTTCTCGGCAGCGAGCCGCATCGCCTTGTCGCCCGTGCCCGGCACGGCGGCCGAATTGTGCGGCGAGCCGATCACGTTCGGGAGCGAGAGGAAAGGCCGGTCCATCCGGAACTCGCCGTGGCGCACCGGCTCGACCCACCAGGCGTCAATGCAGGCGGTGAAGGACGGGTTCGCCTTCAGGTGCTCGAACAGCGCCGTCTCGTCGATGATCTCGCCGCGGGCGAGATTGACGAGGATCGCGTCCGGCTTCATCGCGGCGAGCTCCGTCGCACCGATGAGGCCGCGCGTCGACTGCGTCAACGGCAGCGTGATCAACAGCACGTCGAGGCGCGGCAGCAGCGCCGGAATGTCTGCGGGCGTGCCGCAGAAGTCGACCGGCTCGTCGGTCCGCCCGCCGCGGTTGATCGCGTGCACCTCGGCGCCGAGGCAGCGGAACAGCCGGGCGGCCGCCTTGCCGATGCCGCCGAAGCCGAGAATGCCGACCGCCGCCCCGCGGAGCGTCTTCTTCGGCTGGAACTGGTTGAACTGGCCCTTCTCCAGGTTGCGGTGCTCCCGGAGCAGGCCCTTCGCCGCCGCCAGCGTCATGGCGAGGCCGTGCTCTGCCATCGGCTCGGCATAGGCGCCGGCGTTGCTCGCGATCGGCACACCCGGCGGGATCCTGTCGAGCGGAATGTAGTCGACGCCGGCCGAGAGGAACTGGATCAGCTTCGCTCGCTCGATGAGCGCATGCTCCGCGTCGTCCAGCTCGATCCCGGTGTTGCGTGCCAGCAGGGCCTCGGCCGTGCCGAGAGCCGAGCGCCGATCGTCCGCGCCGACGTCGGTCAGGTAGACTACCCTGGCCTCTCTCCCGAGGACTTCGTCGATGATCGTGCGGGCGTGCTCACCGGCCTTGAAGGTGACGACGACTGTCTGCATGCGGAAATCCCGGCTACGAGAAGGTACGATGATCCGGGAGGCGAAGGTGACGCCGCTTGTGGCCCCGGCAATCGACATCCTAGAATCGTCCCCGCACCGATCAAGGAGGCTCGGCCATGGCCCTCGGCGTTTCGTTCCCGCAAACCGAGATCGGCTCCGACCCTGTCGCGATCCGCGACTTCGCCCAGGCGGTCGAGGAGATGGGCTACGACTATCTCACCTGCATCGACCACGTGCTGCAGGAGCGCACGGTCACCGGCCCGGAATGGACCGCGGCCTACACGCGCGACAAGATGTACCACGAACCGATGGTCCTGTTCGGCTATCTGGCCGCGCTGACGAAGCGCATCGACCTCGTGACCGCGATCCTGATCCTGCCGCAGCGTCCGACCGCCCTGGTCGCCAAGCAGGCGGCGGAGATCGACGTGCTGTCGAACGGCCGCCTCCGGCTCGGGGTCGGCCTCGGCTGGAGCAAGATGGAGTTCGACGCCCTCGGGCAGAACTTCCACGACCGCGGCAAACGCTCCGAGGAGCAGGTCGAGGTGATGCGTCGGCTCTGGACCGAGGAGATCGTCAACTTCGAGGGCAGGTGGCACAGGATCACGGAAGCGGGGATCAACCCGTTGCCGGTGCAGCGTCCGATCCCGGTATGGTTCGGCGCGTTCGTCAATCCGGCGATCGAGCGGCTGGCGCGAATCGGCGACGGCTGGCTGCTGAACCCGCGTATGCCGCCGGGCGACGAGGC
Source organism: Alphaproteobacteria bacterium (assembly GCA_029268305.1). Classification (GTDB taxonomy): domain Bacteria; phylum Pseudomonadota; class Alphaproteobacteria; order JAJUGE01; family JAJUGE01; genus JAJUGE01. The sequence goes on from JAJUGE010000003.1 coordinate 4,418, forward strand.
GCGCCGCCAACTGGAGCTGATGCGGCGCACCGCCGAAGCGGCCGGGCGCGATCCCGCCGAGATCGGAATCGACGCCACCGTCCTGGCGAAGCCGAATCGCAGCAACGAGTGGGTCGATCTGGCACACCGCTGGCGCAATCTGGGCGCGACCCACATCACCTTCCGGACAATGGCGCAAGGCTATGGCTCGATCGACGACCAGATCGAGGCGGCCCGGTTCTTCAAGGAAGCGGTGGGGCAGTGACAGACTTGCCGAGCCTGCTCCTTGTCGACACGGAACGTCGTCATCGCGAGCGACCGGAGGGCGCGCGGCGATCCAGAAGCGGCTGGCTCGGCCGCTCCCCTGGATCGCCACGGCGCTTTGCGCCTCGCGATGACGGATCGACCTTGTGCAAATTCCGACGGAAGCGGAGCACCCGATGAGCAACACGTCTTTCGACCTCGCCCCCGTTCTCGCTCGCGCCGAGGCGGATTTCGACGGCTCCGTGCAACGCCTCTGCGATTTCCTGCGGATCGAGAGCGTCAGCACCGATCCGGCCTATGCGGTGAAGACCCGAGCCGCCGGCCAGTGGGTGGTGGACCAGCTGCGGGCGCTCGGGTTCGAAGCCGGCCTGCGCGACACCACCGGCCACCCTATGGTGGTCGCCCACCATCCCGGACCGCCGGGGACGAACGCGCCGCGCATCCTCTATTACGGTCATTACGACGTGCAGCCGCCCGATCCGCTCGACCTCTGGGAGAGCCCGCCCTTCGAGCCGGCGATCGTCGAGGCGAAGCACGGCAAGCGGATCGTCGCGCGCGGTGCCGTCGACGACAAGGGTCAGGTCATGACGTGGCTCGAGGCGTTCCGCGCCTGGCATGCCGCCCACGGAACGATGCCGGTGCCGATTACCGTCCTGGTCGAGGGCGAGGAGGAATGCGGCAGCCCGAGCCTCCCGCCATTCCTCGAAGCCAATCGCGAGGAGTTGCAAGCGGCGGTCTGCATGGTGAGCGACACCTCGAGCTGGGACATCGAAACGCCCGCCATCACCTACATGCTGCGCGGCCTTATGTACGCCGAGTTGACACTGCACGGCCCCAGCCGTGATCTGCACTCTGGCATGTATGGCGGGGCGGTCCTCAATCCCATCAACGCGCTGACCCGCATCCTCGGGCAACTTCACGACGACGAGGGCCGGGTGCAGATACCCGGCTTCTACGACGACGTCGCCGAACCCGGTGCCGAGGAGCTGGCACAATGGCGCTCGCTCGGTTTCGACGAGCAGGCGTTCCTGCAGGAGATCGGCCTCTCCACCCCTACCGGTGAATCCGGCCGGTCGCCGCTGGAGCGGCTCTGGTCGCGCCCGACCTGCGACCTAAACGGGATCGTCGGCGGCTATACCGGTGCGGGCGCCAAGACGGTGATCGCATCACACGCGATGGCGAAGCTGAGCTGCCGGCTCGTGCCGAACCAGGACCCGAACAAGATCCTCGCGGGCCTTCGCAGCTTCCTCGACGCGCGGACGCCGCCCGACGGCCGCTGGGAGATCGAGACCTTCGGCATGTCGCCGGCGATCCGCGTGCCGACTGACTCGCCTTACCTAAGGGCCGCGATCGACGGCCTCGGCGATGTCTACGAAAAGAAGCCGGTGCTGATCGGCTGCGGCGGATCGATCCCTGTCGTCGGAATGATCCAGTCGATCCTCGGCTTCGACTCGATCCTGGTCGGCTTCGGTCTGGAGGACGATCGCGTCCACTCGCCGAACGAGAAGTTCGAGGTTCGCTGTTATCGAAACGGCATCCTCTCCCATGCCGCCATTCTGGCGCGGCTGGCGGGGATGTCTGCGTGAATCTCAGTCCATGCGCAGGATCGTGAGCGCGAGCGCCTTGGCTCGTGGCACCATCGTGTCGAGATTGCAGTACTCCTCCGGGCTGTGGGCGCCGCCGCCGGTGGGTCCGGTCGCGCAGAGGGTAGGCGCGCCCACGTTGGCGGTGAACCCGGAGTCGGCCGAGCCGCCGGTGAACTCTCCCTCGACGCGATAGCCGATCTCGGCCGCGGCGGCGGCATAGCTCTCGAATACGCGCTGGCTCTCCGCATCGGGGTTGAGCGGCAGGAAGCCGCGCTGCTCGACGATCCTGGTCACGGCACCGGCGAGATGACTACGCCCGAGGATATCTTCGATCCTCTTCCATACCTCGTCGCGCTGCTGGTTGGTGACGAAGCGCACGTCGACCTCGGCCGAGGCATGGGGAGCCACGGTGTTGACCGAGCTGCCACCCTTGATCAGACCGACATTGACGCTGATCCCCTTCTCGTAGTCGTTGAGGGCGTGTAGCTCCACAATCTTACGGGCCAGCTCCTCGATCGCGCTGATCCCGTCCTGCGGCCGCGCTCCGGAGTGTGCGGGCTTGCCGGTGATCTCGAACGTGAAGAAGGTCGCCCCCTTGCGCTGCTTCACGACATTCCCGGACTGACGCCCCGGCTCGGCGTTGAAGACAGCGCGGGCGTTGCGCGCCTCCCGCTCGATCACCGGCCGCGACGACGGCGAAGCGATCTCCTCGTCCGACGTATAGAGGCCGACCAGCGGAAACGGGGCGCCGCCGAAGCGCTTAAAGGCCTCGAGCACGAAGGTGTTGAGAACGAGGCCCGACTTCATGTCCGAGACGCCCGGCCCGTACGCGACATCCCCCTCGATCCGGAACGGCCGCTCCGCGACGGTCCCATCTGGAAAGACCGTATCGCGGTGTCCCATCAGGAGGACGTGCCGATTGGCACCGCCCGGTGCGGCAGGCACGACGGCGCGGATGCAATCGCCGAAGCGCTCGTGCGGCACCCGCTCGCTCGCGATGTCGCTCGCTGCGAGGTGCGTCTCGATCACCCGACCTACGGCATCGACGCCCGCCTTGTTGTAGCTGCCGGAGTCGATGTTCACGAGGTCCCGGAGCAGGTCCGTCATCGCCTGGCGTTGCCCGTCCAGCCAACCGAGGATCTCCCGCTCGCGACTTGCATCCGACATGGTCCGCCTCCGGCCGCCGTTGGTTTCCGATGTGGAATGCTAGGAGAGTGCCCTGCCGCGGGGCAATGCCTTCACCGGCATATGCTGGCAGAGACGGGTGGCCTCATGACGGGACAAGGTGCAAGATGCCGCGGCCCGCATTTCCTGCAGAGCGAACGATGAGCGATCTCCCCTTCAAGTCCGCGGTCGAGCTTGCAACCGCCATACGCGAGCGGCGGATCGGCTGCGCCGAACTCCTCGAGCTCTATGTCGCGCGAATGGAGCGCCACAACCCTTCCCTCAACGCGATCATCGTGACCGACCTGGAGAAGGCGCGGGAACGGGCGAAAGCGGCAGATGAAGCGCTGGCGCGCAACGAGATTTGGGGGCCTCTGCACGGCGTGCCGATGACGATCAAGGAATCGTACGACGTGGTGGGAATGCCCACCACCTGGGGCATGCCGTCGCTCAAGGATAACTTCCCGTCGCGGAACGCCCTTGCGGTCGATCGCCTCCTAGACGCCGGCGTGGTCCTCTTCGGGAAGACGAACGTGCCGCTCCTGCTCGCGGATTGGCAGAGCTACAACGACATCTACGGAGCGACCAACAATCCCTGGGACCTGACGCGCACCCCCGGGGGATCGTCGGGCGGGTCGGCCGCAGCCCTCGCCGCCGGCATCACCGGCATCGAGGCCGGAAGCGATATCGGCGCCTCGATTCGCAACCCGGCCCATTACTGCGGCGTCTTCGGCCATAAGCCTACCTATGGGATATGCCCGCCGCGCGGACAATCCCTGCCTGGCCGAGTCACGGCGGCGGATATCTCTGTCATCGGCCCGCTCGCGCGCAGCGCCGACGATCTCGAGGTGGCACTCGATGCCATGGCCGGGCCGGACGAACTAGACGGCGCGGCCTGGCGTCTCGATCTCCCGCCTTCGCGCAAGACCCGGCTCGCCGACTTCCGCGTCGCGGTCATGCTGACGGACCCGAATTGCGCGGTCGACGACGAGCTGAGCGAGCGCCTGCAAACGCTTGCCGGGGCGATCGCACGCAAGGGGGCGCATGTAAGCGAGTCGGCGCGGCCGGAAATCGATACCCGGCGGCTCCATGCCGTCTATATCCAGCTGCTGCGCGCCGCGACCTCCGGCCGGCAGTCAGCGGAAGCGTTCGAGTGGAACCTGGCGCAAGCGAGATCGGTTGCGGCGGACGATGAGAGCTATTTCGCGCGCATGGTTCGGGCCAACACAATGCATCACAAAGACTGGCTCGCCCTCAACGAGGAACGCGGTCATTTCCGGATCCGGTGGGCGGAGTTCTTCCAGGACTACGACGTCCTTCTGTGCCCGGCTGCGGCATCGGCGGCGTTCCCCCACGATTTCGAGGGCGAGCGTTGGGAGCGGACGATCCCCGTGAACGGAAAGGCCGAGCCGACGACCGATCAACTCTTCTGGGCCGGCTACAGCGGCGTCGCCTATCTTCCCTCGACCGTCGCCCCGGCGGGCCTAACCCGCTCGGGGCTGCCGGTGGGCGTGCAGATCATAGGGCCGCACCTCGGTGACCGGACGTGCATCCACTTCGCGCGGTTGCTGGAGCAGGAGTTCGGCGGGTTCATCGCGCCGCCAGGTTACGCGGCCTGAAGAACGAGCCTTGATTCCACTTCACGACGACAATCCCACGACGATCACGCCTCTGATCACGATCGTCCTGATCGTCATCAACGTGTTCGTCTTCCTGTGGCAGGTCAGCCTGCCGGCGATGGAGCAGGAGCGCGTCGTCTTCGCTCTCGGCTCAATCCCGGCGGTGCTGTTCGGCGAGGCAGTGCTCGCTACCGATTTGGCGCTCGTCCCGCCGGAGCTCTCGGTGATCACGTCGATGTTCCTGCACGGGGGCTGGCTGCACCTGATTGGCAACATGCTCTATCTGTGGATCTTCGGTAACAACGTCGAAGATGCCATGGGGCATGTGCGCTTCGTCGTCTTCTACCTGTTGTGCGGCATCGCGGCAGCCCTCGCCCAGGCGTGGCAGGACCCGACCTCGACGATCCCGATGATCGGTGCCAGTGGTGCGATCGGCGGCGTGCTCGGCGCCTATCTGATCCTGCACCCGACCGCTCGCATTCTGGTTCTGGTGCCTTTGGGCTTTCTGTTCCCGGTAATTCGTGTTCCCGCGGTCGTCGTGCTCGGCATCTGGTTCTTGATGCAGTTTCTGGAATCTGCCGCGAGACCGGCGGGAGCGGGCGGAGTCGCCTACTGGGCACATATCGGCGGGTTCATAGCCGGCGCCGTTCTGATCTTTGTCTTCAAGCGGCGCCAGGTAGTGCTGCTGGATCGCCGCGCCGGCCCCTGGGGCTGAGTAGTCAGGAGGAGGGTGTGGGCGCGATCCGCACCCGATCGGCCCGGATCACCTGATATGTCTGACAGGTGGACCACAGTGCAATCGGACCGGTGACCTCGACCGTCTGCCCGAGACGGACCTCTCCCAGATTGCCTATGATGGCAAACATGCGGCCGTCGTCCGTGCGCATCGATGCGCACTCGATGGATTCCGGTCCTCCGGTCACGCCCACGAGCTCGCCGGTCAGGGTGAGCGTGACGTCGCGGCGCCAGACGGCGACGATGCCGTCATCGGCATTCGCCGGAGGTTGGCCGATCGACGGAACGAGGTCCGAAAATCCGATCCCCCCGCCGCCGCACCCCGCCAGCAACAAGGCGGCCGCGAATGGAAGCACGACGCGGCATGAACGCACAATCAAAGCGAAATCCCGTCCCTATCAATCGTCAAGGTGTCCCCCCGATCGCCGGTCGGCCTCAGAAAACCCCCTGCGAAGCGGGCCCCTCGCCGCCTCGTGAGCGGGCGAAATATGTCACAAGCCCCCGAGGCGTCAAAGTGCCTTTTCCGAGGTGGTCTTCGCGCCCGAGCGTCCGGCGAGCTGTCTGGAGCGTGACCGGCATGCTAAACAGGGCCACTTTCTCAACCGCCCGGTTCGCTTGTTCGATTGAATGTTGTCCTAGCCGGCTCGACCCTCGATGCGGCGCTGGTCCACGCCGCACTCGGAGCCGCCCTCTTCGCAATCTCGGCCCTCGCCTGCCGTCAGCTCGCCCGTTTGCGCTGGATGCTGGATCTCCCGAAGGAACGCTCGCTGCATGATCGGCCGATTCCCAGATCCGGCGGCTTGGCGATCCTCCTGACCTTCCTCCTGGGCGTCCTGCTCCAGAGCGCCACCGACCAGGGCAGCCGGATCGCCGAACCACAATTTCTGGCGTTTTTGGCGTCGGCGATGATGATGGGGGTCGTGTCGCTGATCGACGATCTGGTCACCTTGGACTTTCCCGGCAAGCTATCCGCCCAGATCTTCTCGGCCGCCGCCGTAGTGCCGTTCGGCCTCGCCATCCACAGCCTCCCTGTGCCGTTCGTCGGAATGGTGGAGATCGGCGCAGCGGGCTATCTGTTCGCCACGCTCTGGATCGTCGCACTAACGAACGCATTCAATTTCATGGACGGCGTCGACGGCCTTGCTGCCGGACAAGCGGTCATAGCCGGCATCTTCTGGGGCTTGACGGCGTTCCTCCAAGGAAGTCACTTCTCCTGGTCGATCGCCTACATCGTCACGGCGGCGTTGTCGGGTTTCCTCCTCCACAACTTTCCCCGAGCCCGGATCTTCATGGGCGATACCGGAAGCCAGTTCCTGGGATTCACGTTCGCCGTGCTGGCGATCATCGGAGCGAGGCACGATGCCGCGCCGCTGTCGCTGATGATCATGCCCCTGCTCTTCTTCAACGTGATCTGGGACACTTTCTATACTTTTGTCAGGCGCCTGCTTCGCGGGGCGCAGGTGACCCGCGGTCATCACTCTCATCTCTATCAGCTGTTGATCCGCTCGGGTTCGCCACCTGTCAGGGTGACCTTGTTCCACTACGCGGTGGCTATCGCGCAGGGCCTCGGCGCGCTCGTCCTGATCCACCTCGGCGACAGAGAGAGTCCGCTCGTGTTCATCCCCTTCGTCATCCTTCAGCTTTGCTACACCGCTTTCGTCCTACGTCGCGCTCGCATAGCTGGCCTGGAGGTGGATCGATGAGCCGGCCTGCAGCCAGTGAGGTGGTCGGTCCGGTGGTGCATAGACGCGGCAGCCTCGGGCGGACTGGTCGCATCCGCCTCGGATTGCCCTCGGTCGTCCTCTTCGCATCGCTACTCATCGCCGCCTGCGCGGGGGCGGTCGGTGGGCCCTCTGCAGGCGCATCGGGGAACGGCGCGCTGACATATCTGGCCGGCTTCGATCTGTCCGGGGCGGACGGGCTCAGCGGCCTTTCCGGGCTCCATGTGAGCGAAGACGGCAAGCGTTTGGTCGCGGTCAGCGACGACGGCCGGCTCATCACCGGAGCTCTCGCCCATACTTCCAATGGGGGGATGAAGAGCTGGACTGTGGAGCGGCTGGCGCCGCTGCCGGGACTCGAAGGGGCGGGCAAAAAGGATGCCGACGCCGAGGCCCTGCTCCGGCAGCCGGACGGCTCCTGGCTGGTGACGTTCGAGCGACGCCACCGGATCGTCCGATATCCGGGCGGAGAGCACGGGCCCGACGGCGCTCCTCGCGTCCTGGACGTTCCTGCGAGCCTGCGATTGCTCCCGCCGAACAAGGGTATCGAAGCCCTGGCGCTCCGGCCTGACGGGATCCTGGTTGCGTTCGCCGAAGCCATGGAGACGGCGGATGGCCAGCACCGGCTGTATCTGCGGCAAGGCGAAGATTGGACGGAGAAGCGGTACCGGACCGACCCGTTCTTCTCTCCGTCGGATGCCGCATCCCTGCCGAACGGCGACGTCGTCGTCCTCGATCGAGGCTATTCGCTGGCGGCCGGCGTGCGCAGCCGCCTGATCCACGTGAAATCGGAAGACCTCCTCGGCTCCGACATCGTGGAGGGGACCGTGCTCGGAGATATCGAGCCACCGATCGGAACCGACAACTTCGAGGGCCTCGCCCTCCGGCAAGCGCCCGATGGGCGACTGCACGTATACATTGTCTCCGACGACAACTTCTCGCCGCTGCAGAGGACGTTATTGATCCAGTACGAATTGCGCCTGCCGCAATCGTCGACAGATCGACCCTCGCCATGAAAGCGGGAGCCCGCAAGGCACTGATCTTCGGCATCTCCGGGCAAGACGGCGCCTATCTGGCCAGGCTGCTGCTGGAGCGGGGCTATGAGGTGTTCGGCACTTCTCGGGACCGGGAGATCCGCTCGTTTCACAATCTGGAGGCACTCGGCATTGCGGACCGGGTCACCCTGAGTTCGGCGACTCCAGTCGACTTCCGCAACGTGTTCGCCGTCATCGACGCCGTCCGGCCGGACGAAATTTATAACCTGGCCGGGCAGTCTTCGGTGAGGCTGTCGTTCGATCAGCCGGTCGAGACGGTGCACAGCATCGTCGACGGGACCCTGAACATCCTCGAATCCATGCGGATGCTCGGCGGTCGAGGCCGATTCTATCAGGCTTCGTCCTCCGAATCGTTCGGGAACATCGCCGATGCCCCGGCCGACGAATCCACCGCCTTTCGGCCGCGAAGCCCCTACGGCGTCGGCAAGGCCGCGGCACACTGGGCCGTCGCCAACTATCGCGAGTCCTATGGACTGTTCGCGTGCGCCGGCATTCTCTTCAATCACGAGTCCCCTCTCCGCCCCGCCCGATTCGTCACGCAGAAGATCATTCGCGGCGCCGCCGACATCGCCGAGGGCAAGACGGATCGCCTCGCGCTGGGCAGGCTCGACATTTCGCGCGACTGGGGCTGGGCGCCGGAATATGTGGAGGCCATGCACCGCATTATCTCGCATGAGACCCCGGAGGATTTCGTGATCGCGACCGGCACCTCGCGAAGCCTCGAGAATTTCGTGGAGCGTGCGTTCGCCTGCTTCGGGCTCGACTGGCGCAATCATGTGGAGGTCGACCCGGTACTGCTCCGCCCGTCGGATATCAGCCACAGCGTCGGGAACCCCGCGAAGGCCGTACGGGAGCTGCATTGGCGAGCGAAGGTCACAATGCCCGACCTCGTCGACCGGCTCGTCGAAGCCGAGCTTCGGCGTCGGAGAGCTCTGGAGTAGCGACGCAAACGGCGGCCGACCTCACCAGGCCGCACCGCCGAGCATCCCGAGGTTGAACCCGCCCGATCAGGCGATCAATGTTGAAGCGTTGCCCACTTCGAGAGAGCTTCGATGCGAAGAAGATTGTCCGCCGCGGCCGTCGCGTGCCTGATCACCGCCGGTGGAGCCGCCCATGCCGATCCCGACGTGCGCATCGCCACCGGCGACGAGCAGGGCGTCTATCACGTCATCGGTCAGGCGATTTGCGCTCACCTGGATCGCACGGTCGCAAATTGCAGCGCCGAATCCAGCGCCGGCTCCGCGGCGAACATCGAGCGGCTTAGATCCGAAGAGGTCGATTTCGCGCTGGTCCAGGCCGATCTTCAGTTCGCAGCGGCGACCGGACTTCCGCCGTTCAAGGAGGCCGGCAAGTTCGAGGGGCTCTCCTCCGTCGCCTCGTTCCATGCCGAGGCTTTCACGATCATCGCGCCGGAGCGGACCGAGATCCGCCGCTTCACCGATCTCAGGGACAAGCGGGTCAACGCCGACGAGCCTGGATCCGGCACCAGGCGTACGTTCGACTTTCTGCTCGACTGGAAGGAGTGGACGACGAGCGACTTTTCGACCGTGGCCGAGTTCCCGCCGAGCGCGATCGAACAGATGCTGTGCGGTGGGCGCGTCGATGCATCGGTTTACGTCGTCGGCCATCCCAATCGCGCGGTCCGCGAGGCGATCGACGATTGCCCGATCACCTTCGTGCCATTCGGCGAGGAGGAGATCCGGACGCTGACGGTCGCGTTCCCCTACTTCATTCCGGTCGTCATTCCCGCAGGCACCTATCCCGCGGTCCCGGAAGACGTGCCGACCTTCGGGGTTCCTGCCACTCTGCTGACGCGAGCGGACGTGTCCGATGCGCGTGTGCGCGCCGTCCTGGGCGCGATTTACGACAACCTGGACGAACTGCGGCGCGGACATGCCGCACTCGCGGGCCTCGATCCGGAGCGCATGCATTCCGCCGGCCTCTATGCGCCGCTCCATCCGGCGGCGAAGGCCTTTTACTTGGACCGCGACCGCTAGGTCAGTCGGGCGTGAAGACGGCGAGGCCGTCGGTCGTCGTCACCCGGCCGCCCGCGCCTAGATAGTCCCGCCGCGTCATGTCCTCCAGCAGTGCCGGATCCTCGGGCGTGTTGGCGATGAAACGGCGACCGTCGCCGAGCCGCCCGAACAATATGGCATAGGCTGGGCCCTTGCGGTCGTGCATCACGGTGTAGGTCTCGATCGTTGCCACCCCCTCCGGAGCCTCGGTGGTCGACGGTCCCTTGTCGGCATCGATCTCGGCCTGGTAGACGGCCGGATCCTTGGGCGCGAACGGCCGCTTCGTCGGCTCGGTCGAGTAGATGCCGGCCGACTGCTTCGTCACGTAATTGCCGTTCGCCGTGACCATGCCCTTCGAGCCCGGCTTGGCGCGGACCCGGTCTATCATCTCGGCGATCGAGTGGGTTACGTAGTTGTTCCCGGGACCGCCGAAATAGGGAAGCCCCCCGGTGATCGTCAGGCCGCGCGGGTCATCCTCCGCGATACCCATCTCGGCGCACGCAATTTCCACCGCCGAGGGGAAGCAACTGTAGAGGTCGAGCGCGTCGATCTCCGCCAGCGACGTTTCCGCCATCTCTAACGCCTCGCGCGCCACCGTGCGCATAGCCGGAGACGAGTGGTAGTTCTTGCGGTCGCTGATGAACCAGTGGTCGTAGGCGTCGGCGCAGCCATGCAGGTAGACCCAGCGATGCTCCGGTATCGCGAGCTCGCGTGCCTTCGCGACCGAGGTCAAGATGATCGCCGCCGCCTGGTCGATGAAGGCGTTGGCGTTCATCAGCTTTGTGTAGGGGAACCCGATATACGGGTTCTTCTCGCTGACGGTCGCGATCTCCTCGGCCGAAAAGCCATGGCGGCGATCTGCCTTCGGGTTCTGCGCCGCGACGGCGGCGAAGCGGGCGAACAGCCGCCCCATTGCCGCTTGGTGCTCCTCGATGGTTCGGCCGCGCGCACCGCGGATGCCGTTCTCGAACAGCGGGTAAGCGAAGATCGCGCCGGCCATACGGTGCCGGTCCTCGATGTCGTTCCAACCGCGCGTCTCGACGCCCCAGAGCTCCGGCTTGCCGCCCGCGTCCTCATTCCAGTCGAGCTTCAGACCACCCCGTTCCGCCGCCTTCTGCGTCGCCAGCGATTCGCCGCCGGCGATGAGCGCCGCGCCGACCTCGCCGCGCGTGACCATCTCGAACAGCCGGTTGACGCACCATTGCGGCATGTTGCCGCCCGGCCAGGTGTAGATCAGGCGCCGCGCCGCATCCGCCCCGAGGCGCGTCGCCAACGACTTCGGCGGATTGCTCGGACCTCCGAATGGCGAAGCAAACCGCCAGCTCGTGTCGGAGAAGGAGCGCAGGACGACGATCGTATCGAGCATTGCGAGCAGCCGCCCCCCGGGCCCCGCATCCTCCGCCGCCGACTTCGCCGCCGCCGCGGTCAGATCCATCGGCGAGAGCGCCTTCGCCGGATCCGGCTCGCGCTGCGTGATCTGCCCCGCACCGACGAGTATCGGGATCCTGCTTTCGTCCATCACGCCGTTTCCTCATGTCATGTTCTTGACAGGCGCGGATTGTGGCCGTCCGGAAGCAAAGTCGGCAAGGGCGACGCGCTCTCTCGCCGGCGTCACCGAGGATGCCGGCGAGATCAGCATTCATGGCAGATCACTTGCCGCCGAACATGTCCTTCGCGAGCGCGTCGCGCACCGTCTCCAGGTCCAGCCCGTACGCGGCAATCAAGTCCGCGGAGTCGGCCACAACGGCGTCGATGTCGCCCATCAGGCTCAGGCGCTTGTAGAGATCGGGAATGTGGATGCCCATGCTTTCGCCGATCAGCTCCATGAAGTTCAGCAGCTCGAACGAGACCTGCGGCTGGAACTTCACCAGCTCGCGGTGGCAGGCGTGGAAGATCGAGGCGAAGGTGGTCACGCCGGCCTCAGCCGCGGCTTCGAACTCGCGGCGGCGAAGCTCCGCCTTGAACTTCGGCAAGACCGAGAGGTGATTCGCCTGGGTGCTGACCACCGGCACGTCCAGCTCCACCACCTCGAGCTCAGGAATGGCGCGCAGCAGCGTCTTCACCGCCGCCATCACCCCCGGCAACGCCGCCCGCTCCTGCAACGCCACGCGCTTGCGAACCGGGTGCACGAGGAAGGGCCGCAGATCCTCGATCCGGCCGGCGAGGTACTCGGTGATCGGGCTGAGCTCGAACGGCATGTCGCCACGCGCCCGCTCCCAGGCTGGTAGCGCCACCTCTCCCACCTGAACCTGGCAGCTTGGGCACCAGGAGAGCACGCGCGCCGCTCCCGGCCTGCTCAGCCGCTCGATGGTGTTCCAGCCAACGCGGCCGGCAGTCTTCGCGTCGCCCTGCTTGAACTGCTGGATGCCGCAGCAAGTGGGGACGCCGCCCATCACCTCGTAGGTGACGCCGAGACGGTCCAGCACCTCGAGCACGAGGAGCGCGATATGCGGCGTCTTGATGACGTTGCAGCCGGTGTAGAAGACGATGTCGGGTGGGCTGTCGTAATCTCCGGCCGGCCGAAGTGGCGGGTTCAGCCGCGTCAGCACCTCCGGGGCGAGCTGCAGGCGCGAGATCACCCGCGTGCCGCGGCTCATGTCGCTGTAGTAGCGGTGCGCGTTCCGCCGGACGACCTCGTCGCCCTGCTTCGCCTTCGCGGCAATCCGAGCCATGTTGACCATGAAGCGTGGATTTACGCCATAGTCGCAGGCGGAAATGCAGCGGCCGCTGTTGGTGCAGACCTCGGCCCAGCGCTCCGCCTCCGGCGTTCCGGTGCCGCCGCGCAGGAGATCGAGGGTCCCTTCGACCACCGCGGCCGGATCGGATGCATCGATGCCGGCCGGTTCGACCATCGGGCAGGCCTCGACGCATTTGCCGCACCGGGTGCATGCGTCGAGAACGTCTTCCACCCGACCGTGCAGAGCATCCAGGAACGAGGCGCCGGAATCGGGCATCACCGCTCTCCCGCTGTAGTCGGGCACGATGATAGCGGAGAACCTCGTTCTTCATCCACCCCGGCCGAAGAGCCGGCACCCCGTCAAGTGAAGGCGCCTATACGCCCGTCTTCGCCGCCTGGATCGCCTCCCAGACTCGCAGCGGCGTCGCCGGCATGTCGATATGGCGGATACCGTATTCCGAAAGCGCGTCCACCAGCGCATTCATCACCGACGGCAGAGCGCCAGCGCAGCCGGCCTCGCCGCAGCCCTTGACACCGAGCACGTTCGTCTTCGCCGGCACCGGGTGGAAGCGGACGTTCGACATGTCGGGAGCATCGTCCGCCTTGGGCAGGGCATAATCCATGAACGAGCCGGTCAACGGTTGGCCGTCTTCGTCGTAGACGACGTTCTCCAGCAGCGCCTGGCCGATGCCCTGGACGACGCCGCCGTGCGCCTGGCCCTCTACCAGCATCGGATTGATGACGGTGCCGAAGTCGTTGACCATCGTGTACTTCACGACCTCGGTCACACCAGTCTCCGGATCGACCTCGACCTCGGCGATGTGACAGCCGTTCGGATAGGAGAACGGCGGACCCTCGGCGACATGGCTGACCGATAGCGTCTTCGGTACGTCCGGCGGCAGCTCGATCCCGCTTCGCAGCTTCTCCGCGAGCTCCATGATGCCGATGCTGCGGTCGGTGCCGACGATGCGGAAGCGGCCTTCCGGATGCGCTTCGAACTCGATGTCGGCGACCGCCGCCTCGAGCACGTGCGCGGCGATCTTCCGCCCCTGCTCCAGCACGAGATCGCTCGCCTCCATGATCGCCGTGCCGCTCGCCATCATCGACTTGGACCCGCCGGTGCCGCCGCCCGCCAGCAGTTCGTCGGAGTTTCCCTGAAGCAGCCGGACGCGCTCGAACGGAACGCCGAGCCGGGTGCACAGGACCTGCGCGAACGGCGTCGCGTGTCCCTGTCCGTAGTCGAGCGTGCCGGTGATGATCGTGACGGTGCCATCGTCCTCGAAACGGATGCCGCCCATCTCCTTCGCCGGCGGTCCGGTAACTTCCAGATACTGGCCGATGCCGCGGCCACGCAGCTTGCCGCGCTTGCGGCTCTCCTCGCGCCGCGCCTCGAAGCCGTCCCAGTCGGCGGCCTTCAGCGCCTCATCAAGAATCGCGGTAAAGTCGCCGCTGTCGTAGGTGGTGCCGGCCGGGGTCTTATAGGGGAAGGCGTCGCTCGGAATATGGTTGCGACGCCGGATCTCGGCACGGTCGATCCCCATCTCCCGCGCCGCCGTGTCCAGCAGCCGCTCGATGTAGTAGTTGCCCTCCGGGCGGCCGGCGCCGCGGTAGGGCCCGACGCAGGAGGTGTTCGTGAAAACGACCTGGCTCGTCACCTCCTGCAGGGGCGTCGCATAGACGCCGATCGTGTTCTTGACGATGTTCCCGGTGGGTTGCAGCACGGTGCCGTTCGAAAGATACGGCCCGACGTTGCCGTAGCCCCTGATGCGCAGCGCGAGAATGCGGCCCTCGGCATCGAGCGCGATCTCCTGCTCCATGTCGTGCGCCCGCCCGTGGCTGTCGGAGAGAAAGCTTTCGGATCGGGTATCGGTCCACTTCACGGGCCGGCCGAGCTCCCGCGCGGCGTGCAGGATGGCGATGTATTCGGGATAAACCGACGCCTTCATGCCGAAGCTGCCGCCGACATTGCCGGTCAGAACCGTGATGTTCTCCTTCTTCGTCCGGAGCGGGCGGGTCAGCAGCGCCCGCATGCCGAACACGCCCTGACAACCGAGCCGAAGCGTCCAGTGATCCCGCTCCCGATCGTACTCGCCGATCGCCGAGCGCGGCTCCATCGGGCAGACGACGACCCGCGGGTTCAGGATCTTCATCGACACCACATGGGCCGCCCCGGCGAACGCCTCCTCGACCTTTTCCGTGTCGCCGTGGTGGAAGTCGAAGATGACGTTTCGCGGCGTGCCCTCATGCACGAGGGGTGCCCCGTCTTTCACCGCTTCGCGTGCCGAAGTCACTGCCGGCAACGGGTCGATATCGACCACCACCATTTCGGCTGCATCCTGCGCCTGGGCACGGGTCTCCGCGACCACGACGGCAACGGGGTCGCCGACGAACCGTACCTTGTCGGTGGTGAGCGGCGGCTGCGTCGGCTTCGGCATGGGGGAACCGTCGCGATTCTTGAAATCCATACCGGACGGCATCGGGCCGAAACCGGCCCCCTCGATGTCTGCGCCGGTCCAGATGCCGAGCACCCCCGGCATTGCCCTCGCCTCCTCCGCATCGATCGAAAGGATGCGGCCATGGGCGACCGTGCTGCGCACCATCACCGCATATGCCTGGCCCGGCAGGTTCTGGTCGTCGGTATAGTTGCCGAGCCCCCGCACCAGGACCGGGTCCTCCTTGCGCGGCACGGGCTGACCGATGGCATACTTCTCGAACCCGACTTCCATGGGATTGAGCGGTGCGTTCATGGCGTCGCTAGTCCTTCATGCCGTCTGGATGTCTCGCGAAGGTCTCCTTTCCTTCGCTCTCGCGGCAACATAGCGTTTTCGTCGTCTCGATCTACAGGAGTGCCCTTCCATGCGCTTATACCGCCTGCCGAAGAACGGAACCGTCGACAGCCTCGAGCTAGTCGAAGCCGAGGTGCCGAAACCGGCGCGCGGCCAGGTGCTGGTGCGGATGCGCGCCGCTTCTCTCAATTACCGCGATCTCATGGTCGCCTCCGGGCGCTATGCCCTCGGCGACGTTCCCGAGAATCTGATCCCGCTCTCCGACGGCGCGGGCGAGGTGGTCGAGGTGGGCCCGGACGTGACGCGCGTGAAGCCGGGCGACCGCGTCTCACCGAACTTCCTCCAGACCTGGATCGGCGGTGATCTGGAGTGGCACCACAACCACTCCGCCCTCGGCGGTTCGGTCCATGGTGTCCTCTCCGAATACGGCCTGTTCGATCAGGAGAGCCTGGTGCACCTGCCCTCCCATCTCTCGTTCGAGGAGGCTGCCACCCTGCCGTGCGCCGCTCTCACCGCCTGGAACGCGCTCTTCACCGGCCGCGCCGCCGGACCCGGACAAACCGTGCTGATCCTCGGCACCGGCGGCGTTTCGGTGTTCGCGCTCCAGTTCGCGAAGCTGGCCGGTGCCCGCGTGATCGGCACCTCGTCCAGCGACGAGAAGCTCGAGCGGGTGCGCGCGCTCGGTCTCGACGAGGGGATCAACTACCGCACGACGCCGGACTGGGAGCGGCCGGCGCGCGAGCTCACCGGCAGCCGCGGCGTGGATCACGTGATCGAGGTCGGCGGTCCCGGCACACTGTCCCGCTCTATCCAGGCGGCGCGAATCGGCGGCTGGATCCATCTGATCGGCTCTGGCCTCGCCCCCGGCGACGCGATCAACCCGGCGCCTGCCATGCGGAAGGGTCTCGTGCTCCGCGGCATCCGCATCGGATCGCGCGAGATGTTCGAGGCGATGAATCGCGCGGTCGAGTTCCACCGCCTGAAGCCGGTGATCGACCGCACCTTCCCGTTCGACGAAGCCAAGGCCGCCTACCGCCACCTCGAGAGCCAGAAGCATATCGGCAAGGTGGTCATCTCGATCAGCTGACGAGAATGCTGCGAGTGATGGGAGCGAATAACCGGGGCGAACGCCGTTGACAGCGTGTGACGATGCGTCGCACGCTCGCTCCACACGACCGGATCTCCGTCCCTGAGGCGCGATGCGCTCGGCCCCAGGCGGTGAGGTTCGGCGCAAAAAGTCTCAGGGAGAGAAACCGATGTCCTTTAGCCCCGCGCGTGCTGCTTGTGTCGCAGGCGCTCTGGCCTTCCTGTCCGCTGTCCCCGCCCTGGCGCAGAGCGGGACGCAGATTCCGGATCTGCCGGAATCGAGCTGGAAGCCCGACAAGCCGGTCGAGTTCGTCGTACAGGCGTCCGCCGGCGGCGGCAGCGATATATTCGCCCGCACCATGGCAGAGATCATGGGCAAGCACGGCCTGGTCGATGTGCCGGTGAACGTCGTCAACAAGTCGGGCGGCAGCGGCGCGGTGGCGTACGCCTATATGAGCACGAAGAAGGGCGATCCGCACGTGATCGCCACTGCCACCAGCAGCTATCTAACGACGCCCATCCAGGGGCATTCCCCGGTCAGCTACAAGGACTTCATAAACCTCGCCGTCCTTTGCGTCGAAGACTATGTCGGCGTGGTGAATGCGGAGTCTCCCTATCAGACCCTCACCGACCTGGTCGAGGCGGCGCGCGAGAACCCGAACGGGATTCGCATCGGCGGCAGCAGCGTCGGCTCCTCAGACAACATCATCGAGAACCGCCTGGAGAAGGCGGCCGGTATCCAGCTCAATTACATCGTGTTCCAGGGTGGCGGTGATGCGAACGCTGCCCTCCTCGGCGGTAATGTCGATCTGGCAGGCCCCAACCCGAGCGAAGCCGCGCAGTTGGTCGAGGCGGGGCGCCTGCGGGCGATCGCGATGTTCTCGGCGGAGCGGCTGGAGAACTGGCCTGACGTGCCGACCGCACGGGAGCAGGGTTTCGACGTGACGCTGGAGCAGCATCGCGGCGTCATCCTTCCGGCGGATCTGACCGACGACCAGGTTCTGTTCTGGCAGAACGTTATGGTTAAGCTGTTCCAGACGGACGAGTTCAAGAAATATCTCGAAGACAATGGTCTGAGACCGCTGTTGAAGGTCGGCGAAGAGAGCGAGCAGTACATCGCCGAACAGCACGAATACTACAAGGAGATCCTGACCGAGCTCGGCATCGCGAAAAAGGAGTGAGTCAGTTGGCGGTGCGCTCGACCAAAGGACGGGGCTGCGAATCGTGACCCGCGCAGACATCTTCGGCGGGGTACTCCTGGCAGCGGGCTTCGGCGCCGTCCTGTGGGAGGCCTCCTCATTTCAGTACGGCACCGAGTTCGCTCCGGGGCCGGGCTTCACGCCGGTCTGGTACAGTGTGATCGGCATCGTTCTCTCCCTGTCGATCGCCGGTCTGGCTTGGCGGGCGGTGCGGCAGTCGCCGCAGCGGGAATCCGATAGCGACGACCGCCTCGACGCTGCCGGCCTGTTGCGTGTCGGGGCGGCACTGGCGGGAATGGCGGCGATGCTGTTGGTCACCTCCCTGGTGGGGCTCCTGCCGGCGCTGCTCGCATTCCTGCTGTATCTGACGCTGGTGGTGCAGAGACTGCCGATTCTGCCCGCGACCGGTGCCAGTCTCGCCACCGTCGTCTTCATCTACTTCGTCTTCGTCCACTTCCTGGGCGTTCCTGTCCCGACCGGCCCCCTCGGATTCTGATCTCATGGAATTTGGCGATCTGCTGCTGGGCTTCTCGATCGCGTTCACGCCCACGAACCTCCTCTTTGCCTTCGTCGGCGTCCTGCTCGGCACGATCATCGGCGCCCTGCCGGGGATCGGTCCTTCGGCGGGCGTCGCGGTGCTGCTGCCGGTCACCTTCGGGATGCCGCCGGTCACGGCAATGATCATGCTCGCCGGCATCTATTACGGTGCCATGTACGGCGGTACCATTACGTCGGTCCTGATCAACACGCCCGGCGAATCCGCGTCGGTGATGACGACGCTGGACGGTTACCAGATGGCGCTTCGGGGACGAGCGGGTGCCGCTCTCGGCATGGCAGCGATCGGCTCTTTCATCGCCGGCACGATCAGCGTCGTGCTGCTGATGATCGCCGCACCACCGCTCGCCGATTTCGCCGTTACCTTCGGGCCTCCCGAATACTTCGCCTTGATGGTGCTGGGGCTTACGACTCTCGCCAGCCTGACCGGCGACTCGATGCTGAAGGGCCTGCTGATGGCGGTGGTGGGACTGATCCTCGGCACGATCGGAATCGACCTCATGCTGGGCGCGCCACGTTTCACCTTCGACAACGTCCATCTGCTCGACGGGCTGGACTTCCTGCCGGTCGCGGTCGGCCTCTTCGCGATCGGCGAGTTGCTCTACAATCTGTATCGTCCGGTCCGAGCCGAGCCGATCAAGGCGAAGCTGAGCGGTCTCCTGCCGACGCGCCAGGACTGGCGGGATGCCCGCGGCGGCGTCGCCCGCGGCACCGCGATCGGCTTCTTCGTCGGTATGCTGCCGGGCGCAGGTGCGACGATCGCATCGTTTCTCGCCTATGCGACCGAGAAGCGCGTATCGAAGCGGCCAGAGAAGTTTGGCACGGGCACGATCGAGGGCGTGGCCGCCCCGGAATCCGCCAACAACGCCGCCTCGACCGGCGCGCTGATCCCGCTGATGGCCCTCGGCATACCCGGATCCGGGACCACGGCGGTGATGCTCGGCGCTCTGACCCTTTACGGCATGCAACCCGGGCCGTTGCTGATGAGCACCCATCCGGACGTGTTCTGGGGCCTGGTCGCCAGCATGTACATCGGCAACGTGATGCTGCTGATCCTGAACCTGCCGCTGGCCCCGGTATTCGCGAGCATCCTCCGGGTGCCCTACAGCATCCTCATTCCGATCATCATCGGCGTGGCACTCATCGGCGTGTACAGCTTCGAGAACAGCCTGTTCAACGTCGGCGTGGCGGTCGTCTTCGGCGGGATCGGCTTCGTGATGCGCCTCTACGGCTATCCGCCGGCGCCGCTGGT
The DNA here is from genome assembly GCA_029268305.1 of Alphaproteobacteria bacterium. GTDB lineage: Bacteria > Pseudomonadota > Alphaproteobacteria > JAJUGE01 > JAJUGE01 > JAJUGE01. The sequence goes on from JAJUGE010000003.1 coordinate 24,108, forward strand.
GCTGGCGCTGGTGCTGGGGCCGATGCTGGAGCGGGCGCTCAGACAGTCGCTGCAGATGTCGCTTGGCAGCCCCGAGATCTTCGTGACGCGCCCCGTGAGCGCCGTCATCCTTGCGATCGCAGCCGCGGCGGTGATCCTGCCGCTGGTCGCCTGGACTCGAACCCGTCTCGCCGCGCGGGCCCTCGCGTCCTGATCGCCGGCCGGTTCAGAGCCTCGAACGTCGGGGCTCCGATCGCGGATCACGCGCAGGCGGGCTGCCCGGCACCCAGCCCGTGGGCAGGGTTGCCGGCTCCGACAAAGGTCGGCCGCGCGTGCGGATCAGGGAGAGCACGATCGACCCGCCGATCAGAACGAAGGTGATCAGGAGCGCGAGTTCCGTCGGGACGAACTTCCCCCCGTAGAAGTAGTTGGCGATCATCTTGCCGCCGACGACCACCAGCACCAGCGACAGCGCGTACTTGAGATAGATGAACCGCGGCACGATCCCCGCCAGCGCGAAATACAGTGCGCGCAATCCGAGAATGGCGAACACGTTCGAGGTGTAGACAATGAAGGGGTCGGTGGTGATCGCGAGGATCGCCGGAATCGAGTCGACGGCGAACACCAGGTCGGTGATCTCGACCATCACCAGGACCAGAAACAGCGGCGTGACGAAGAGCAGTCCGGCGCGACGGACGAAGAACGCCTTGCCTTCGTAGTCTTCCGTCACCCGGAGTCCGCGGCAGAGCGCGTTCAGAACGATGTTGTTGTCGATGTCCGGCTTCTGGTCGGCGACGATCAGCATCTTCACCCCGGTAACGACCAGAAAGCCGCCGAAGACCAACGCCATCCAAGCGAAGCTGTGCATCAGCTGCACGCCTGCCAGGATCAGCAGCCCGCGCAGGACGAGAGCCCCCAGAATGCCCCAGAACAGCACGCGATGCTGGAGGCGAGCCGGAACCGAGAAGTAGGTGAAGAGCAGGACGAAGACGAAGATGTTGTCGACGCTCAGCGACTTCTCGATCACGTAGCCGGTCAAGAAGTCGATGCCGTCCTGGCTTCCCCGGAGCCAGAAGAGGCCGGCGCCGAATGCTAGCGCGAGAAGAACGTAGCCGAGGCTGAGCCAGAGTGCTTCTGCGACCCGAATTTCCCGCTCCTTGCGATGAAGGACGCCGAGATCGAGTGCGAGGAGAAGAAGGACGAAGGCATTGAAGGCCAGCCACGGCCACCAGGAGAGGTCGAGCATCTGCGGACCCTGCATCTGCGGTCGCGCCCGTCGGCGCGAAGGCGAATGAGGGGGTCCGACATCACGGTAAACGGCTCAACCGCCAGAGGGGCCCGGACCCGGGTTCCAGCAGGAAATGGTCAGGGGCGGGCCATGTTCAAGAGGCAGCATCCGGATCGACGCCGGGCTCGATGACGCCGGCTGCTCCGCGAACTGCCGGCTCGATCCGCAGGCGGCCGATGCCGAAGCACGGCCGCCTGCAGCACTGCTAGGCGTCTTTGGAACTGATCAGGGCGAGAATATTCGGCACCGCCGCATCAGCCAGCGCCTCCAGTTCTTCGGGAGTGCGGTTCTGGATCGGGTGCGGCACGAAATGCAGAGCCGGGCTAAACCCTATCGCCTTCGACTGCGCCGCCGCGGCCGGCTCGAATTCTACCGTCGCCACCGCGCAGCCTGGAATACCGCGCCGGTCGAGCTCCGTGATGTCATGCAAACTGCACGACGTGCACGAGCCTCAATCGGCCAGGCCTTCGACGACGACGTCACAGCGCTCGACGATATCCTGGATGACGTTCACCGGCGCCGGCTTGGTATGCGTCGGCTTGGCAAAGCGCAGTACGTTCAGGCCGTGCTCGGCGAGGCGCATCTCGACGCGGTCGAGGAACTCCTCGCTGCGCTCCTTGGAGATGCAGAGCAGGCCGATCGTCGCCGCCTTCAGGTCCGCCGGCGGCGGCACCCGCTCGCGCATTGCCGGCGCCGTCTCGGCGGTCGGGTCGCGCATCAGATAGGGCTCGTTCCGTATCATTCGGTGATCTCCTTCGTCACGACCTGGATCTCCTTTGCGTTCCGCTGTCCCGTCCAGCCGCCGATGATGGCGGACATGAGCCCGCCGCGGCCACCCGCGCGCACCAGCAGGAAATTCTCTCGCCCGAACTTGTCGACAAGGGCATCGCCGAGCGCCGGATCGACGCCGACGGGAACGCCGCCGACACCCCGCGCCACCTCCGAGGCGGGCCGCTTCAGTGCCTCCCAGAGTGCGGCCTCGATATCGGCGCGCGACCAGCCCTCCGCCTTGTAGATGTCGTGGTGGTTGGGCGAGAGTACGAGCATGGCGCCGCCGCTGGCGTCGCTCGCCGACTTCGGGTGAGTCACCCGCCAAAGTCCCATGGCGAGCGAGCGCGTCAGCTCCTCCGGCGTGCGCGACTTCTGGTCGGAAAAGCCGCTGACGCCCTCGCCGTGGAACAGGGTCACAGTCGAGGCGCCGGGCGCGAAGCCGCGCGCGACAGAGAGCGGCGTCCAGTCCGGATCGGTCTCATCTTCGGCGAAGCAGAAGGTGTACTTGCCGGGATTGCCGAGGATGGCGCGGTCGATCTCCTGCGGCCTGCCGCCACCCACGTTCCTGATCAGGAGCTGCAGCGCCCGCCCGATCGTCGCGTTGGCGCGATTCCCCTGCCCGAGTGCATTGCCGGCCCAGTTCATGCCGATCCGCTTCGCCACCGGTCCGTTCACCAGCACGACCGGTCCGGCGAAGTGCAGCGTGCAGAGAAGACCGTGCATGGCGAAGGCCGGCATCAACGCGGCTTCGATCACCGTCAGCACCACCGGGAAGTAGTCGGGTCGGCAGCCGGCCATGACGGCGTTGATGGCGACCTTCTCGACCGTGCACTCGGCCAGGTTCGGTGGAATCAGGCCGATCACCTCGTCGGGCTTGCGCGACGTGCCCGCCAACATCCGAGCGATGCGCAGGTCGGTGGGCGGCACTACGGGCAGGCCATCGGTCCACCCGCGATCGTATGCGGCCTCGATCGGATCTTCCCAGTCCGAGACCTCGATGGTGCGCGCCTTGAGCGCCAGGTCCCCGAAACGGAGCGCCAGCCGCTCCGGCATCCCCGGCTCTACGTTGAGCGCGCCGCACCCCGGTCGGCTCTCCGGCAGCTGAGTGCCGAGCCCCGCGATGCCGCTCACGCTTTCCCACTCGCCGCGATGCCAGCCTTCCGCGCGTGCGACCTCACGCCCCTCCTCGAGCCGAAAGAGAGTCGGCACCGTCTCGACCTTCAGCCGGTGGGAGCGCTCCAGCGTCTCGTCGTGCCGCAGGTCGGCGATCCCCTCCGGAAAGGTGGGGTCGTCCTGGGTGTAGACGGTGAGCCGCCGCCCGGCCGCGATTTCGCGCAGCACCGGTGCCACGAGCTCGCAGGTCGGGCACTCCCGCTTCACGATGGCGACCAGTTCTTCGGCCATGGCTTCTTCCCAACCCGTTCCGCTGACGAATGCTAACGCCGCACAGCAGTGCCGCCAATGGAAATGGCCGCTTCCTCGATCTTTGCACGACGGGAACATCCCGGACGGCGCCTCGTTTATTCGTGTCAGCCAAACGAGGTCCCATGGCGCCGCGCCCCTACTGGAAAGGCTATCTGAAGCTTTCGCTGGTCACCTGTCCGGTATCCCTGACGCCGGCGACGACAGAGCGCGAGAAGGTGCGCTTTCACACGATCAATGCGAAGACCGGCAACCGCGTTCGCAGCCGCTATGTCGATGCGGATACGGGAAAGCCGGTGACGGAGGAGGACGAGGTCCGGGGCTACGAGGTCGAAGAGGGCCGCCACGTCGTCATCGAGGACGAGGAGCTCGAGGCGGTCGGGCTCGAAAGCACCCGCACGATCGACATCCAACAGTTCGTTCCGTCCGACAGCATCGAGTGGATCTGGTATGAGACGCCCTACTACCTGATGCCCGAAGACGAGGTGGCTCAGGAGGCGTTCGCCGTCATCCGCGAGGCCATGGCGGCCACGGAAACCGTGGGAATCTCGCGGCTGGTCCTCGCGCGCCGCGAGCGGGCGGTGATGCTGCAGCCTCGGGGCAAGGGCATCGTCCTCTGGACGCTCCGCTATGGCGACGAGGTGCGCGACCCGGAGGAGATCTTCGGCAAGACGAAAGAGAAGAAGCCGGAGGCGAAGCTCGTTTCGCTCGTCCGCAAGGTAATCGAGGACAAGACCGAGCCCTGGGATCCGTCGATGGTGCGCGATCCCGTCCAGGAGCGGCTGAAAGACATCATCGCTAGCAAGACAAAGAAAAAAGCCAAACCGAAGAAGCGCAAGGAGCAGGAGGAGCCGGAGACTCCGTCCAACGTCGTCAACATCATGGATGCGTTGCGGAAATCCCTCTCGCAGGAAAAGAAGAAGAGCAGCTGATCAGGCCGCCTTCTTCTTGTCGCGGCCGGGCAGCGGGCGAGCGGCCCGCCAGAAATCTTCCCACGGATCCCGGTCGAGAGACGCCAGCCGACTCACCGCGTTCTCGACGGTGAAATAATCGGGTCCGACCGCCGGGCTCAGCTCGCTCCAGGCAAGGGGCATGGAAACGGCCGCTCCCGGGCGTGCACGCGTGGAATACGGCGCCACCGCCGTCGATCCCCGCCCGTTGCGAAGATAATCGACCAGCATCTTGCCCTTGCGTTTAGCCTTCGCGATCGTGGCCACGAAGCGTTGCGGGCTGTCGGCTGCCATCTCGTCTGCGATCGACTTCGCGAACGCCTTCACCTCTTCCCAGCTTGCCCGTGGCTTCAGCGGCGCGACGACGTGCAGTCCCTTCCCGCCTGAGTTCTTCACGAAACTCTCCAGCCCCGCCGCTTTCAGCCTGTCCCGGACCTCTTCGGCCGCCTCGATCACGGCCTCCCAGGCCACATCGGGGCCGGGATCCAGATCCATGTTGATGAAATCCGGCTTCTCGAGATCGCCGAGCTGCGAGCCCCAGGGATGGATCTCGAGAACGCCGCCTTGCACGAGCCCGAGCAGGCCAGGAAGACTATCTATGGCGATGATCGGTTCTTCCGCCTCGTCCTTCGGATCGTACGCCGTGAGGATTTCGGGCGATTGCCCGCGCCACGCGTGCTTCTGAAAGAAGCACTGGCCGCCGACGCCATCGGGGCAGCGCACGAGCGCGAGCGGCCGGTTGACGATGAAGGGCCCCATGCGGGACCAGACCTCCGTGTAGTAGTCGGCGAGGCCCTGCTTCGTGACCCCCGCCTCCTTCCAGTAAAGACGGTCCGGATGGGTGAGGCGTACCGCAGCGCGCGGCTTTTCGAGCGGCGCTTCCGCGGCCGATTCTCTCGACACTTCCTCCGGCCGCCGGTCCTCCCGCAGACCTCGGAACGAGGCGTGCCGGACGATCCCGTCGGCAGTCCACGCCCGGAACTCGACTTCGGCCACCAGCTCCGGCCGGACGAAGGTTACCTGGCGGGCCTCGTCGGCGGAGAGTTTCCGGGCGAACGGGCTTTTCCTTTGCTTTATCTCCTGGAGGCGCTTGAACAAATCCTTCGCCACCTGATGCGAGTATCCGGTGCCGACGCGGCCGGCATAGATCAGATCGCCGTCCTCGTAGTAGCCGAGCACTAGGGATCCGATCGCCTTGCGCGAGGTGCTTGACGGCACATACCCGGCGACGACGAACTCCTGCCGCTCGGCACATTTCGATTTGATCCAGCTCCGACCTCTGCCAGACGAATACGGAGCGTCCCGGTCCTTGGAGACGACGCCCTCCAGGCTCAGTCGACAGGCATGGCGGAGGACCAGGTCCCCGTCCTCCTCGAAATGCTCGCTGTATCGGAGTGCCGGCGGAGCACCCGCCATCACCGCCTGCAAGGCGAGCTTACGCCCGAGCTGAGCCGCGGGGCGGAGATCCTGTCCATCGACATAGAGGAGATCGAACGCGTAGAACACGAACCTGTCGGCGCGTCCGGCCGAGAGATCCGCCTGAAGAGTCGAGAAATCCGAGGCGCCGCCCGACCCCTCCACGACCAGCTCTCCGTCGACGATCGCCTCGTGCACGGGCAGGCCCGACAGCGCGGCGACGACGTCCGCCCCGAATTTCTCCGTCCAGTCGAGCCCGCTTCGGGTCAACAGGGACACCTCGCCGTCGCGGATGTGTGCCTGCAGGCGGTACCCGTCGAACTTGATCTCGTGCAGCCATTTCTTGCCCGTAGGCGCCGACGGCTTCAGGGTGGCGAGGGCAGGCGGGATGAAGCCGGGGAACGCGGCCTTCTTCGCCTTTTTCGGAATCGGCAAGCTCGCCGTTTCCGGGCTTTCGATCTTCCCCGTCTTCGACGACCACCCCGGCGGCTCACCCTCCACCTGCTCGACCGTCCTGCCGGTCTTCACCGACTCTGGCCGCTCTTCCAGGATGTCCGGATCATCTTCACCCCGCGCGAATTCGTCGTCGCCCTTGATGAGGAGCCAATTGTCCTTCTTCTCGCGCGGCTTTCGCGCCATGCGCACGAGATGCCAGCGTCCGCGCAGCTTCTCCCCGTGGATCTCGAAATCGAGATGCCCCTTGCGATATCCCTTCTTCGCGTCTCCGATCGGAGACCATCGACCTCGATCCCAGAGGATGACGGTCCCGCCGCCGTACTCTCCCTTCGGGATCGTTCCTTCGAAGTCGCCATATTCGAGCGGATGATCCTCGACATGAACGGCGAGTCGCTTCTCGCCGGGCACGAGGCTCGGCCCCTTCGTGACAGCCCAGCTCTTCAGAACGCCGTCCATCTCCAGACGAAGATCGTAGTGCAACCGCCGGGCGGCGTGTTTCTGTATCAGGTAGCTGTCGCCCTTGGCGGACCGTTTTACCTTTCCGGACGGCTCCGGCGTCGTGTTGAAATCACGCTTCTTGCGGTACTTGGTGAGCGCCATCAGCTGGCCTTGCGGCGCTCGGCAGGAGCGGCCTTGTTCCGGGAACGCGCCTTCGACTTCTTCGGCGTTTTGCCCGACGCCTTCGCGCTCTCCCGCAGGGCATCCAGGAGATTGGTGACCTTGGTCTCCTTGGGAGGCGGCGGTGCCTTGATCTCGCGGCCCTCCATCTTGGCCTTCACGAGTTCCGCCAGAGCCTCATCGTAGCGGTCGTCGAATTTGCGCGGGTCGAACTTGCCGGACTTCGTATCGATGATGTGTTTGGCGAGGTCGAGCATTTCGCCTTCGATCTTAAACTCCGGCAGATCCTCGAACACGTCGTCGGCCGAGCGAACTTCGTAGTCGAAGTTGAGCGTATGCGCGACCAGCCCTGGGCCCTGGGCCCTGAGCATCAGCGTGCGAACCCTTCGGAACAGCACCGCGCGGCCGAGCGCGGCCACCTTCTGCCGACGCATTCCTTCCCGCAATACAGCGAAGGATTCGCCCACGACATCATCCGTCGGGGCGATGTAGTAGGGCTTGTCGAAATAGACCGTGTCCACATCCGGGCACTGAATGAAGGTATCGATGCGGATGGTCTTGTCGCTCTCCGGTACCGCCTCGGCGATCTCCTCCGGCTCCAGGATCACGTATTTGCCACCGTCCACTTCATAGCCCTTCACCTGCTGATCTCGCTCGACCGGCTTCTCGGTTTCCTCGTCGACGTACTCACGGTGCACGCGGTTACCGGTACGTCGATTGAGGATGTGGAAGGAGATGCGCCCCGACGTCGTCGCGCCGGCATAGAGGGAGACCGGAAACGCCAGCTCTCCCACCTTCACATACCCCTTCCACGTGGCACGTGGCGCCATCCGAAGCACTCCCCTCGTTGAGTTTCGACTCAACAGTTTTCCACACTACGTGTTCCAACGCTGCGCGGGGGCTTGCGGTGCCGTCGAGACGCTGTTGCGTGTCCAAAGCCTCATCCGGATGGCATAGCCGCTACCGTCATCCGGCGATAAAGTGAACGCGTTTGGAGAATGGCAGCGCCACGTTGCCGCATCGAGGAGTCGGAGCCTTGCCGAAGATCGTCACCGACGACGGCGTGAATCTCTATTACGAGGAGTGCGGCACCGGCACGCCCATCGTCTTCCTCCACGAATTCGGTGGCAATTATCGGAGCTGGGAGCCGCAGATGCGGTACTTCGCGCGGCGCCACCGGTGCGTCGCCTATGCCGCCCGCGGCTTTCCCCCTTCCGACGTACCCGCCGATCCCGAGGCCTATTCGGAGGATCGTGCCGCGGACGACATCGTCGCGGTGCTGCGGGCCCTGAACATCGATCAGGCGCATCTCGTCGGCCTGTCGATGGGGTCCACGGCTGCCCTGAACCTGGCGCGGCGCCACGACGGGGTGACATTGTCGATCACGGCTGCCGGCGTCGGATCCGGCGCCTCACCCGACCTCAAGGCCAAATTCCACGCCGAGACCGAAGCGATGGCCGAGGCGCTGCGGCAAGACGGCATGCAGGCGGCGGCAGAGCGTTATGCGAATGGACCGACGCGGGCGCAGCTTCGCTACAAGGATCCGCGCGGCTGGCAGGAATTCTACGAACAACTGGTCGAGCACTCGGCCGAGGGCTCGGCCCTGACCATGCTCGGTGTGCAGCGGCGGCGCGACTCGCTTTACGACCTAGCGGAGCCGTTGTCTCGTCTGCGGGTGCCGATCCTGGTGATCGCCGGGGACGAGGACGAGCCGACGCTTGACGTGTCGCTCTTCCTCAAGCGGACGATTCCTTCCTGCGGTCTGGCGATGTTCCCGCGCACGGGACACACCATCAATCTCGAAGAGCCGGACCTGTTCAATCGCACGGTGGAGGATTTCATCGCGACGGTCGAAGCCGGCCGCTGGAACCCGCGCGACACGGAGGCCGCACGCGCCAGCGTCATGTTCGGCCGCTGAACGGGCGCCGCTGTAGCGGCGCCCTGCCCGTCGATCGACCGTCACATCTTCGGCGGAATGCTCGTATAGGTGACCCGCTCCGGCGCGACCTTCTTCAGGAGATCCGGGTAGACGAACTTCTCCCAATCGAGGTCCTTCTGCAGCTTGCCGATCCGCTTCAGCTGCTCCTCGACCGTGGCGATGTTCTCCATCGTGCCGTCGCTCAGGTCCATGTTGAAGTCGAGCTTCGGCATCAGCTCGGTCGCGAGATCGAGCGGCATCCGGAGGAAGTTCGCCACCATCTGGGTAGCCGCCTCGCGGTCGTCGTTGATGAGCTCGGTCGCCTCTACCATTGAGCGCATGAAGGCTTCGGCCGTCTCGGGATTTTCCTCGATCCAGTCGCGGTTCATGAACACCAGGTTGCGGAGATTGAGGAAGCCTTCGTTGTCCAGCAGGATCTTCGCTCCCTCAACCGACATCACCGCCCGGGTCGGCCACGGCTCCCAGACGCTGAAGGCGTCGATGTTGCCCCGCTCCAGCGCCGCGACCATCTCCGGCGCTTCGACGTTGACGACCTCGTAATCCTCCGCCTTCAGGTTGAGGTTCTTGAGGACCGAGAGCCAGAACGTCTCGCTGCCGGTCGCCTGCGCCACGCCGACCCGCTTCCCCTTCAGATCCTCGATGGTCTTGATCTGATCGTTGGCGACGACCGAGAGCCAGCGCTTCAGGAACGTGCCCTCGCCGACGGTGACGACCCTGTCGTCTACCTGGTTGTTGAGAACGCCTGAATTTTCCGAGCCATACGCGGCATGGACCTGATTCCCGATCAGGAAGGCCACCATGGCCGAGCCGGACGGACCGGTATTCACCGAGACGTCCAGGCCGTTCTTCTCGAAGATCCCCGATTCCTTCGCCACGTAGAATTGGGAGAAGGCCGGGTCCACCCCCGTCGCGATCGTCATCTTCGTCAGCTCGGCCGCGACGGCCGCGCCGCCCGCCGCCAGAGCCAATCCGGCGGCGGCGAGCACTGTTGCAATTTTCTTCACGATCCGTACTCCCTCTGGTGCGGGCCGAGGCCCGATCTCGCCGGCCGTCAGGCGACCGGCGAATAGCGGCCGGCAAAGGCGAAGATCGCCCAGCGAAACAGGCGGTCTATGACGAAGCCGAGGAGCCCGAGCGACACCAATGCGACGAAAATGTCGTCGACCAGCATGTAGAGTCGGGAGTCCCACAGCATCTTGCCGAGCCCCTCGTTCGCGGCCACCAACTCCGCGGCAACGATCGTCACGAACGAGTTCGCCATCGCGAGCCGCATGCCGGTGAGGATGTATGGCACCGTGGCCGGCAGAGCGACGTAGCGGAAGACCTGGAACGAAGATGCGCCGAGCGACCGGGCGGCACGAGTCTTGTTCTTGGCGATGGCACCCACCCCGGCAGCGGTGTTCAGAATCACGATGAAAATCGTCGTGTAGATGATCAGGAATATCTTCGATTCTTCGCCGATGCCGAACCAGATCACCGCGACCGTGATCATTGCGACCGCCGGGATGAAGCGAAAGAACTCGGTGTACGGCTCGAGGATCTTGCGGACAGCCGGAAACGATCCCATCGCGAGGCCGATCGGGATTCCTGCGAGCGAGCCGAGAAAGAAGCCGATCAGGATGCGGCGGAGGCTGACGGCGATGTGCTCCAGCAGGACGCCGGACCAGATAAGAACGCCGGCCTTGGCCAGCACCTGACCGGGTGGAGGGAAAAGCGCCGAGCCGACGAGGTAGACCGCAGCCAGATGCCAGATCACGAAGAGGCTCGCGAAACCGATGAGGTATCCGCCATAGCCCCGCGAGATCGACAGCGGGTTCCATCCGGGTGCGCCAGCCGACTTGACGGTCCCCTGCCGGCGCAACGAGATCGCCTTGCTCATGCCCCCTGTCCCGCCGCCTTCTCCTGGCGGCTCATCGCGATCCCCACTTCCTCCCGGATCATACCGTAGACCGTCTTGTAAATGTCGAGGAACCTGTCGTTGGTGCGTTCCCGCTCATCCTGCGCCAGGTCGACGTCGACGATCCCCTTGATGGAAGAAGCGGGCCCGGCGCGCATCACGCCAATCCGGTCGGCGAGCGTGACCGCTTCATCGATGTCGTGCGTGATGAAGAGCACGGACTTGTTGGTCGATGCCTGGATCTTCAGCAACTCCGATTGCATGGACAATCGCGTCTGCGCATCGAGCGCCGCGAACGGCTCGTCCATGAGAAGCATCCGCGGCTCGTTGGCAAGCACACGCGCGATCTGGATGCGTTGCTTCATGCCGCCGGAAAGCTCGGAGGGATGCTTGTTCTCCTGTCCCTTCAGCCCGACCAGTTCCAGGTAATGGAGCGCGCGATCGCGCCGCTCCTTGCGCTCGATCCCGCGCATCCGCAAGCCGAACTCGATGTTCTCGACCGCGGTGAGCCACTCGTAGAGGGAGTCGTCACCCTGAAAGACCACCCCGCGATCCGCTCCCGGGGCCTCGATTATCCGGCCGTCGATCTCTATTCGTCCGGTGGTCGGCTGCTCAAAGCCGGCGAGCATGGTGAGCACGGTGGTCTTGCCGCAGCCGCTGGTCCCGAGAAGACAGAAGAACTCCCCGGCTTCGATCTCGATATTGAAATCCTCGACCGCGACGTAGTCGTCCCCCTGGAGGGAACGGTAGGTCTTCCCGACGTTCCTGAGCGATACCAGAGCCAAGCGCCTGTCCTGAATAAATTCTCGAATTTATGAAGCATTATCCGGGCCAGCGGTCCGACCGGCAAGCTGATGAGAAGGCTGCCCCGCTCGCAACGGCGGGCGCAGGTGGAGACCCAGCGCTCTCACGATTTCCGTCGCCGCGGCCAGCAGCTCGCCGTCGTGCCAAGGCTTGCCGATGATCTGGAGACCGATCGGGAGTCCGTTCCCGCCGAGCCCTAAGGGAATGGAAATCGCCGGGCACCCCGCGAAATTCGCGATCGCCAGCATGTCCGCCTGATATGGCAAGCCACCGGCCTCGAAGGCGTAGGCGGTGTCCGGAACCGTCGGGGAGACGACAAGGTCGACATCACAGAACACACGAAGAAATTCGTGACCGGCAATGCGGATCGCCCGCTCCGCCTTCATCAGCTTGAGGCCAGGGACCTTGCTCCCGAAGGTGAGCATGCCAGCGTAGTAAGAAGAGTAGATTTCCGGGTGGCTCTGCATCGCCGCTTCGTGAAACACGGCCGACTCGGCCTCGCTGACGAGGAGGCCGGCGAGCCGCGCCGGCGTCGGCCGATATTCCGGCAGCTGCAGCTCGCGAATCTCGCAGCCGAGGTCCTTCAGGAGACCCAGCGCGTTCGAAAACGCAGCCTCCACGTCGGGCTCGAGACAGACCTCGGCGAAATTGAGGAGGATGCCAACACGTCGGCCTTCCGGTGGCCAGGGCGGCGACGTGCCGAGATCGAAGCCGGGCGGCGGCCGCACCGCTTCGACACAGTCCGGATCGTAGCCGGCGATCGCTCGAAGCATCAGGGCACTGTCGCCGACGGTTCGGCACAGCACACCCAGGTGATCGAGCCGCCAGCTCATCGGCGCGACGCCGCGTGTGCTGACGAGCCCGTAGGTGGGCTTCAGCCCGACGATGCCGCAATAGGCGGCGGGAATCCGCACCGAGCCCATCGTGTCGCTGCCGAGCGCCGCCGGCACCAGCCGCGCAGCGACCGCTGCACCGGAACCTCCGCTCGACCCGCCGGCCGAATGGCTGTGCTTCCAGGGGTTTACCGTACGGCCATGATGGGGATTGTCCGTGCCGCCGCCGAGTGCGCCTTCATCCATGTTGGTCTTTCCGATGAAGACGGCGCCCCCTGCCCGTAGCCGGGCAATCACCTGCGCGTCGGAGGACGGCAACACCGGCCGGTCCGGCAGTGCGAGCCCATTCGTCGTCGGGACGCCCACGATGTCGATATTGTCCTTGATGGCGATCGGGACGCCGTCTAGCGGCCCCAGGCGATTACCTCGGGCCCGCCTCCGATCCGCGTGACGCGCGTCCTCGATCGCGCTCTCCGCCAGAACCGTCACGAAGCTGTTGAGGACACGATCCAGAGACGAAATGCGCTCGAGGCTGGCGAGGACCAGCTCTTCGGCCGAGATCTCACTGCGCGCCAACCGGTCCGCGATCTCCTGGAGCTCCAGATCGACGAGGCCGGTCATCCCAACGCTCCTGCCGCTCATCCCCGCCGCCAGTCATTCCAGGCGGCCGTCAAAGATACAAGACAGGACGCTACACCGGCGCCGTTTCCATGGCGAGCCGGCATCGGTCACCACGACCGCGACCGGGAGAGCTCTCGCTGATCGGGGCTGGAATCACCTTGCAGCGGAACGCGCAGTGGCCGGTTCCGCTTCGATCAGCGCGACGATCGCGCGATGTAAGTCCTCGGCTCCATAGGGCTTGGGGACACGCGGAGCACACCGAACAGCCCGCGGCATCGAGTCATCGATCGGAGTGCCCGATGCGACGATGAAAGGAATGGCGCTCCGATCGAGAGCATCTGCGATCGGGTCGGCGCGGCATCCATCCAGGCTCAGGTCGAGAACGACGACATCGCACTGCCCATCGATAGCAGCTTCAAGAGCCGCCTGCACGTCGACGGCTACCCCGAGCACCTCGTAGCCCAATTGCTCCAGACCCATTTCTGCTTCGAGAGCAACCAGGCTCTCGTCTTCAACGATAAGAACTCGTAACCCTGCATGATTCATACGTACGCTCCGGAGCTTGACCGCGACGAAGCGGTAAGGAGGAGCGCGGCGAATGGTTCCTCGGCAGGGTCGTTCCAATCACGCCTCCGTCAGAGCCGCGGAAGCGGTCGTCACGACCACAGAATGGCTCGGCGCTCAATCGACGGCAGTTTCGAAGACCAGTCCGCCGTCGCGGCGGCCGACACGGATCGTGCCGGGGAACGGGATGTGAGCGCCAGCGATTCGCATTCCCGTCGCCGCGATCTCCTCCAGCAGGGCCAGCCGCGTCCGGAGAGCCAGAGCCCCGTCGACATCGAACAGAAAACCCCATTCCGGCCGCGCGACCTGCAAGGCGGGCATGTGCAGCACGTCGGCCGAGACTAGCACCGGCTTTTCGTTTCCGATCCTGTAGCCGACCTGACCTGGCGTGTGACCCGGCAGCGCGGTCGTGCGCACCCCCGGCAAAATCTCGCCGCCGGGCTCGAACAGGCAAGTGCGCTCCCGGTAGGCGTCCAACGCGGCGAGCGCCAGTGGCGTCTGTGTCGCCTGAACGGGATCGTGCTCCTCCGGCGTATTCCAGAAACGATGCTCTTCCGCCGAGACGTGCAGATCGGCGTTCGGGAAAATCGGCCGCCCCGCCTCTACCAGCCCCGCGGCATGGTCGCCATGCAAATGCGTCATGAGCAGGTCGGTGACGTCGCCGGCCTCATAGCCAGCTGCCTTCAACGCTCGTCGAAGATGGCCGAGGCTGGCGCCTCGGCGGGAGCCGTCGCCGGCGTCGATCAGGCAGAGCCGGCCGGGAGCTTCGATTAGGAAGCAATTGACCGAGACGCACAGATCATCCAGGTCCTGGCCATCCGCCGCTGCCAGACCATCCCCCACCCCCCGCACGACTGCCGGAAAACGCGACAGGTCGAGGTCGAGGTAGCCGTCACAGAGCGCCGTAAGCTTCGGCCCGTCCGTCGATATGGCGAAAGCCTGGCCGCCGGAAGATCGGATGCGCTCGGTCGTTTCGCCCATGACTGTTCCTCCTGCCGCCGGGCCGGCCGAACCGCCCGGCGCGTTTGCGAATCGGCGTCCCGTCGAGTTTGGCGGTGAGAACGCACGGGAGCAACGAATCGTGGCGTGTAGCCTGCGGCTTCCGGAAACAAATTCCGATGGGACCTTCTGGCCGGAGGTTCCGTTTAAGCGGTTGCTATCGTACCGTTGGGTTACGGTCCCCATTCTTCACGGAGACTATGAATGTCGAGCAACATCGAGATGAGCCAGGAAGGCAAGAAGGCCTGCGCCGAAGCGCTGGCGAAGGTCCTGGGCGACACTTACGTCCTTTATCTGAAGACGCACGCCTTCCACTGGAACGTGGAAGGTCGGAGCTTCCGCACACTCCATGAAATGTTCGAAGAGCAGTATCGCGACCTCTGGGAATCGACCGATGAGATCGCTGAGCGTATCCGGGCTCTCGGCGAATATGCCCCCGGAAGCTACGCCAAGTTTCAGTCGCTCGCGTCCATCAAGGACAATGAGGGTGTCCCCAGCAGTGACGAGATGCTGCGCGAGCTGATCTCGGACAACGAAGCGACCGTCAGGACGATCCGCTCCGCAATCGCGACTGCGGAGGAGCACGGCGACGAAGCATCGATCGACCTGCTTACCGGCCGCCTGTCGACGCTCGAGAAGCAGATCTGGATGATGAAAAGCATCCTCAAATAGGCGGCCCGCCCTGGTCGCGTGCCGGATCCCGGCTCGCGACCCGTCGGCGGACGCCGGCGCGGCTCACCCCACGCGACGGGTTGGGAGCGGTGTGCAACCCGGCCGGCCGGTGCCGTCCGAAACTTCAGAAGTCGTATCCGAACCGGCGCGCGACCGCCCCGGTGACGTCCCGGATCAACGCCTCTTCCGACGGCGTGAAGGAGGGACGGTAATAGCCGGGTGGGCTGACGCGGCGCGCGGTCCGCTCCGGCAGATCCGACCGGGCAAGCCCGCAGTGGTCCAGCATCGCGCGCATGGTGTCGAGCGGCTCGGCACACAAGTCTTCGTATCTCACTATCTTCGCCGCAGCGTCGATCTCCGGCACTCGTTGGAGCGTGTCGGCGACGTGACCGTAGATCAGGGCCCAGTACCGGGCCCAGCCCTCGACCTCCTTCTCTGACTTCCAGAGATCTTCAACGATGGCCGCGGCGGCATCGTCACCGGTGTTGATGACACGGCGGTTCAGTCCGAACTCGAAGTGCCCGCTTCGCGCCATGTGTTCCAGAACGCGCGGGTCGCGCTCCTCCGCTTCGACGAACAGCCGGTGCTGCTTCATCAGCGACGCGATATGCCAGACCGGGTCGCGAATCGGGATCAGAAAACGAGCGTCCGGGAACAGCTTAAGCAGGTAACCGAGTCGCGTGACGTCGTAGTTGTTCTTCGCCAGATACCGCTCGCCGCCACGCAGAAGCAGTAGTTTCCGGATGTGATCGCGGTAGAACCGCTCGAAGCCCGGCGCCTCCGTCCCGCCGTCGAGCACCGCGTTCTTGTTGGAATCGTGCAACCGCTCGAAGAACGCCATCCAGATCACTTCCTCGAAGCCCTCGGGACTTTCCGGAGTGACCGCGATCCCGTCGCCGTGCGCGCGCTCGCGCGGATCGGCGTCACGGCTGGCGGCCCGGTCCAGGAACCAGTTCCAGCTCCAGGGAGCCAGGACGACCGGGAAATCGCGATAGCGATGGGTCGCGAGCGCGGGATGCTCGGCGAGAAGCTCGAGAAGGATCGTGCTCCCGGAACGGGCAAGGCCGGTGACGTAGATCGGAGCACGAATGCTCACCTCGTCCAGACGCGCGCGCAGCGCCGCGCTCTCCCGATCCGCAAGCCATTTCAGGAGACCAGACGATCGGTCGACCAGCCGGCCGACCCGATGCACCCAGCCCTCGACCTCGACCGCGGAAGCCTTGCTGCTGGCGGCCTCTTCGACAGTTACAGCCATGCGGTCGCTCATTCGATCCGCCGCACCAGTTTCAGGGCGAGCGCTGCCAGAAAGAGTGTGGTGAAAAACAGAGGCTCCCAGCCTCGCAGCCACGAAGGGCCAGCCCCGAATAGCTCCAGGCGCGGCAGGTCGATGGAGATACCGTCGACCGGAGCCTCGTCCGGGAGATATCCCGCCGGATTGCCTAGCAAGACATTCCACGGACGATGCTTGTGGATCACCGGCACCGGCTTCTCGATCGGGACGTCTGCGACGGGCCTACCCTCGGGATCTGCGACGATCGCCCGTGCCGGGGCTTCGCTCTTTTCCCGCAACAAGGCACCCGAATATCGCGGGTCGGAGACCTTTACCGAAACTTCCTCTCCCGGCTCCGGAAGCCGGTACGCGTGAGAAGTGTCGAGCCAGAAGATGATGGCGAGCACGGGGAGGGCCGCCACCAAGGTCGCGGGAAACACCAGAAAGATGCGTCGCAATGCGAGCGAGAGCACGCGAGACATCACCGGCCACACGCCTTCTGCCGGGCCGTCGTATTCCGCCATCTCCCGCTGCGCCGCCTGCAGGCGCTGCCGGATGTCTGCGATACGCCGCTGCGGGGACAGCAGACGATACAGCTCCATGGAGAGGAGGCCGGCTAGAACAGCCCAGATCACGATACGCACCGGCAGAGGCAGCAGGTCGGCGAAGAGCTGATCGCTCCAATCGACCGCCGCCGCCGGAAGATTGAAAAGTCCCACCGAAGGTTACCTGCCGGTGTCGGGCGACTGCCCTGCCGTTACGGCGGAATCCGGTCCCGTCGCGGTGGCCTGCTCCTGCCGCCGACGGCGCATCCGTCGCACCGGCCAGGCTACGAGGAACAACAAGGCCGCACCGACGGCCAGCAGCAATGCCCACAGCGCACCGAGCAGGCTCAGACCGGCACCGGGGCCGACATAGGCCAGAGCGGGAGTGGAGATCGAAACGGCCAAGGCGAGGGCCGCATATGCCAGAGGGTGTTTCATGATTCTTCCTGCAAGTCTGGTGAAGGGGACCCAATGCCAAGCGCGACGAGGAAGGAGCTGTCGAAATAGTCCTCGGGCACTCGCTGGGCGAAACACACGATCGCGACCATTGCTTCGCCGTCGCCACCGCGGCGGGGATTGACGAACTCCCAGACGATCTCGCCGTCCTGCGTGACCTCGAAGATGCGACCGGCGTTCGACTCCGTGATCAGGGTGTTCCCGTTCGAGAGACGTTGCTGAGACGACCGGATGTCGCTGTCAAAAGGTCGCTCGGGGGTGCCGGGATATTCCCATACGATCTCGTAAGTCGATGGATCGAACTCGAGCACGCGGGAGCGCCCCTCGGGCACGGCGAAGTTGCCGTAGTTGTCGAACAGAATGATATGGCCGTTCGGCAGCACGTCCGGATCGTGCTGCCCGATCCAGGGCCCGCGCGCCATCCACGTCATCTGCTCGCTTTCGATGTCGAGGACGCCGATCGCGCCCAGTTCGCGAAACGACAGCAACACCTTGCCGGGGCCTGCGTGTTGGAAGGCCGCCGTCTCCGGCTTGTCGAGCGGATCGACGTCATTGGTATGCAGCGGGTCTGCGATAGAATACGAGGAAACGGTGTGCACCAGATGCCGCCAGGGCGAGCGCGCAACGATCGGCGTGAGGGGGATGTTGTGCAGCTCCTCGCCGTCCGGGGAAAGAACCACAAGGTAATCCTCGAGCCGCGCGGTTGCCAGATTATCAAACCCTTCAAGCCGCTCCTGAACGATCTCGTGCGTGAGCACATAGATGCGGCCATCGGCGCCGACGTCGACGTTGTGGTGTGTACGCCCGCCATAGCGCCAGATGACGTTCGAGTCACGGTCGAGCTTGACCAGCCCGTAACCGTAGGGCGTGTCGCCCACTCCTTCGTACACGACGAGCAGATCCCCATTGGGGAACGGCACTGCCTTGCGAAAATACACGTGGCTGTCCGGCTGCGGATTGCGGACGCCGCTGCCGTCCGGCCACGCGGTGCTATAGGGCCGGTGCCAGCGATGCACGACCTTGCCTTCGGCATCTATCAAATGCGCCTCGGGGCCCGACGTATAGAGCGTTAGGCCTGGCTGCATAGCATCCGCTACGCTGCCGGTGACGCCCTTGCGGTCGGTGCGCGCGGGGTACCAAAGGTCCGACGCGTAGACGTCGTCGTAGGCAGTCAGCTTGGCATAAAGGGCTCTGCCTCCCTCGTACGCGCGGGCTATCTGGGGGCCGGGGAAAACCTTGCTGGCCATGAGCAGGCTGCCGGCAAGGAAACTGATCAGTAAAAGAGCAGCAACGAAGCCGCCGAGCAGAACACGGTCGAGCCAGCCGCCCGACCGTGACGGCGCCGATTCATCCTTCATGTGCGTTCAGTCTCACAATCGATCCACGACAAGAACAGCCCGACCTTCCGGGCGGTTCCCGACGGAGCGGTCCGGCGGCACGATGCACGGGCAGGGTCGATGGCAGTCCTACAACATCTTGTAGGTAGACCGCCGAAAGGGCGGGGGATGTTCCTTGATCGGCGACCGGCCCCTCCTATAATCCGCGCATGTCAGATCTATTCGATTCTCCCGACCCGAGCTCAACCTACAGCGCTCGTGACATCGAGGTGCTGGAGGGTCTCGAGCCGGTCCGTCGCCGGCCCGGCATGTATATCGGCAGCACCGACGAGCAGGGTCTGCACCATCTGGTCGCCGAATTGGTCGACAACGCCATGGACGAGGCGGTGGCGGGCCACGCCAACCTGATCGAGATCGAGCTCGATGAGGACGGCTTCGTGTCGGTGCGCGACAACGGCCGCGGGATCCCGATCGACGCGCACCCGAAATACAGGAACAAGTCCGCGCTCGAGGTGATCCTCACCACGCTCCACTCGGGCGGCAAGTTCGGCGGAAAGGTGTACGAGACTTCCGGCGGCCTCCACGGTGTCGGCATCTCGGTCGTGAACGCGCTCGCCGACGAACTGGTGGTGGAGGTTGCGCGCGATCGTCAGCTCTGGCGCCAGACCTACAGCCGAGGCCAGCCCTTGTCGAAGCTGGAGAAGGCGGGGGCCGCTCAGAACCGGCGGGGCACGCTCGTCCGCTTTCACCCCGACCCGGAGATCTTCGGCAGGAACGCTCGTTTTTCGCCGCCCCGGCTCTACCGGATGGCGCGGTCCAAGGCCTATCTCTTCCGGGGCGTCAAAATTCGCTGGCGCTGCGCCCCAGCCCTGCTCCGGAACGGCGAGACACCGGCCGAGGAGGAGCTGCATTTTCCGGGCGGTATCGCCGACTACCTCACCGCCGCGACGCGCGAGAGGATCGGGATCACGACCGAGCCCTTCGTCGGCAACTTCGAGTTCTCCAACGGTGAAGGCCGGGTCGAGTGGGCGATCGGCTGGGTCGCCGACGGCGACGGGTTCGCCCATTCTTATTGCAACACGATCCCCACACCGCTCGGCGGCAGTCACGAGAGCGGCTTCCGCGCTGCACTCCTGCGCGGCCTCAAATCGTTCGGTGAGTTGACCGGTAACAAACGCGCCGCCCAGATCACCGGCGAGGACGTGCTCGGCGGCGCGTGCCTGATGCTCTCCGTCTTCATCCGCAACCCGCAATTCCAGGGCCAGACCAAGGAGCGGCTCGACTCACCCGAGACGGCGCGCCAGGTCGAGTCCACGGTAAAGGACCATTTCGAGCATTGGCTGAGCGCCGCGCCCGACGGAGCCAACCTGCTGCTCGACCACGTGATCGACCGTGCCGAAGAGCGCCAGCGGCGACGGCGCGAAAAGGACCTCCAGCGCAAGACCGCGACTTCGCGCAAGCTCCGCCTCCCGGGCAAGCTCACCGATTGCACCAGCAACGATCCGCGCGGCACCGAGATCTTCCTGGTCGAGGGCGACTCAGCCGGAGGTTCGGCCAAGCAGGCGCGCGATCGCGCGACCCAGGCGGTACTGCCCCTTCGCGGCAAGATCCTCAACGTCGCCAGTGCCAGCGCCGACAAGGCGCGGGCGAACCAGGAGTTGAACGACCTGTTGCAGGCGCTCGGCTGCGGCTCGGGCTCCCGCTTCGACGCGAGCAAGCTCCGCTACGAGCGGGTGGTCATCATGACCGACGCCGATGTGGACGGTGCCCACATCGCCTCGCTTCTCATGACCTTCTTCTTCCGCGAGATGCCGAAGCTGATCGAGGGCGGACACCTGTATCTGGCGCAGCCGCCCCTCTACCGCCTCTCGGCGGGCGGAACCACCGCCTACGCCCGTGACGACGCCCACAAGGAAGAGATCCTGAAGACGGTCTTCAAGGGCCGTACCAAGGTCGAGATCAGCCGCTTCAAGGGCCTGGGCGAAATGCCGCCGGCGCAGCTTCGGGAAACGACGATGGATCCGGCGACGCGCACCCTGCTTCGGGTCGGCTTCCAGGACCTGGAGACCACCCTTCCCCGCGACGAGGTGAACGGGCACGGGGCCGGTGAAGGCTGGCGTCAGGCGCGAGAGCTGGTCGAACGGCTGATGGGACGGAAGCCGGAGCTGCGTCTGGCGTTCATTCAGGAGAATGCCCGCTTCGCCGAGACCATCGATATCTGAGCCGGAACTTCTGGCGGCGGAGCATCTCTTAGGCCACCGGCAGTTCGGCGGTCGCACTCGTCGGGAGGCAACATGAAGTCGAGGATCTTTGCCACCGTTATCGCCCTTCTGGCTACCGCTTGCGCGGAGGGCGGCATCGGGTCGGGCGTCATCGTCCGGAATGCGCATTACGACGGTTACAGCCACAGCGACTATGTGTATGCGTCCGCAGGCGGATTTCCCGTAGAGGTGCGCGGCAACCCGCTATCGGTTCCTCAGGAGGTTTTCCAGGAGGCCGTGGTTGAGGCGATGCAGGGAACGACCTGGGGTCCACCGGCTCATTTCGTGGTTCAGCCGGAGGGTGAGCCGCCCCTCTCGCGCATCGTGCTGGAGTTCGGCGACAGCAGGAATGTCGACACCCGTGCGCTCTGCACCACGAATGCGCGTGGCGAGGGCCGGTTCGAGGGGCGGCCGGTGGTGGTCGGCGCTGCCTTCTGTCACGGGGAGCGCGCGCTCTCCCGAGTTACCGGGTCGGTTCCGGACCTGTCCGGCCCACGCGACACTCGCCTCTATGCCCTTATGTCACAGGTGAACGGCCAACTCCTGCCGCCGGAGAACCCGCACTTCCGCGACGGCTGCCGCTTCGGCTTCGGCTGCTGACGCTTGCGGCTGGCGGAGGCGGCTTCCTCCGACCTAGACTGCCCTCCTGAACGAAAAGAGAAGGAGGACAGCCCTCGTGACCCCCAACAGCGACATGGACGTCTCCACGCCGCGCAGCATGCGCGACCAGTTCGCGATCGTCGGCGTGGGAGAGACCACCTACACCCGCGGCTCCGGCCGCTCCACACGCGCCCTCGGCACCTGGGCGATCCGCAACGCGATGGAAGATGCCGGGCTCGGCCCAGACGACATCGACGGCATGCTCTCCTACTCCAACAACGACTCCACGCCGGCCACCTTCATGGCCGGCGATCTCGGCATCCGCCTCAACTTCTTCATGGACTGCTACGGCGGCGGCTCGAGCACGGAGGCGCTGATCGGCATGGCGACCGGGGTGATCGCCGCCGGCATGTGCAAGACCGTGGTCATCTTCCGCGCCATGAACGGCTTTAGCCAGGTCCGCATCGGCGGCACCGGCGCCCGCTCCGCCGTGCCGGTCGATGGCGACAACCTGCACAGTCGCGCCTATGGCTGGCAGAGCGCCGGCCAGATGTTCGCGCCTTCCTTCTTGCGGCACATGTACGACTACGGCACCACGCCCGAGCAGGTGGCGATGGTGAAGGTGGTGCATAGCGAGCATGCGTCGAACAACCCCAAGGCGCTCTACAAGAAGCGCCTCACGGTGGACGACGTGCTGAGCAGCCGCATGATCTGCAAGCCGCTGCACCTGCTCGACTGCTGTGTCGAGACCGACAATGCGACGGCGATCATCGTCACCAGCATCGACCGGGCCCGTGATTGCAAGCACCGTCCGGCGATCATCCGCTCGATCGCGGGTCGCGTCTGCAAGCCGCGCGCTGACATGCACTACCAGGCCGGCCCGATTTCGACCGTTGCCGGACATTATGCCAAGGACATCCTCTGGCCGAATGCCGGTGTCGGGCCCGAGGACATAGACGTCACCGGTGCCTACGACGCCTTCACCTTCACCACCATGCTCCAGCTCGAAGACTACGGCTTCTGCAAGAAGGGCGAAGGCGGCCAGTATGTCAGCGACGGAACGACGCGCCTCGGCGGCAAGCGGCCGAACAACACGAGTGGCGGCCACCTGTGCGAGGGCTATACCCATGGCATGAACATGGTGATCGAGAACGTCCGCCAGCTTCGCGGCGACGTCGACGATTCCTGCCCGATCGGCCCCGATGGGAAGCGTCAGCACACCTACGACTACCGCGAGGGCGGCTGCCGGCAGGTGAAGGACGTGGAGCTCACGGCGAACCTCGGCTGGGCCAATCCCGGGACCGGGTCGGCCATGGTCATGATGCGCGGTTGAGGGGGAGACGAGCTATGGCACTCGAAGGCGACCGCTACGGCATGAAGTTGACCGTCAACGACCTCGACATTGAGAACCTGGAGTATTTCCGGCACTGCAGCGAGCACAATTTCCACCTGCAGAAGTGCACCAAGGATGGGCTGCTGCGCTATCCTCCCACCACCGCCTGCCCCTGGTGCACCAATCCCGAGTCGGAATGGGTGCCGGTCGAGGGCAAGGGCACCATCCACTCCTACACCGAGATCCACCACGCCATCCAACCGGCATTCAAGGGCAGGACCCCCTACATGCTGCTGGTCGTGGACCTCGACACCCAAAAGGGCCAGCCGACCGAGCACGAAGCGCTCCGCGTCGTCGGCAACCTCACCACCCCCGACGGCGAGCTCGCGCCGCCGGACATGGTGAAGAAAGTCGGCATCGGCACCCGCGTGCGCATGGTCTTCCAGGACGTGGGAGAGGGGCTCTCGCTACCGATGTGGACCATCGACGAAACGGCCCAGCAGCCGGAGAAGCCCTGGCGTTATCCGCAGGAATAGATTGGCCCACGGCGTCGGCTTCGGCCGACGCCGTCCAACCGGCTCATGCGTCGAAGAACGCCAGTGTCCTGATCTCGATGCTCTCGCGCGGCTTCGCGTCGGCAGGTGCCGTCGGGTCGCGGAAGGCGGAATGGGCGGTGAAGCGGGCGCGGCCGTCCTCGGCGGAATCGTAGCACTTCAGCAGCAGGACCTCGTCCTCGGTCATTTCCGGTGCATAGAACCACTGGTGGTTCGGGCTGTAGCGCACTCCGTAGGTTTCGCCCTTGCGGTCGCGGTAAACGAGGTCGGACGCTACGAAGTCTTCCATGCCGACGCTGCGCGCGTCGCAGACAGCGAGCGGCATGTCGATCGCTGCGCCGTGGATCGGGCGCCAGACGTTGACGATCTGGAACCGACGCTTCAGGAGCTCCTCCGCCTCCTCTCCCATCAGATCGCGCACCCGCTGCGGTCCGGACTTCAGAGTGTAATCGTTGTGAACGCGCGTCACGGGCTGCCGCGACGCACCGTCGGCGTTCAGCCGAACGGTATGGTCGAACACCTCCACTCGGCTCGCGCCCGTTGCCTCGGCGACGATGCGGGCACTCTCCTCGTAGTAAGCTTCCCTAATCAGCGTCTCGTCGGTGAACTGCCGCACGACGCTCGGCCGGTGCAGCAGCGCGAAGCCCTCGCGGTCGAGGTCGAGCCCGGACGCGATCGGCCGGACGTTGAAGACCGGCATCTGCCGGGATTCGTATATCGCGTTGGTGACCCGCTCGTCCGGCGCCGGCTCGTATTGCAGCCGAAACGGCTTTTCCGCCATCGGTGCCAGATAGCTGAAGTCTGCGACCACTGTGGACAGGGTACTCGGGGAAAAGCCCATCGATCCGCTCCCTTGTGGGTGTTGGGGAGAGATTTGGGTCGTGCGTGTCGTGAGGAAAGATGCAGCAGCGGCGGAAGTTCTTTGCCAAACGCGCAAAATCCAGTTCGACTTCACCCCCCACTGATCGCGGTGATGATGAAGACCTCCGCCCCCGCCGAGATCGCGGTATCCAGGTTCGCACGCTCTCCATCGACAAATACGTTGATGTGGCGCCGGATCGACGGGCGAGAGTCGCAGAGCCTGTCGCGCATGCCGGGCCAGCGCGCGTCCAGGGCCGTGATGACCTCATCCACCCGCGACGCCGCGAGCTCTACCCGCCGCTCCGCGCCCGGGAACAGGTTCACCAGCGCCGGCGGCAGCAGGACCACGGCGTGCCCCGCCGCCGGCTTCGCGGCCTCGATCATCGTCCGCTCGCTCAGATCACCAGCGTCTCTACCGAAGTGATCGTCGGCAGGTGCTCGGCCACGCATGTCCAGCTCTCGCCCTCGTCGGCGCTCGCATAAAGGCTGCCGCTGCCGGTGCCGAAATAGACACCGGCCGGATCGAGGCGGTCGGTCGCCATCGCCTGACGCAGCACTCCATAGAAGACGTTCTGCTGCGGCAAACCGCGGCGCAGCGCGTCCCAACTGCGGCCGCCGTCGCGCGTCCGCCAGACTGCCGCCCTGGCCTCGGGCATGTAGCGCCCGGCGATGTCGCCATTGAGCGGCACCAGGTAGAGCGTGTCTGGATCGCGCGGATGAACCGCCGCGGGGAAGCCGAAGCTGGACGGGAGGCCGGCCTCGATGCTCTCCCAGCCGCGACCGCCGTCATCACTGCGGTACATGCCGCAGTGGTTCTGCTGATAGAGCCGGTCCGGCATTCCCGGCGCCGTCACGAGGCAGTGCACGCACTGCCCGAACTCCGGATAACGCTGGTCCTCCGGATTGAAGTCGGCGCGCGTGCCGCGGTTACGCGGCTCCCAGGTCTCGCCTCCGTCGGCAGTGTGGAAGACGCCCGCCGCAGAGATCGCCACCCAAAGCTGCTTCTCGTCCTCCGGGTGCGGCACCAGACCGTGGAGGATGAGCCCGGCGCCGCCAGGCTGCCACTCCGGCCGCGACGGATGGTCGCGCAGGCCGGACAGGTGGTGCCACGATGCGCCGCCGTCGTCGCTGCGGAACAACCCTGCCGGCTGCACCCCGGCATAAAGGGTCTTTCCGGCACCCCGGGCCGCCGGCGCCAGGCTCCACACCATCTTGATCGGCTCCTCCTCCGGCGGGTAGCTGAGTCCCTCGCTCGAGTGCGTCCAGCTTTCCCCGAAGTCGGTGGTCTTCCATACGGCCGGGCCGAACCACTCGTTTCCGCCTGCCGCATAGATCGCGCCACTCGCGCTATCGCCGACGACATGGTTGATTGGCCAGGTATCGCAGAAGGGGCCGCGGAGGCTCCAGGACGATCGCGAGGTGTCGCTCGACAGGATGAATGCGCCCTTCTTCGTGCCGACCAGCAGCAGAACCTTCTCGCCCATCTGCGTCGCTCCCTGATGCGCCATCTTGACATTCACGTTGATATCAACAGTTATGAGGCCATGTCAAACGACGATATCGACCTGCCCCACAAGCTCACTCTCGAAGTGCGGGATACGTGTCTCTGCCTGCACGTGCGGCGCGCAGCCAGAGCGGTGGCGAGGCTCTACGATGAAGCACTCCGACCGGTCGACCTGACCAACGGGCAGTTCTCGCTGTTGATGTCGCTAAATCGCCCCGAGCCTCCGACCATGGGGCAGGTCTCGGCGGTGCTGGCGATGGACCGCACGACGCTCACGGCGAACCTGAAGCCGCTCGAGCGGCGCGGGCTCGTCGAGGTGACCGTCGATTCGAATGACCGGCGCAGCCGGCGCATGTCGCTCACCGCCGAGGGCCGCCGCACGCTCGCGGCGGCAATGCCGATCTGGCGCGAGACCCAGCTCGCGGCTGAACGCCTGCTCGGCGGCTCCGACGTCGACCGGCTGCGCAGGGATCTGCGATCGCTATCCTGAGCCGCTCAGGCGCGTAGCCAGGTCCGCAGTCGCGACGCCGCCTCTCCCACTTCTTTCGTCGAGCCCGCGAACGAGAACCGGAGCGTGCCGCTGCCACGGCCGGTATCGAAGTCGATGCCGGGTGTTGCGGCTACGCCGGTCTCGGCCAACAGGCGGCGACAGAATTCGCCGCTGTCGTTCGTGAGGTGCGAGACGTCGGCATAGACGTAGAAGGCGCCGTCGGAGGGCGCCAGCCGATCGATCCCCGCTTTCGGCAACTCACGAAGCAGCAACGCACGGTTCTCCGCGTATCGGGCGACGTTGGTACGAAGCTCTTCGTGGCAGTCGAACGCCGCTATCCCGCCGTGCTGTGAAAGCGTCGGCGGTGAAATGAACAGATTCTGAGCCAGACGCTCCACCGGCATCACCAGCGCCTCCGGCACCACCATCCAGCCGAGCCGCCAGCCGGTCATGGAGAAATATTTCGAGAAGCTGTTCACGATCACGGCGTCGCCGCCGAGCGAGAGTGCCGTCACCGCCGGTTCGTCGTAGGTGATGCCGTGGTAGATCTCGTCGGAGATCAGCCGGATGCCGCGGTCGTTGCAGTAGGCCGTGAGCGCACGCAACTCCCCCGGCCGGATCATCGAACCGGTCGGATTGGATGGGCTCGCGATGATGAGCCCATCGATCCGGCCGTCCACCCGGTCGAGTAACGCCGGCGAGGGTTGAAAGCGGGTGTCAGGCCCCACCGGGATATGCACCGTCTCGACGCCCAGCGCCTTGAGAATGTTGCGATAGCAGGGATAGCTCGGATCCGTCAGGACCACGCGGTCGCCCGGCTCGAAACAGGCGAGGAACGCCAGCAGGAATGCGCCGGAGGAGCCTGTCGTCACCACGACCCGTTCGGGGTCGACTGTGACGCCGTACCAATCGGCATAGTGGCGCGCGATCCTCCGCCTGAGCGGTGGCAACCCGAGCGCGTCGGTATAGCCGAGCGCCTGCTGACCTAGGACCGCCTGCACTGCCGCCACCACCCCTGCCGGTGCGCCCGTGCTCGGCTGCCCTACTTCGAGGTGGAGCACGTCACCCCCTGCCGCAGCGCGCTCGTTTGCGGCGCGCATCACGTCCATAACGATGAAGGGCGGGACGGTTCCCCGGCTCGCGATCTTGAGA
Organism: Alphaproteobacteria bacterium; assembly: GCA_029268305.1. GTDB lineage: Bacteria > Pseudomonadota > Alphaproteobacteria > JAJUGE01 > JAJUGE01 > JAJUGE01. The sequence continues at coordinate 51,700 of JAJUGE010000003.1, forward strand.
CTCATGGCCGCCCCTCCCGCGGCAGCGAGGCGGCCGCGTAGCCCGGCCCCCGCGGATCGGCCGACATCCGGCAGCTTTGCGACTGCGAGGGCATCCCATCCGGACAGGAAACGATGTTCACGAGCGCGGAAGCCGCCTCCCCGAACGTTTCGCTGAGGGGCGCCCGCTCCATCGTCGCCTTGTAACCGACATTCACCACCTCCCCGGGCGCCCCGGCACCCGAACCCGACGCCGCGAGCAGAAGAATGTCCGTGTTATGGTTCACGACGAGCACCGGCGAGAGAGCCCCCGAAGGCATGTTCGGCTCGGCAGGGGCGGCCGGAAAGATTCCGGTGCCGGGTGCGGTGCGACCGATCCCGAACGGCCGGTTGAGGGTCAGACCGCAGGCCACAGCGTTTCCGCTGCGGTCGACGGCGACGAAGCTGGTTCCCGACGGGGCGAATGTTGTCGGGCCTGCGCTACCGTTTCGCTCGCGACCCGCAAGCGCGCCCCAGCGGGCGGCCTGCCACGGCCCCGCCGTATGGTCGAACGGAAGGAAATAGGCTTCGGCGTGTCCGGCAGGTTGCGTCCGCGGCTCTCCCAGCTTCGGCGCCTGGGCTCGCATCTCGGAGAAATCCAGTCGTTCGCCCGCTTGCCCTACCGCCTCGGCAAACCTCTCCCCAAGCGGCCCGGCGTAGAAGGCGGCAGGCCCGCTCACCCTGATCTGGCCGATGAAGTCCGCGAGCGCCGGCTGAACGACCCGATCGCCTTCGCCGACAAGGCCGCCGCCGGCGGTCCGGACCCTCGCGCCGAACTCTTCGTCCCTGGCTACATCCGGCCGCGCCTCGAGGTCGCTGACGAACGAACGGGTCGCGGCGGTGCCGAACCGCGCGAGCCTCTCGGCCGGGCCGAGGAGTTGCGACCAGGGCTGGCGGCCGAGCATGGCATGAACCGCATACATGCCTCGCACTGCGCCCGGGATCGCGACGGATCCGGACGCGTTCGGAGGCGACGTGAAGTCCAGCGCACGCACCGTCTTCTCGCGAGGCTGATACACGAGGCAAGCACCGACGGCGCCGAGACCCGCAGAGGCGGGCTTGGTCACTGCGAGGGCGAAGTACATCGCCACGGCGGCATCGCCAGCGGAGCCGCCGGCGTCGAGCACGTCGCGCCCGATGTTCGCCGCCGTCGGCTCATCCGCCACCGCACCGCCATAAAAGCCGCGCAAAAAGTCCACTCTGGTAGGCTCGTTCGAGCTGGAACATGCGGAGATCGCCAGCCCGACAACCGCGATCGTGATGGATTGACGCAATATCGGCCGCACCCTACGTACATTTTCCATGAACGGGATCAGCCCTGTGCGCACTCGCATACGTTCCCTACTCGCTGTCGCTTGTTTCGCCGGCAGCCTGCTGGCCTCGGGTGGCCCTGCTCTGGCTCAGGGAGTGTCTCTGATCAGAGACGCGGAGATCGAAACTACCATCCGCAAATTCTCGACACCAGTTTTCGAGGCGGCCGGCCTCGCGCCTGAGGACGTCAGCATCTATCTCGTACGGGACGACCGGCTCAACGCCTTCGTCGCCGGCGGCTTGAACCTCTTCCTGAACACCGGACTGATTCAGCGGACCGAGGACCCGAATCAGCTGATCGGCGTGATCGCGCACGAGACGGGTCACATCGCAGGCGGACACCTTGCGCGCCTGCGCGACGAGCTCACGGGGTTCTCGGCGCAGAGCATTCTCGCCGTCGTGCTCGGCACCGCAGCCGCGATCGCATCCGGAGATGGGGGAGCGGCGGCCGCCATCATTTCGGGCGGCACGTCGATGGCGCAACAGAACCTGCTGCGATACAGCCGCACGCAGGAGGCGTCGGCCGACCAGGCCGCATTCCGCTTCCTCGACAGGACCGGACAATCGACGCGCGGTTTCGTCGATTTTCTCGAGATCCTGGGGCAGCAGGAGCTCATCGCTGCCGAGCGGCAGGACCCTTATCTGCGCACCCACCCCATCACAACCGAGCGTATTGCCGCCGCGCGCCAGCACTTCGACAACTCACCGCATCGAGACGCCACCGACCCCGAGGAGTGGCAACGTGCGCACGCCCGCATGCGCGCCAAACTGGACGGCTTCATTCTTCCGCCGCGCACGACCCTGGCGCGCTACGGGGAGGGCGATCGCTCGGTGAGCGCCCGCTATGCCCGCGCGATCGCCTATTACCGAATTCCCGATCTCGCTCGGGCCCTCCCTGCGATCGACGAGCTCATAGCCGAACATCCGAACGATCCGTATTTCCACGAGCTGCGCGGCCAGATGCTGTTCGAGAACGGCCGGATCAACGAGGCACTGCCCGCTTACGAGAAGGCGCTCCAGCTCAGCCCCCGCTCTCCTCTCCTCCAGCGGGAGCTGGCGCGGGTGAAGATCGAAACCAACGACCCGGCTCACACGCAGGACGCGGTGCGCCTCCTCGAGCAAGTGGTGCGGACGGAGCGAGACGATGCCGGCACGTGGCGCCTGCTCGGCATCGCTCACGGACGTCAGGGCCAGATGGGGGAGGCCTCGCTCGCCCTTGCCGAATCGGCGCTGATCCGCCGGCAGCACGAGGACGCGATGCTCCAGGCAGATCGCGCGCAACGGACACTGAAGCAGGGGACACCCGGATGGCTGCGCGCCGAAGACATCAAGCGTGCAGCCGAGGACCTCAGACGCAAGGCGGAAGAGCGCAGCTGATCGCCGGCTGACAGCGCGTGCGGCGGGTTCGCACCCGTCTCGCGGAAACGATATAGTGCGCCCACACCACTTCTCTTCGTTCCAGCCGGCAAGGATCCTTCGGTATGCGGCTCTCCTCCTTCGCAGCGTTTACGGCAGGGGCCGTCGTAGCCCTCGGTGCGGCCTTCGTCGCCGACACCTATCGAGAGCCGGACCTCGACCGCGAAGAGATCCGGGAGATCGTCGCCGCGCATCTCGCCGAGAGTGAGAGCACCATCTCACGCGAGGAGGTCGCCCGCATCTCGGCAGACCATCTCCGCGAGAACCCTGAAGTAATCGTCGAAGCCATCCAGGCCTATCAGCTCCGCGAGCAGGAAGCGGAGCAGACCGCGCGGCTGGAGACCCTGGAGTCGCGCTGGTCCGAGATAGCGAAGACCGGGGACGATCCGGTGCTGGGCAACCCCGAGGGCGATGTCACGCTCGTCGAGTTCTTCGACTATCGCTGCGGCTACTGCCGACGCGCATACCCGGACGTGCGGGCGCTGCACGACAACGACCCGAACCTCCGGATCGTCCTGAAGGAGTTCCCGATACTCGGCCCGGAGTCGGTGTTCGCCTCGCGTGTCTCGCTGGCCGCGCGCAACCAGGACCAGTTCGCCGACTTCCATGCCGCCGCGATGGAAGCCGAAGGGCAGCTGACCGAAGAGCGGGTGCTGGAGATCGCGCGCGATGTCGGCCTCGACATGGAGCGATTGCGTCGCGACATGGACGACCCCGAGATCCAGCGCATCATAGACAGCAACTACGCCCTTGCCGAAACTCTGGGGATCCGCGGCACGCCCGCATTCGTCACCCGCGGCGAGATCATCCCCGGGGCCGTCGGCCGCGCACGGTTGGAAGCCGCGATCGCCGAAGCCCGGAAGAAGGAAAGCTGAGCGTCGAACGGGGGCGCAGCGAATGTTCCGGCAAGTCGAGACACCGCGCCTGATCCTCGACCGTGCGGTGTTGCAGCGCAATGCGGATCGCTTCCTCGCGCGCGCCGCCGCGGCCGACGTGGTGCTTCGGCCGCACCTCAAAACGGCGAAATCCATCGCCGTCGCCAAGGTGGCGACCGGCGGTCGCATGTCGACCGTCACCGTCTCCACGCTGAAGGAGGCGGAGCGCTTCGCCGCTGCAGGGTTCGACGACATCCTCTACGCGGTCGGCATCTCTCCGAACAAGCTGTCCCGCGTGCAGCGGATCTCGGACGAGACCGGCAAGCGGATCCTGGTGGTCACCGACAACCGGCCAATGGCCGAGGCTATGGCCGCGTTCTCGCGCGATACCGGCTTTCGGCTGCAGGTGCTCCTCGAGATCGATAGTGGCGAGGGTCGCGGCGGGCTTCCGCCACGGTCGCCTGAGTTGGTCGAAATCGGCAGGAGTCTCGCCGAGGCTCCCGGACTGGATTTCCGGGGCGTGATTACTCACGCTGGGCATTCCTATGCCGTCGCCGACCCCGCCGCGATTGCCGACATAGCCGAAGCCGAGCGCCGGAGCGCCACCGACGCCGCGGTCGCCCTGCGCGACGCGGGCATTGCTTGCGAGATCGTCAGCGTCGGCTCCACGCCGACCTTCCTGCACGCGCGCTCGTTCGAAGGCGTGACCGAGGCCCGGTGCGGTGTCTATGCCTTCTTCGATTTGGCGCAGCTATCGCGCAACGTCTGCGCGGTGGAGGATATCGCGCTTACGGTGCTGGCTTCCGTCATCGGCCATAACCGGAAGGCCGGCACGATCCTGATCGATGCCGGCGCCCTCGCCCTGTCGAAGGACGTGAGCGCCAACACCTTCATGAGCGATGCGCACTACGGTCACGTCTGCGATCCGCTCACGATGCAGCGTCTCGGCGAGCTCTCCGTGGCCGTCGTCCACCAGGAGCACGGCAGCATCCCGGTCGAGGACCCCATCTGGTTCGAGCGCCTGCCGATCGGCAGCCTGGTGCGCATCCTCCCGAATCATGCCTGCATGACTGCCGCTGCCGGTTACGAGAGCTATCTGGTCGTCGACGGCGATCGCATAACAGCCGAGTGGGACCGCTTCAACGGCTGGTGAAGCGAGGGGCCGCTCCTGGGCCCCGTCACCCGCCCGACCGTTCACCGCCGAGCGCGGCCTGGGCTGCGGCCAGGCGTGCGATCGGCACCCGATACGGCGAGCACGACACATAGTCGAGGCCGGCTTCGTGGCAGAAGCGGATCGAGGCGGGATCGCCGCCATGCTCGCCGCAGATCCCGACCTTGAGGTCCGGTCGCGTCCGGCGCCCGCGCTCACTGCCGATCGAGACCAACTCGCCGACACCATCGACATCGATGCTGACGAACGGATCCTTCTCGAGAATGCCGCGCTGGCGATAGGTCTCGAGGAAGGAGCCGGCATCGTCGCGGGAAATACCGAAGGTCGTCTGAGTGAGATCGTTCGTGCCGAAGCTGAAGAATTCCGCGAAGCGGGCGATCTCCGCCGCGCGCAAGGCTGCCCGTGGCAACTCGATCATCGTTCCGACGAGATAGTCGATCTTGACGTTGTTCGCCTCCTGAACCTCACGGCCGATGCGGTCGACCACCTCCTTCAGCAGCTCCAGCTCGCGCGCGGTCGCCACCAGCGGGATCATGATCTCCGGGATGACGGGGTTTCCGGTCTCGCGACCGACCTCGGCCGCAGCCTCGAAAATGGCGCGCGCCTGCATCTCGTAGATCTCGGGATAGGAGATGCCGAGCCGGCAGCCGCGATGGCCGAGCATCGGGTTGGCTTCCCGCAACTGGATCACGCGATGCCGCACGGCTTCCAGGCTCTTGCCGGAAACAGTCGCGACCTCGCGCATTTCCTCGTCCGAGTGCGGCAGGAACTCGTGCAGGGGCGGATCGAGCAGACGGATCGTCACCGGCAGGCCGGCCATGATCCGGAACAACTCGACGAAATCCTGCCGCTGCACCGGCAGCAACTTCGACAGAGGCCGGCGACGCCCTTCGGCATCTTCGGCCATGATCATCTCGCGGACGCTGATGATCCGGTCCGCGTCGAAGAACATGTGCTCGGTACGGCAAAGACCGATCCCTTCGGCGCCGAACTTGCGTGCGGTCTCGGCGTCGCGCGGAGTCTCGGCGTTGGTGCGAATGCCGAGTCGGCGGATCTGATCGGCCCATTCCATCAGCTTCGCGAAATCGCCCGACACGTTCGGTTGGCGGGTTGGCACCTCGCCGAGCATTACTTCACCGGTCGAGCCGTCGAGGGTTATCAGCTCGCCTTTTCCGACGGTGTGGCCGCCGCCGGACAGAGTCTCGGTTTTGTAATCGACGCGGAGCTCCCCTGCGCCGGACACGCAGGCGCGCCCCATGCCGCGTGCGACCACGGCCGCGTGGCTGGTCATCCCGCCGCGGGTGGTCAGGATTCCCCGCGCGGCGTGCATGCCGTGAATGTCTTCGGGGCTGGTCTCGACCCGGACCAGGATCACGTCCTTGCCGTCGGCGGCCATCCTTTCGGCATCGTCGGCATTGAACACCACCTGCCCCGAGACCGCGCCCGGAGACGCCGGGAGGCCGCGTCCGAGAAGCGTGCGCGGCGCGTCGGGGTCGAGCGTCGGATGCAGCAGCTGGTCGAGCGACATCGGATCCACCCGCCCGACCGCCGCCTCCCTGTCGATCAGGCCCTCCTCGACCATGTCGACCGCCATCTTCAGTGCCGCCGTCGCGGTGCGCTTGCCACTCCGGGTCTGCAGCATCCAGAGCCGCCCCTTCTGGACGGTGAACTCGATGTCCTGCATGTCCCGATAATGGGCTTCCAGCCGCGCCTGAATCTCGACCAGCTGCTGGAAGACCTCCGGCATCACCTCTTCCATTGCCGGAAGATCAGAGCCGTGCTCCTGCTTGCCGGCAATGGTGAGGTGTTGCGGCGTCCGGATGCCCGCGACCACGTCCTCGCCCTGGGCGTTGACCAGGTATTCGCCATAGAGCCGCCGTTCCCCGGTGGACGGGTTGCGGGTAAAGGCGACGCCGGTGGCGCTGTCGTCGCCCATGTTGCCGAACACCATGGCCTGTACGTTGACCGCAGTGCCCCAGGATTCCGGGATGTCGTTGAGACGGCGATACGTCACCGCGCGCGGGGTCATCCAGCTCTTGAAAACGGCGCCGATCGCCCCCCAGAGCTGGGCGCGCACATCCTGCGGGAACGGCGATCCCGTCTCCGCCTCGACGATCTGCTTGAACTGGCCCACCATCTCCTGCCAGTCGCCGGCGTCGAAGTCGGTATCGAGATAAGCTCCCTGCTCCAGCTTCCGGTTCTCGATGACCTCTTCGAAGAGCGAGTGGTCGACGCCGAGAACCACGTCGCTGTACATCTGGATGAAGCGGCGATAGCTGTCGAAGGCAAAGCGCCGATCCCCCGCCTGCGTCGCCAGCCCTTCGACGGTATCGTCGTTGAGGCCGAGGTTCAGGACCGTGTCCATCATGCCCGGCATCGAAGCGCGCGCACCCGAGCGGACCGAGACGAGCAGCGGGTTCGATCGCGAGCCGAACCCGGCACCGACGCTCTGCTCGATCCGCTTTAGCGCCTCTTCGACCTGGCCTTCGAGGTCATCGGGGAATTTCTGCCCGTTCTCGTAGAAATGGGTGCACACCTCGGTCGAGATCGTGAACCCGGGAGGCACCGGCAGACCGAGATTGCTCATCTCCGCGAGATTGGCGCCCTTGCCGCCGAGCAGCTCGCGCATGTCCGCACGCCCTTCGGCCTTGCCGTCACCGAAGCCGTAGACCCACTTGCCCATTCGCCCTAACCCTCGATCTTCGAGAAATCCGCAGACTCTTCCATTGTCGACCGGATCGCCGAGAGCAGGCGAAGCCGGTTGACGCGAAGGTGGCTGTCCTCGGTGTTGACGGTCACCTCGTCAAAGAACGCATCGACCGACGGCCGGAGTGCAGCGAGCGCGCCCATGGCCGCAGAGAAATCTTCCGCCTCGCGAGCGGCGGCGCTGACTTCGCGCGCAACCTCCAGCTCACGGTGCAGCCGCTGCTCCTCGGGTGCTGCAAGCGCAGCCGCATCCACGTCGGCGCCCTCGTACTTCGCCGCGTCCTTCTTCTCCTCGATCGCGACGATGTTACGTGCGCGCCGGTAGGCTGTAAGGAGATTGGCCCCGTCCTCGCTCGCGACGAATGCCTCCAGCGCATGCACCCGCGCTAGGAGGCGTACGAGGTCGTCCTCGTCGCCAAGGGCAAACACCGCGGCGATCATGTCGTGGCGCACGCCCTGCTCGCGGAGATGCACCTTCAGTCGGTCGGCGAAGAAATCGAGCAGCTGGTTTACCACCGCCTCCGGCGGCAGACCCTCGGGCGAGGCGGCAGCGAACGTCGGCAGGGTCTGTCGGTAAATTTCGTAAGCAGCGCCGAAGACCGCGCGCAACGGCACGCGCAGCCTGTTCTCGAGGATCAGGCGGATCATTCCGAGCGCCGCCCGCCGCAGGGCGTAGGGATCACGGGAGCCGGTCGGGCGCTCGTCTATGGCGAAGAAGCCGGTGAGGATGTCCGCCTTGTCCGCGAGGGCGACCGCGACCGACACCGGCATTGTCGGGCAACGATCGCCCGGCCCCTGCGGCGAGTAGTGATCGGCGATCGCGTCGGCCACCGCCGGATCCAGCTTCTGCTCCAGCGCATAATATCGGCCCATTATGCCCTGCAGCTCGGGGAACTCGCCGACCATGCCGGAGACGAGATCCGCCTTGCAGAGGCGGGCGGCTTCCCGAGCCGCGGCGGGATCGGCGCCCGGCACATAACCGGCGATCGTTTCGGCAAGCTTTTCGAGGCGTCGCGCCCGATCACCGACGCTGCCGAGGCGGGCGTGGAACACCACCTCGTCGAGCGCGGGCAAGCTCGCCTCCAGCGGCGTCTCGCGATCCTGATCCCAGAAGAAGCGGGCGTCGGAAAGACGTGCCCGCAACACACGCTCGTTGCCGGCGACGATCTGCCTGCCGCCATCGGCCGCGACCATATTGGCCACCGTGGCGAAACGGGGCGCCAGCGAGCCGTCCTCACGCAGCAGCGAGAAATACTTCTGGTGAGTCCGCATAGTCGTGGTCAGCACCTCCGGCGGAACTTCCATGAAGGCATCATCGATCGAACCGATCAGCACCACCGGCCACTCGACCAGCCCGACCACTTCGGCGAGGAGCCCCCTGTCCTCCTTCGGCCTCAGCCCTTCAGCGGCAGCGAGCCTCGTCACCTCGCTGCTGATCGTCTCCTCGCGCTCGGCGGAATCGAGCATGACGTGCCGAGCCCGCAGGCCGTCCCGGTATTCGTCCCAGGTCGACACCGAAAACGGCTCCGACGCGAGAAAGCGATGGCCCCGCGTCTCGGCGTTGAAGGTCAGTCTCCCGATCGAGCCGCCGACCTCGAGTGCACCTTCGAGCGGCCTTCCGTCGAAAAGGGCGAGCACGTTGTGGAGCGGCCGGACGTATCGTGCCGCCGTGTCCGCCCAACGCATCGACTTCGGCCACGGTATCTCCAGAATGGATTCCGCAACCAATCCCGGCAGCACGTCCCTCGCCTCCCCGCCCTTGCGCTCCCGCACGACGAACCAGAAGGTGGCGTTGCCGACGGTGCGCTGCTCGCATTCGTCCAGCGACCGAAGGCCGGCCGATCGGAGGAAGCCCTCTATCGCCTTGTCCGGTGCGCCGACGCGCGGCCCCTTCCGCTCTTCGGTGCGATCCGGCTGCCGAAGCGGAAGATTGCGAACGAGGAGCGTCAGGCGGCGGGGGGTGGCGAAACTCACCGCATCGTCGAACGCGAGGCTGGCTTCCTCCAGCCGGCGCACGACGATCCGGCGGAAATCCTCGGCCGCCTGCGCCTGCATCCGCGCGGGAATCTCTTCAGAAAGAAGCTCGATCAGCAGGTCCGGCATGGGTCAAGCCGCCTCGGCGGGAAGGTGCCCGCGCGACTTGAGCCACATCGCCGCGCTCGCACGTGCCAGCGCCCGCACCCGCCCGATATAAGCGGCGCGCTCTGTTACGCTGATGACGCCGCGCGCATCCAGCAGATTGAACACATGGCTGGCCTGGATGCACTGGTCATAGGCGGGAAGCGCCAATCCGGCCTCCACCAGACGATTGCACTCCCTCTCGGCATCCTCGAAATGCCGGAAGAGGATGCCCGTGTCGGCTTGCTCGAAATTGTAGACCGAGAATTCGCGCTCCGCCTGACGAAACACCTCGCCATAGGTCAGGCCAGCGCCGTTGAAGTCCAGGTCATAGACGTTCTCGACACCTTGCACGTACATCGCGAGACGCTCGAGCCCGTAGGTGATCTCGCCCGAGACGGGGTGGCAGTCGAAGCCGCCCACCTGCTGGAAATAGGTGAACTGCGTCACCTCCATGCCGTCGCACCAGACCTCCCAACCGAGGCCCCAGGCGCCGAGCGTCGGGCTCTCCCAATCGTCTTCCACGAAGCGGATGTCATGATTCGCCATGTCGATCCCGATCGCCTCCAGCGAAGCCAGATAACGATCGACGATGTCCGGCGGGTTCGGTTTGAGAATGACCTGGTACTGATAATAGTGCTGCAACCGGTTCGGATTCTCGCCGTAGCGGCCGTCGGTCGGCCGGCGCGATGGTTGCACGTAGGCCGCATTCCACGGCTCCGGGCCGAGTGCGCGCAGCGTCGTCGCCGGATGGAAAGTCCCGGCCCCGACCGTGAGATCGTAGGGCTGAAGGATGGCGCAGCCCTGCGAGGCCCAGTACGCCTGGAGCTTCAGGATCAGGTCCTGGAAGCTCTTGCCCGCTTCGGCAGCCATCGTCTCTTCTTCCTCCGGTCGGAATCGCGGCGCAAATTACCGAGGCGCCCCCGAAAAGGTCAATCGCCGCGCTGTCGCGGCTCGTACGCCCCGGTCTTGGGGTTGCGCTCGAGGTCGACGACGTGCCCGTCTCCCCGCCGGGCGCGCACTCGGTCGGTGGCGGCGGAACCGCCTACGGCGCTACGCCGATCGAGCCAGCGGAAGCCGAACCAAACCACCGCCACGATGGCGACCAGGACCGCCAGCTTCGCAAAGCTTAACCCGAGCATGGCGGGGCCACCTCGCGGGCGCTCACAGGCCGAACCGGGCCCAGTGCGCCCGCTCTTCGATCCACGCCAGAGCCGCGCCGGCCAAAGAAGCGGCAACGGCTTCGGCATCGACCCCGGTGCGACCGGGCGGGCGCGACAGCAGCCGCTTCCAGAGAGGCTCCTTCCCCCCGATCAGCCGGAGCTGAACCTTGTCGCCGTAGCGGCTTCGCATGGTCGCCCGAAGGTCACCGAGCCCATCTACCAGGCCCAGTTCGAGCGCCCGACGTCCGGTCCAGAACTGGCCGGTGAAGAGCTCCGCCTCATCCGCGCGCAGCCTCTTTCCACGCCGTTCGCGGACCATCGCCTTGAACGATTCATGGATGTCGGCGAGCAGCACCTCGAGATGCGCCACCTCTTCGGGGTCTTCCGGCTGGAAGGGATCGAGCATCGCCTTCTTCTCGCCAGCCGTGTGCAGGCGCCGCTCCACCCCCAGGCGGTCGATCAATCCCTGGAAGCCGAACCCCGCCGAGACGACGCCGATCGAGCCCACGATCGAAGACTCGTCCGCGAAGATCTCGTCTGCGGCGCACGCCAACCAATAGCCGCCGGAGGCCGCGGCATCTTCGACGAAGGCGACCACCGGGATGTTCTTCTCGGTCGCGAGGGACCGGATACGCCGTGCGATCAACGCCGACTGGACAGGAGATCCGCCCGGCGAGCTGACGGCGAGTGCCACGCATTTGACGTTCGGCAGCTCGAACGCGTGTTCGAGGTGGCCCGCCACCTCGGCAAGCGTGAGTCCCGTGCGGGCACCCATCACGTTGCCGATCACGCCCGACAGGCGCACGACGCCGACCACCGGCGGTCCGCGTCGGGCGATCGCCGCCCGGACCGATCGTATCGCATTCTTCAGACCCATGGCTGCGAACATAGTCCCGCGAGCCGCGCCCGCCAACAATCTGGCAGCTATCGCTGGATCAGCTTTGGTGACACCTTGGTGGCACGGCCCCGGCGCAACGCTTGATCTCGCGGCCTCCTGCTTCTAAGTGGGCCACGCGGGGACGACCTCGCAGCTTCGCGAGCCATCGCGCAGCTTCCGGACATTCGATGAGGACGACCTCATCACCAGTGATGGAGATGAGCATGGCCTGGCTCGTGCTGTTCGTGGCGGGCTTGTTCGAGATCGGCTGGGCGGTCGGCCTCAAATACACGGAAGGCTTCACCCGGCTGTGGCCGACGGTCTGGACCGCGGCGTCGATGTTGATCAGCCTCTGGCTCCTGGGGCTGGCGCTTCGATCGCTGCCGCTCGGGACCGCCTATGCCGTCTGGACCGGGATCGGCACGACGGGGACCGCGCTCCTCGGCATCGTGCTATTCTCCGAGCCGGCCGAGGCGATGCGCCTCGTCTGCATAGGCCTGATTGTCGCAGGCATCATCGGCCTCAAGCTGGTCACCCCCCAATGATGGTCGCGTGCGGGAGCCCGGGTACGGGCCGGGGCGATCTCGCCCCTCCGGGGCCTCCTCGATCGCCTATACGGACGAGGTCCTCAGACTGACGACCTCGGCCAACGGTCTGCGGGGCGTCGCCGAGACCGGGGGATGATAGCCTAGCCTCATCAACACCTGCGGGTGGCCTTCCGCACCGAGGAGACTGCTGAGGCGATTTCTGAGCCGTCTCAACTCCGTGGGGGCATTGAGGAACGACGCGGACAAGCCTTCCGCCGTTGCGGTGAGCAGCACGCGCTCCAGCGCAACACCCGCCCTGAGCCAATCGGTCGGTGTGTCGTGGTCGGTCGAGACGAGCGCCACCACCGGCGACGCAGCCACCAGCGCTTGCAGACGCGCCGCCGCAGATTCTTCGGAGGCGAAGGCGCGCCCCAACGAGGCGGCCTCCATGGTGACTTCGTCGGAGCCACGAGGGTGGATTGCCGTGCGGCCAGCCAGGGTGCCCATGCGATAATAGGCTTCTCGCAGACTCTCATGGCGCTCTCGCCGGCGATCGAGCAGCCAGTCGCGCAGTTCGTTGCGATAGTCGGGATTGCTCAGATGCGCCCGCTCCGCCTCCGCCACCAAGGCTGCGATCTCCTTGCGCCGACCGACAGCATCGGTCCAGGCGAAGCGCGCACCTTCCGCCGCGGCAGCGTGTTCCAGGCGGCCGAGAACCTCCCGAGGAACCTTTCGCTCCTCGAAGCCTCCGCGCGAGGTTCGGCGCTCCGGAATCGCATCGCGAAGCTGCCGATCCTCGAGGCTCGCCGGCTTGGACTGCTGGCCGAGCCGCACCCTCGCGACGGCAGGCGCTGCCGCCTCCCCCAACAATTCAACGTCAGGCGCGAGGCCGAATGAACGCGCGGCGACACAAAGATTGAACAAGGCGGCTCCGCAACTGATCGCCGCTTCCCGCCCCTCCGGGTCGACGACCTTCAGCCGCCGGCCGCGGTCTTCGCTCAGTTCTACCACGCCGTCGCCGACCGCAAAGTGCCACGGCTGCGCGTTGAGAATGGAGGGAGCGAGAACCGCATAATTCAGCAGAAAGAGGAGCTTGTCGTCCGCGGTCCCGTCGGCTGGCCAGTCGCTCGCCACGACCTGTCGCGGATCGGTATGCATGGGATTCCCGTCACCCGTCATCGCTGCCTCCGGGAACTGCGATATCACCGCTCGTCCGCGACTTGAACAAAAGTTAGATGTGCGCTTTCGGCAGGTTTTCCACTCTGCTCCACTAGGGACGCAATGCGGCGCCCCCACGGAGTATGGCATCTGCCTCCGCCGTGAAACGGCCTCCGTCCCGGTGCAGAACTAGGCCCGGCGTGAGTCGAAGCGGCGATCGCGCGCCCCTTCGGCCGGAGACGATCACCCGCTTGGCGTCCCTTCCGGGCAGCTTCGGCCAGAGAGGGGTGATCACGATGGCGCCGAGGCCATGCTGGCGAAACGCGCCGAGGAGAGCGTCGAGCCGATCGGCCCGATGCACGACGGTGACGCTGCCCCGGTGCCGTACCATGCGGGCACAGCACGCGACCCAGTCGGTCAGGGTCGCCTCCCCTTCGATGTTCGCCGTAGCCTTGCCGGCCACCCGTGCCGGCGTCGCCGCCGCGGCCTCCAAATAGGGCGGATTGGCCATCGCATGATCGAACCTGCCCATCGCGGCATCAGCGGGCGGAGAGCGCAGGTCTCCTTCGAGGACACGAAACCGGTCCGCCGCATGATTCAGTGCCGCGTTCTCCTGCGCGAGCCTCGCGATTTCCGGCTGCGCCTCGATCCCGACGACCTCACAACCCTCCACCCGCGCGAGCAGACAGAGCGCCGCGGCACCTGTGCCGGTCCCGACATCGAGCACGCGCTCGCCCGCCTGGGCCGGGACGGCTGCCGCGAGCAGCACTGGATCGATCGCGACGCGATAGCCGCTCCTCGGCTGGCGCAGACGGACCCGTCCTTCCAGCAGCGTGTTCTCGGTCACCTCCGAGGTGGTCGCGTCCTTCGGGTTCGGGACGCTCATTCCTCCGCTCGCTCGATCTCGGCCGAGGCCGCCTTCAACAGATGTCGTGCACGGTCGAACTGAGCGTCGTCCACCATCACGCGCCGCGTGATCGCGCTGATGCTGCCTTCGAGAACGCTGGTGTGTCCGTCGAGCACCACCGGCTCGATGCCCTCGCTGCGCAGCACCGTCGTCAACCATGACAGGAAGACCACGTCGTTGCTGCGTGCCAGTTCCCTCAAGCTGTGCCTCTGCTCGGTGGTCGGACGCGCTCCGGCCGGGCTTGACCAGCACCCGCGCCGCCTTATGCTCGCTGCGTGATCGCGATACGTCAATCGGATGGAAAACAACTTGGTAGCCGCGGTTAGGGCTGGGGAGAAGCCGGCGGTCGGCCCCGCAGACGCACTCGAAGCATTGCGCGCGGCGGTCGGCGACGACCTGCAGCGGGTGAACACGCTCATCGTCGGTCGCATGGAAAGCCAGGTTCCGTTGATCCCGCAGTTGGCCGGCCATCTCGTGGCGGCCGGCGGGAAACGGCTGCGACCGATGCTCACGCTCGCATCCGCCCGGCTCTGCGGCTACCGCGGCGACGCGCATATCGGGCTCGCCTGCGCGGTGGAATTCATCCATACGGCAACGCTGCTCCATGACGACGTCGTGGACGAGAGCGATCTGCGGCGCGGCCTGCCGACGGCGAACGCGGTCTGGAGCAATCAAGCGAGCGTTCTCGTCGGCGATTTCCTGTTCAGCCGCGCCTTCCAGCTCATGGTCGAGTCAGGCTCGCTCGAGGTACTGCGGATCCTCGCCGACGCCGCGGCGACGATCGCTGAAGGTGAGGTCGGGCAGCTCATTACCGCGAACGAGCCGGAAACGGCGGAAGCCGCCTATCTCGAAATCATCCGCGGCAAGACCGCGGCGCTGTTCGCGGCGGCGACCCGCGTCGGCGCCGTGATCGCCGACCGGCCGCCACACGAGGCGGAGGCCCTCGATGCCTACGGCCTCAATCTCGGCATCGCCTTCCAGCTTGTGGACGACGTGCTGGACTATTCGGCGCATCAGTCGGTGCTCGGCAAGACGATCGGCGACGATTTCCGCGAGGGGAAGATCACTCTCCCCGTCATCCTGGCCTTCGGCCGCGGCTCGGACGAGGAGCGTGCCTTCTGGCGACGCACGCTCGAGCGGCAGGAGCAGCACGAGGGCGACCTCGCCCACGCCATTCATCTGATGGAGCGGCACGGCGCCCTCGGTGAGACGATCGACCGGGCCCGTGCCCACACCGATGCGGCCTGCCTCGCCCTCGAAACGCTCCCGAACCGGCCCGAGCGGCAGATCCTGGCCGACGTCGCCGCCTTCTGCGTGGACCGCGCCTATTGAACTGGCCGTTGGCCGGTCACACGTCTTGCGAGCCGCAAACTCAGGCGTTATAAGTCGCCCGCCGCTGACGGAGTGTAGCTCAGCCTGGTAGAGCACTGTCTTCGGGAGGCAGGGGCCGGTGGTTCGAATCCACTCACTCCGACCAGCGGGCTAACCGGCGGCACTCCGCCCTTTCCACGACATTCGAGCAGCCCAAGGCGCCCCAAAGATCGCGGGCGCCCACGCGTGCGAACGCTCTCTCGCGCGACGCCGGGCAGCTGCATGCGTCTGGCCCTGTAGCGGGACTGGTCCGCCGGATTCTACGTGCCGGGGACGGTGCCGGGCCGAAAACCCATATGTTGTTGAAAACGCCGGAAAAATCCCCAGATCTACGATCATGATGATCAAGGCTCAACATTGGCTGATTGCGTCGGCAGGTCGCCTGCTGAACCGCTCCCCGCCCCGGGGGAGGTAGGCGGCTGCGCCTGTCCCCGCTCGGGGACCCCATCAGCATCAATGTTTGGCAAGACTTCTTCGCAAGGGGATCATCGTGACCGTCGTCGACATCCGTTCGAATTCCGATAACCAACAGAGGCGCCAGGACGCGCCACTCTCGAGCGCCTCCGGTGCCGAGCAACAGAATGCGGCTTTCCGCCGGCCCTCACATGACGAGATCCGGCGGTTCCAGCTCGAGGCCCGACGGCTGCAAGGACAGGCGGTCGCCGAGCTCGCCTCGCTGGTCGGGCGCGGCACCGTCGCGGCGGCCCGCTGGATCGCCTCCGCGGTCGGTTCCGCGGTTCGTGCATTCGGCGAGGCAGTCGCGGCGCGGCGAACTTACGAGGTGCTTTCCCGCCTCAGCGACCGGGAGCTGGCCGACATCGGCCTGACGCGGGACCAGATCCCGAACGTGATCTGGCGTCAGACACGCGACGCAGACGATCGACGCACTGCTCCGCAAGCCGCGCCGGAAGAGGCTGCCGAAGAGACGACCTACCGCAAGGCGGCCTGATCGCCTGCACGACACCGAACTATGAGCCTGGCCACCCGGCGGGCTCGTAGCCGACTGCGGCCCGCCCGTCGCTGCGAGCTTCGGGCGGGCCGTCGTCGTCTGCGGCGGCGTCAGCTCGGCAGCGGTGCCGCCTTGAATGCCTCCGTCTCGGCGAGCTTCGCCGACAAGCGCGCGAGATTAGGGCAGCTCTTCTCCAGCTCGAGCTTCGGGCGCGCCATGTTCACGAACTGGAAGGCGACCGCGGCGCTGATGTCGGCCTGGGTCATGCGGCCGAGGCAGAGCCAGTCGTTCGATCCGAGCTGCTTGTCGAGCGCCTTCAGGCCCGACTCGGCCTGGCCGAGCAGCCTGTCGAGCCAGGGACGGTGAACCAGTTCCTTCGGCCGGAAGCGCTGCTCGTAGGCGGCGGCGACCGTCTTTTCGCACGCTCCCACCGCGATCGCGACCGTGCGCAGCACTTCGCGCCGCTCCTTGCCCGAAAGCGGCGTCAGCGACTTCTCGGGCCCCGCCTCATGATCGAGATGATCGATGATCGCATTGCTGTCGATCAGGGTCTCGCCGTCGTCGAGCACCAGCGCCGGCACCCGCCCGACGGGGTTCGTCTCCATGACCTTTGGATCGTCGGAGCCGATCTGCACGTTCTCGAACGGTATACCGTAGGCGTTCAGCGTCACCGCGGTGCGGCGGACGAAGGGCGAGAGATAGCGGCCGATGAGCTTCAAGGGAGTTTCTCCTGAGATTCGTTGCTTGTCGCGCGAAGCTTAGCGGCTCCGCCGCCCGGTACAACGCTCATCCGCCAGGGGCCCTTTCACCTCTCCATGTCGGAGGCGAAGCCAGCGTCGGGGGCCCGGGCAATCCGCGGAAATCCGCCACATCTGGGAATTGCAACCGGTTTTTCCACTAGATGTTGGATTTTCAGGCTTGAACGGGAGGAGCCCGAGCGAGATCATCATCCCCACATCTGGTGGCTGATGGCGCATCCACCACTAGCGTTAGCAGCAGACATCCCGGTTCTAGCCTGTCGGAGGAAGATCATGCGCATCGAGCGTCGCTTCACGGAGGAGGGCAAGTCGGCGTATGCGGGCATCGAGTTCCGCACCACCTCCAGCGAGATCCGCAACCCCGACGGCTCGGTGGTCTTCCAGGCGAAGGAGATCGCGGTCCCGGCCGAATGGTCGCAGGTCGCGTGCGACGTGCTGGCGCAGAAGTATTTCCGCAAGGCCGGCGTGGCCCGCCACCTGAAGCCGGTGCGCGAGAAGGGCGTGCCGGAATGGCTGCAGCGCCGCGTGCCCGACGACAAGGCGCTCTCGAAGCTGCCCGAAGAGGAGCGCTTCGGCGGCGAGAACGATGCTCGCGCCGTGTTCGACCGCCTCGCCGGCACCTGGACCTACTGGGGCTGGAAGGGCGGCTATTTCGACAGCGAGG
This sequence comes from Alphaproteobacteria bacterium, assembly GCA_029268305.1. GTDB lineage: Bacteria > Pseudomonadota > Alphaproteobacteria > JAJUGE01 > JAJUGE01 > JAJUGE01. The sequence continues at coordinate 69,688 of JAJUGE010000003.1, forward strand.
CCGACGCCCGCGCCTTCTACGACGAGCACCGCCACATGCTGGCCCGCCAGATGGCGGCGCCGAACTCGCCGCAATGGTTCAACACCGGCCTGCACTGGGCCTACGGCATCGACGGGCCGAGCCAGGGCCACCATTACGTCGACTTCCGCACCGGCGAGCTGGTGCAGTCGACCTCGGCCTACGAGCACCCGCAGCCGCATGCCTGCTTCATTCAGGGCGTCGCCGACGACCTCGTGAACGAGGGCGGCATCATGGACCTCTGGGTGCGCGAGGCACGCCTCTTCAAGTACGGCTCCGGCACCGGCTCCAACTTCTCCAAGCTGCGCGGCGAGGGCGAGCGTCTCTCCGGGGGCGGCAGGTCCTCCGGCCTGATGAGCTTCCTCAAGATCGGCGACCGGGCGGCCGGCGCGATCAAGTCGGGCGGCACCACCCGCCGCGCCGCGAAAATGGTCACGGTCGACGTCGACCATCCCGACATCGAGGCCTACATCGACTGGAAAGTGATCGAGGAGCAGAAGGTCGCCGCCCTCGTCGCCGGCTCCAAGGCGATGAAGGCCTGCCTGACGCAGGTCATGGCCGCCTGCGTCGAGAATCCGGACGGCCTCGACGACGAGGCGCGCTACGACCCGAAACGGAGCAAGGCGCTGAAGAAGGCGGTGATCGCCGCGCGCAAGGCCGCGATCCCCGAAGCTTACGTCCAGCGCATCATCCAGTTCGCGCGTCAGGGCGTCACCGACATCGACATCCGCACCTACGACACCGACTGGGATTCCGAGGCCTACCTAACGGTCTCCGGCCAGAACTCCAACAACTCGGTCCGCCTCACCAACGCCTTCCTCGACAAGGTGGAGCGCGGCGAGGACTGGGATCTGATCCGCCGCACCGACGGCAAGGTCGCGAAGACCGTCAAGGCGGCCGACCTGATGGACAAGATCTCCTACGCCGCCTGGGCCTGCGCCGACCCCGGCCTGCAGTTCGACACGACGATCAACGAGTGGCACACCTGCCCCGCCTCCGGCCGGATCAACGCGTCGAATCCGTGCTCGGAGTACATGTTCCTCGACGACACCGCCTGCAATCTGGCGTCGCTCAACCTGCTCGCCTTCCGACGCGACGACGGAACGTTCGATATCGACGCGTACGAGCATGCCGTCCGCCTCTGGACGATCGTGCTCGAGATCTCGGTGCTGATGGCGCAGTTCCCGTCGAAGGAGATCGCCCGGCTCTCCTACGAGTTCCGCACCCTGGGCCTCGGCTATGCCAACATCGGTGGCCTGCTGATGGCGTCCGGCATTCCCTATGACAGCCGCGAGGGCCGTGCCGCCTGTGCCGCCCTCACCGCCGTGATGACCGGTGTCGCCTACGCCACCTCCGCCGAGATGGCGAAGGAGCTCGGCCCCTTCCCCGGCTTCGCGCCGAACCGCGAGCAGATGCTGCGCGTGATCCGCAACCACCGCCGCGCCGCCTACGGCGAGACCCAGGGCTACGAGCAGCTTTCGATCGCGCCGGTGCCGCTCGCCGCGGGTGACGTGCCGTTCGCCGGTCTCGACGCCGCCGCCCGCGCCGCCTGGGACAAGGCACTGGCGCTCGGCGAGGCGCACGGCTACCGCAACGCCCAGGCGACGGTGGTGGCGCCGACCGGCACCATCGGGCTCGTCATGGATTGCGACACGACCGGCATCGAGCCCGACTTCGCCCTGGTGAAGTTCAAGAAGCTCGCGGGCGGCGGCTACTTCAAGATCGTCAACCGCCTCGTGCCGGAGGCGCTGCGCGTCCTCGGCTACGACGAGGAGCAGATCGAGGACGTGATCCGCTATGCCGTCGGCAACGCGACGCTGGCCGACGCGCCCGGCGTCAACCACGAGCGCTTGGCCGCCTGCGGGTTCGGCCGGGAGGAGATCGCCAAGATCGAGGCGGCGCTCGCCAGCGCCTTCGACATCCGGTTCGTCTTCAACCGCTGGACACTCGGCGACGAGTTCTGCACCGGCGTGCTCGGCCTCTCCGCCGCTCAGCTCGACGATCCGAAGTTCGACATGCTGGCCTGCCTCGGCTTCTCACGTGCCGAGATCGAGGCGGCGAACACCTATTGCTGCGGCGCCATGACGCTCGAGGGCGCGCCGCACGTCCTGCCGGAGCATCTGCCCGTCTTCGACTGCGCCAACCCCTGCGGGCGGATCGGCAAGCGCGCGCTCTCGACCGAGAGCCACATCCGCATGCTGGCGGCGGCGCAGCCGTTCATCTCGGGCGCCATCTCCAAGACCATCAACATGCCGAACGACGCCACGGTCGAGGATTGCCGCGACGCCTATCTCCTCTCCTGGCGCCTCGGCCTGAAGGCGAACGCCCTCTACCGCGACGGCTCCAAGCTCTCGCAGCCGCTCTCGGCCGCCCTGCTCGACGACGAGGAGCTGGCCGAGGAGATCGCCGAAGCGGCCCAGCCCGAGCGGGCGCGGGTCGTCGCCGAGCGGATCGTCGAGCGCTACGTGGTCGAGCGGCGCCGCCTGCCGCACCGCCGCAAGGGCTACACCCAGAAGGCGATCGTCGGCGGGCACAAGGTCTATCTCCGCACCGGCGAGTACGAGGACGGCAAGCTCGGCGAGATCTTCATCGACATGCACAAGGAAGGTGCCGCCTTCCGCAGCATGATGAACAATTTCGCGATCGCGATCTCGCTCGGCCTGCAGTACGGCGTGCCGCTCGAGGAGTATGTCGAGGCCTTCACCTTCACCCGCTTCGAGCCGTCGGGTCCTGTGCAGGGCAACGACGCCATCAAGATGGCGACCTCGATCCTCGACTACACCTTCCGCGAGCTGGCGGTCTCATACCTCGGGCGCGCCGACCTGGCGCACGTCGAGCCGGCCGACCTCCAGCCCGACACGATGGGCCGGGGCGAGAAGGAGGGCCAGCTCGGCCGCGGCGACGACGCCGATACCGGCCACGAGCGCGCCCCCGCCGCCCCGCCCGTGGCGCCGGAGATCCGCCGCTTCGCCAGCGCCGGCTTCGTTCGCGACAATCTCTACGTCGTGCATGGCGGCAAGAATGGCGGCGGCAGCCATGGCGCGACCACCGCCGTCGCCTACGCCGAGACGGACACGGTGCTCCGCAGCGGCGAGGTGACCGTGAGCGAACACGTCACCGTCGGCGCCCTGGCGGTGGAAGACGACCGCACCGCCCGCATCCGCGAGGCCCGCATGAAAGGGTACGAAGGCGATGCCTGCGGCGAATGCGGCAACTTCACCCTGGTGCGGAACGGCACCTGCCTGAAGTGCGACACCTGCGGCGGGACGACGGGATGTAGTTGAGGGGAACGAGGCGCAGGGAGCGTGATCAACCAGTAGACGGATAACTGGCAGGTCCGCAGGCGGCCTCGCCTGCGGGATTGCCTCTACTTGTTACAACGAACTGAGATCAGTAACGGCATTGTACCAGTAACCGAAGGTCGGTGAACGGTCCTAAGGCGCACCTTCAGGACCGTTCATAGCTTCTATCCAACAAGGGCTTCGCCCGTTCTAGGTCATCTGCTGTGTCGATCGTGATCTCCAGATCGCGTCAAGCGCGGGGTGACAGTGATAGATGTGGCAGCCAGAATTCGCCATGCCCTACTTCGTCTACATGCTGGCGAGCCAGCGCAACGGCACGCTCTATGTCGGCGTCGCCAACGACCTTGCCCGCCGGGTGGAAGAGCACCTATCCGGTGCCGTGCCGGGGTTCACGAAGAAGCACGGCGTGAAGCGGCTGGTCTGGTACGAGCCGCACGACGACGTTCTCGCCGCGATCGCTCGCGAAAAGGCGCTGAAGAAATGGCGCCGTGCCTGGAAGACCGCGCTCATCGAAGACGCAAATCCGGAGTGGAACGACCTGCGGATCATCCTGAGCCGCTGATCCTCTCCCGCAGCCACGATCTCTATCTATCGATCGGGAGCGCCCACTCGGAACAGCAGCACGTCATCTACGAGGTCTGCGCGACGATGAGCGCGTCGAAGAATTCGTACGGTAGGGCGGCCTGCGACGACTTCCTCGCCGAAACGGTAGTTTCCCTCACTCGATAACCTCATCAGCTCTCAGAAGGATCGTTTCAGGGACATCGAGCCCTAGCGCCGCTGCGGTTCGCAGGTTGACGACGAGCTCGAGCTCGGCGGGCTGCACCACAGGCAGCTCGGAAGGCTGCGTGCCTGTGGCGATCAGCCCCGCGTACTTCCCTGCAAGTCTGTAGGCGCCGGTGAAACTCGCCCCGTAGCTGATCAGCCCACCCGCGGCGACATGGTCGCGCTGGTCGTAAATCACCGGAATCGAATGTGCCTGGGCAACGCTCGTTAGGTCTTTCCGGGCGCCCGTGAACATGGGACTCCCGCCAAGCAATATGCCGCCCGCACCTCGGCGGCGGATCTCCTCGAAAGCGGGTGCGAACTCCGCCGGATGGGCCGCCGCGACTTTCATCAACTCGATCTCGAGCCGACGGGCGGCCGTCTCGATATTCGGCAATTCGGTCTGAAAACCCGGGTAGTTCGGGTCGAAGAGAATGGCGAACCTCCGAGCGCCCGGCATCAGCTCCTTCAGGAGCTCGAGCCGCTTCGCTCCGAGCTGCCCGCCGGCGAAGAACGTGACGCCCGTTATGTTGCCGCCCGGGCTATTGAGGCTCTCTACATAACCGCTCTTCACGGGATCGTCGGCCGTCACGAACACCAGAGGCAGCGTCGGAGCGGCTTCGCGCGCCGCTTCGATCGCCAGGCTGTTGCCGACAAGAACGCGAACACCGAGCCTCTCCAACTCGGCTGCCAGAAGGGGCAAGCGGGCGAGGTCGTTGTTGGCCCAGCGGTACTCTACGGAAACGTTCTCGCCTTCCTCCAGCCCCGCTTCCGCCAGACCCTCCCTGAAGGCGGCCACAAGATGCCGGAACGGCCCCGATGGAGAGCTTCGAAGAAAGCCGATGACAGGCCGGGCCGCATCTTCACCGAACGCAGTCAGCGGGAGCAGTGGGGCAAAGGCAATCGCACCCACTACGGAACGGCGTGTGAAACCAGCTACCGAACCCGCGTCCATGGACCCTACCGGGCAGTATCGGCACTGTATGTCGAGCCGGAATGAGGATAGCATAGCCTGGCTCGCCATGCGCTTGTCCTGAGCGGCTCCGGTCGCGCCCCGTCCGGCGGCGTCAGACAGGCACTGGCGCACATCGCCGGGCACCACGCTGCATGGGCGGACGGTCGTCGAGATCCGAAAGGGAAGCGCCCCCCGAGGGATCGCGATCGCTGTTCAAGCGATACTTTCTCGCCTTGTTCCTGGTCATGCTCGTCCCGCTCGTATCGAAGGGCGCGAGCGACGTGTGGTTCGGGTATCGTGACCAGCGAGCCCTGATCGAGGCGCTCCTCCAGAGGGAGTCGCTCGCGGCCGCCCAACGCATCGATGCATTCCTCGGCGAACTCGCCGGCCAACTGGGCTGGATGACCCAGCTCGCGGACGCTTCGGGCACGATCGAACGACGGCGGGTGGATGCCTTGCGATTACTGCGTCAGGCGCCTGCCGTGACGACGGTCTCTCACCTCGACCCCAACGGCATCGAGACCCTGCGCGTCTCCCGCCTCGACCTGGATATCATCGACGCCAAGGTGAGCCGCGCCGAGGAGCCTGCCTTCCTCGGAGCCGTCGGCGGCAAGACCTACTTCGGACCGGTCTACTTCAACCGCGGATCCGAGCCCTATTTGACGATGGCAGTCTCCGGCCGCCGTCGCGACGCCGGCGTCGCGATCGCCGAAGTCAACCTCAAGTTCATCTGGGACGTAATCGCCGCGATCAGGGTCGGGAACGCCGGGCTGGCGTACGTGCTCGATGCGGACGGCCGCCTGATCGCTCACCCGGACCTCAACCTCGTCCTACGCGGCACCGACCAGGCGGTCGGTCGAAATGTGGATCTGATCGATCTGGCGGCGCTGCGGGGAAGTACGGCGCTGATAGGCCGGGAGGCCGACCGCCGCCTCGTTTCCCTGTCGAGCATCCCTGGACCTCGGTGGATCGTCGCAGCCGAGCAACCCCTCTCGGAAGCCTTCGCGCCCATCTATGCTGCCGCCGTTCGGACCCTCCTCATGCTCGTGGCAGGCGCCGCCCTGGCTGCGGCGCTCGCGTTCCTGATGGCCCATCGTATGTCGGTGCCGATCAAACTGCTCGAACGGGGCGCGGACGAGATCGGTGCAGGCAATTTCACGCACCGCATCCGCATCGCCACCGGCGACGAGCTCCAACGGCTCGCCGATCGCTTCAACAAGATGGCCGGAGACCTGGCCGAGTCGAAGGAACGATCGGAGCGCATCTCTCGTCTGAAGCGATTTCTGTCACCCCAGGTCGCCGAGCTGGTCGAACGATCGGGGACCGGGAGAACGTTGGAAAGCCGGCAGATCGACGTCGTCGTCATCTTCTGCGACCTCCGCCGTTTCACGACCTTCGCAGCACAGGCCGAGCCGAAAGAGGTCATGCGCGTTCTGGAGGAGTACTATGCGCGCCTCGGTCCGATCATCATCCGCTACGAGGCGACGCAAACCTGCTTCTCCGGCGACGGCCTCATGATGCTGCTCAACGCACCGTTCCCCTGCCACGAACCGGCCCGGCACGCCGCCAGGATGGCAACGGAGATGCAGGCGGCCGTGCAAGACCAGGCGATGCAGTGGCGCGCTCGGGGCTACGGGATCGGTTTCGGGATCGGCATGGCGGAAGGGCCGGCGACGGTGGGTCAGATCGGCTACGAAAGCCGGACCGACTACACGGCCATAGGAAGCGTCGTCAACTTGGCCTCACGACTATGCTCGGCGGCGAGGGACGGCGAGATCCTGATCGATGCCCAAGCCGCGAGTAGCATCGGAGATGCGCTCCCGTTGCAACTGCTTCCGCCTCAACGCATCAAGGGCTTCGAGGGGGAGATCGACGTCTACACCCTCTCGAATGCGACGTGTCAGCTATCTCGGAACGAGATTCCTGCGACGCCTCCCTGATGAGGGAGATCCACGCGCTGGCGCGGCGGTCCATGTACACTCCTCCCGCCATCCATCGACCGGGAGCCCCCCTTGGAACAGCAGCACGTCATCTACGATGTCCGCGGCGCCGAGGGCCGCATCACCCTCAACCGGCCGGAGAAGCGGAACGCCTATACGCTGGAGATGATCGACGCGATCGCCGCCGCGCTGGAGAGTGCGCGCGACGACGAGCGGGTACGCGTCGTCGTCCTGGCGGCGCGGGGACCGGCCTTTTCCGCCGGCGCCGACATGATCACGGAGCGGCACCAGAGCATCGCCGAGCGGCGGCGGCGCACCGAGCGGCTCTACATCCACCTGCACCGCCTGCACAAGGAGCTCGGCAAGCCTTCGATCGCTGCCATGGCGGGGGCGGCGCGGGGCGGCGGCTGCACCCTCGCCTTCATGTGCGACATGATCGTGGCGACCCGGGATACCACCCTGGCATTGCCGGAGATCGACCGCGGCAAGCTGGCGGGCTATCACCTGGTCCACCTGCCGCGCGTGATCGGCCCGGCCCGCGCATTCGAGTTCACCATGAGCGGCCGCGTCATGTCCGCCGAGGAGGCGGAGCGGCTCGGCATCTTCACCCGCCTCGTCGACGGCCCCGAGGAGCTCGAGGCGGCAGTCGCCGAGCTGGTCGAGGCGTTCAGCGCGAAGTCGCCCGAGGCGCTGGCGCTCGGCAAGGACGTTTTCTACCGCTGCATGGACATGGAGATGATCAAGGGCCTCCGCGTCGCGGTCGACGCCCTCACCTCCCTTGTCGCCTCGGGCGAGACCGACCGCGGCATCGATGCCTTCGCCGCGGGGCGGAAGCGGTGAGGGACCGGAAAACCTCGTGCTGAGGATGTCGCGCGAGCGGCCGTATCGAAGCACGAGACCCGGGCCATGAACGTTACACACGCTCTGAAGGATTTTCACTGAGAGGAACGGACGAGATGCGACAGCTCCCCACCCTTACCGCCCTCGCCGCAGCCCTGACGCTCGCCGCCTGCGCGCCGTCCGGGCCGACGGACCCCGGTCCCACCGCGGAGACCAGCGACGCCTGCGGCGCCTCGGCCGCGCAGGCGGCGGTCGGCACCACCCGGGCGGAAGCCGAGCCGATTATCCGGCAAGCATCGGAAGCGGCCGGCGGCACGTACCGGATCGTCGAGCACGGGCAACCGATGACGATGGACTTCCGCGCGGATCGCCTGACCGCCCGCGTCGCCCGCGACGGCCTGATCGATAGCGTCGCCTGCGGCTGAGGTGCGGGACCGCCACCTTCCGGCTGGCCCGGCTGCAGCTCCGTCCATATCATCGAGCCCAGAAGCTACCGGAGGAGACGCCCCATGACCCAGTTCCGCTTCGGCCTGATGATCCGCGGGACTTTCCCCCGCGAGGACGACATGCGGGTGCGCTTCCGGGAGATGATGGAGCAGGTGCGCCTGATCGACCGGCTCGGCTTCGACTGCCTGACCAAGGGCTCGCACTACTCGACCCAGGAAGTGCAGGAGTTCCAGCAGCTCAACTTCCTCGCCCGCGCCATGGCGGAGGGGCCGAACCTCCGGCTCAATGCCGGAATCGTCCTCCTGCTGCTGTGGAAGCCGCTCGACCTCGCGGAGCAGCTCGCCTCGCTCGACGCCATGTCGGACGGGCGGATGATCTTCGGCTGCGCCCTCGGCTACCGCGACGTGGAGGCGAAGGCGTTCGGCGCCTACGGTGTCAACCGCGTGCAGCGCTTCACCGAGAACCTGGAGGCGGTGAAGCGGCTCTTCACGGAGAAGTCGGTGACGATGAAGGGCTCGCACTTCGAGCTCGACAACGCCTCGCTCTCGATCGAGCCGGTGCAGAAGCCGATGCCGCCGGTCTGGATCGGCGCCAACGTCGATGCCGCGGTGGCGCGCGCCGCCCGGCTCGGCGACTGCTGGTACATCAACCCGCACCAGAAGCTTTCCACCCTGGTGCGCCAGATGGATATCTACCGCCGCGCCCTCGACGAGGCGGGCAAGCCGTTTCCGGAGGAGTTCCCGATCCGCCGCGACATGTTCGTCGCGCGCACGCGCGAGGAGGCGATGCGGATCGCCGAGCCGCACATCGCCGACATGTACCGCGTCTACCGCGCCTGGGGGCAGGACAAGGCGATGGCGGCCGACGACCGCGACCTCAACCTCGCCTGGGAGGATCTGGTCGCCGACCGTTTCCTGATCGGCTCGCCGGACGAGGTGGCGGAGCAGATCCTCACCTTCCACCGCAAGCTCGGCGTCAATCACCTGATCGCCAGCGTCCAGGGCACGACCATGCCCCAGAGCCAGGTGCTCGACACCCTGCACCTGATGGCGGAAGAGGTGTTCCCCAAAGTCCGCCAGGGGTTGTGAAGCCGGATCGCGGGGCCGTTTGGCCGAGGCAACTCCTGCTTGTAGTCGGTAACCGGCTTGCTACACTCGGGGCCTCCATGGCGCGTCTGCCGGAGGCTCCGCGATGCCGGAGGAGAGCCGCACCCTAAAGTTCAATCTCGCCGAGCTGACGGACGCCGTCTACGACTTCGCCTCCCGAGCCGGCATGATCTCTTCCGGAGAGCGGATCCTGGCGGTGGAGATCAGGGGCGCCCCCGGCGCGTTCGTGACCCTCAGCCTCGGGGTTAGGACCGGTGGCACCCGCCCGCTCCGGCTCACCGAGCCGCAGACGGCGGCGGCGCTGATCGCCTTCTGCCACCGGAAGAAGATTCCCTTGCCCCGCTATGCCGAGAAGACCCTCTCGTCGGGCGCGCGCGACGTAACCTTGCACATACGGTTGGGCGGCAGCGGAAGCGCAGAGACGGCTGGCGCGCACGGCGCCTGAAGGCCGCTGCCCGTCGCCCGCCGTGTGGCTCAGGAAGCGGCGACTTCCTTCCTGACATCCGATTCCATCGCCTCTGCCGGCTCCCACAACCACCGTCCCAGCAATCCTCCGGCGAAGGCGCCGAGCATCGGCGCGAGCCAGAACAGCCAGAGCTGCCAGACGTAATCTCCTCCGGCGATCAGCGCCGGTCCGGTGCTGCGCGCCGGATTGACGGACGTGTTCGTCACCGGAATCGAGATCAGGTGGATCAGCGTGAGGGCGAGGCCGATCGGAATGCCCGCGAAGCCGACCGCCGCTCCCTTCGAGGTGGTCCCGATGATGATCAGCACGAAGATGAAGGTCAGCAGGATCTCGATCACGAGGCACGCGGCGAGACTGTATTGCCCCGGACTGAGTGCGCCATAGCCGTTCGCGGCGAACCCGCCGGTGACCCAGTCCGGCTTCCCGGACGCGATCAGATAGAGGATGAACGCGGCCACGATCGCGCCCGCCACCTGAGCGGCGATGTAGGGGCCGACATGATGGTTGGCGCAACGACGTGCCGACCAGAGGCCGATCGTGACGGCCGGGTTGAAATGCCCGCCGGAGATATGCCCGACGGCATAGGCCATGGTGAGCACCGTCAGCCCGAACGCCAATGCCACGCCGAGGAAGCCGATCCCCAGTTCCGGATATGCAGCGGCGAGAACGGCCGCGCCGCATCCGCCGAACGTCAGCCAGAATGTCCCGATGAACTCCGCTACCAGGCGGCGCTGGATATCCTTGCCCATCAGTAATCTCCCGCAGAGATTGGGCAGAAACGTTACGCCTCATCCCGGCGGAAGAATATCGGATTCGCGCGAGCGGACCTTCCGGTCGTCATGCACCGCCATTCTCCCGCCGCGCCCTATATGCCAAAGTCCGACCGGTATCGAAGCTAGGAGCAACGCCCATGTCGCTCAGGATCGACCCGCGCAAGTTCCCCGACCCGAAGGAAGACCTCCGCCGCGACAGCGGCCCCGCCACGCTGGTGCTGGGCGGCGGCTGTTTCTGGTGCACGGAAGCCGTCTATCGCCTGCTCGACGGCGTGACGTCGGTGCGACCCGGCTATGCCGGCGGCTCGGCCGACACAGCCGATTATCAGACCGTCTGCTCCGGCACCACGGGGCACGCCGAGGTGATCGAGGTCCGATACGATCCGGCCCGGATCAGCTACGGGCAGATCCTCAAGGTGTTCTTCTCGGTCGCGCACGACCCGACCCAGGTAAACCGCCAGGGCGCCGACATGGGCACGCAATACCGCTCCGTCATCTTTTACGCCGACGAGGAGGAGCGCCGCGTCGCCGAGGCGTATATCCGACAGCTCGATGCGGCCGGCATCTACGATGCACCGATCGCGACGACGCTCGAGCCGCTGGAGGCGTTCTACCCGGCCGAGGAGTATCACCACGACTATGCGGAGCGGAATCCGCACCAACCCTATATCCGCATGGTCTCGGACCCGAAGGTGAAGAAGCTCCGGGAGACGTTCGCGGAGAAGCTGAAAGCCTGATCCGGACTCCGGGCTTCGCTATCTTCCGGCGAGGGTCGCTCGACCCTACCGGAGCGAACCGACGTGCTGGCGGAGCCGGGGCATCACCTTCTCGGCCAGCAGCCGCATGCTCCGCTGCTCCGCCTCGCGGTTCGGCCCGCTCCAATCCATCGCCGCCATCATCAGCGTACCGAAGGGGCCGACCTCCTCACGGAACGCGATCAGCTTGTCGAGCACGGTGTCGGCCGAGCCGTGGATCACCATGTCGCGCATCATCGCCTCGGTGGTGACCTCGTCGTCCGGCACGTTCGGGTCCGGCTTGATCGCCACCATGTAGTCGGCCCGGCGCAGCACTTCGGCGAGATAGCTGAAATAGTAGTGGTTGCTGCCGGTTTCGCTGAAGGCGCTCGCTTCGGCATCGGCATCGCTCTCGCCGATCACGATGTTGCGGGCGACCCGCCAGTCGCTGCCGGTCGGCTCCCGGCCCGCCTCCTCGCAGCCCTCGCAATATTTCTTCCAGTGGCTGGCGACCGAGTAGGTCGGGATGAAGTTGGCGGAGACCGGGCTCCACCCCTTCATGGCCGCCGTCTTCACGCTGCCGGAAAACGGGCTCATCGCCGACATGGCGATCGGCGGGTGAGGCTGCTGGAAAGGCTTCCTCATGTAGCCGACGCCGAGTTCCGGGATCACCGCATCCTCGATGGTCACGTTCCAGAACTCACCCTCGATCCGGTATGGAGGCTCGCTCGCCCAGATCTTCTGGATCATGTCGATGCTCTCCATCATCCGGCGACCGCGCGCATCGCCGTCGGTGTTCCCGAACAGCTCGAAGTCGCTGGCGAGCCCACCCGGCCCGATGCCGAAGATGAAGCGCCCCTCGCTCATATGGTCGAACTGCGCCGCCTCACCCGCGACGATCGCCGGATGGTGGTTGGGGAGATTGACCACGCCGGTCGCGAACTTGATGCGCCGGGTTCGCTCGAGCAATGCCGCCATGAACATCATCGGCGCGGGAATCGGCTCGGTCGATGCCGAGTAGTGCTCGCCGACCCACATCTCGTCGAAGCCAAGCTGGTCGGCCAGGAGCACCTTCTCCGCGTTCTCCCGCAGCGTGTCACCGAACGAGCGCGTCGGTGGATGCAGCGGCATCATGAACATACCGAGACCGAGGCCCGAGCGAGAATCGGGGGTGGATTGTGCGCCCATGGGATGCGCCCTCCTTCGCCTTTTACCTCTAACGATGGAAGGCCACCGGCACCGCAGGGTCAAGGTTGGGACTCGAAGTCGCCCGCCGCACACCTATGCTGGGAAGTGGTAGAGAAGCCGGAGCGGCTTCAGTCGCGAAAGATGCCGCGCTCCCCCCTGCCATCGTCGAACGACCCGAACTCGCCGAGCGAGAGGCGGCGGTCGCGGTTCAAGTCGAAGCCGCGAAAAAGCTGGCTGTTGAACTCCTCCCGCGAGAGAACGCCGTCGCCGTCGCGATCCCAGCGGTCGAACACCCCCTCGGCGGTGAAGCCCTCGTCCCACTCCTTCTCGCTGATATAGAGGTCCCGGTTCTGATCCCAGTCACCGAAGCGGTCGGCCGCGGCAGGCGTCCCGACGCCGATGCAGAGCGCCAAGGCCGCCCCCGCTGCCAACAAGTTGTTCCTCATTTCGAAATTCTCCGATGTGCCGGTCTGCCCTCCCAGGGCCCGGCGAGCGAACGGCCCGAGGCCCCGAAGGTTCCGCGGCGGACATCCCCGCCCTCCGGTGACACTGCAGGGAGTCCGGGCTATCCTCCGCAGAAAGAACCGCAAGACAATGGAGAGGGCCGCCCATGAGCGACACTACCAGCGTGACGATTCGGCAGATCCATCCGCTGTTCGTCGGGGAGGTCGAAGGCGTCGACCTGACGCGGCCGCTCTCGCCCGAAGAGGTGCAGGCGATCGAACGCGGTATGGATCGCTATGCCGTGCTCGTCTTCCGGGGCCAGAACATCACCGACGAGCAGCAGGCCGCCTTCAGCCGCAACTTCGGCGACCTCGAGCGACCGGGTGCAGCCAGCAACATCACGAAGCCCGAAGACCGACGCCTCGGGCCCGAAATCGCCGACATCTCGAACCTCGACAAGCAGAACAACCGGTTCGGCCGCGACGACCGGCAGCGTTTCTTCAACCTCGGGAACCAGCTCTGGCATTCCGACAGCTCGTTCAAGCCGATCCCGGCGAAATACTCCGCCTTATCCGCCCGGGCGATCCCCTCGATCGGGGGCAACACCGAATTCGCCGACATGCGTGCCGCCTACGATGCGCTTGATGAAGCGACGAAGGCGGAGATCGAGGGGCTGATCTGCGAGCATTCGCTGATCTATTCGCGTGGCCTGCTCGGCTTCGAGGTGACCGAGGAAGAGCGGGCGAATTTCCGCCCGGTCCGCCAGAGCCTGGTGCGCACCCATCCGGTGAGCGGCCGCAAGTCGATCTATCTTTCATCGCATATCGGCGGCATCGTCGGCTGGCCGCGCCCGGAGGCGATGGCCTTCATCCGCGATCTGATCGAGCACGCGACCCAGCGCGAGTTCGTCTACGCCCACCAGTGGCGCCAGTACGATCTGGTGATGTGGGACAATCGCCAGACCATGCACCGTGCCCGCCGCTACAACGATATAGGCGAGACGCGCGACATGCGGCGCACGACGGTCGCGGGCGACGCGCCGACAGCCGAGCAGGTTCCCGAGGAACAGGTAGCGTGAGGACCATCAGATGAGTGACGCCCCCCGGAAGCCGACCGCCCAGACGTCCTACCTCCCGGTCCGCGAGGATTGGCTGGCGAAATGGAACGAGGAGATCCTGGAGCCGGACCTGCCGATCGTCGACCCGCACCACCACCTCTGGGACCGGCCGGAGTGGCGCTATCTCCTCGACGAGTTCCTGGCGGACATCAATACCGGGCATAACGTCATTGCGACTGTATTCGTCCAGTGCCGCTCGATGCACCGCGCCAGCGGCCCCGAGGCAATGAAGCCGGTCGGCGAGACCGAGTTCGTCAACGGCATCGCGGCGATGAGCGCCAGCGGCCGCTACGGTGCCTGCAAGGTCGCCGCTGGCATCGTCGGCCACGCCGATCTGACGCTCGGCGCTGCGGTGGAGGAGGTGCTGCATGCGCACATCGCCGCCGGCGGTGGACGGTTCCGCGGCATCCGGCACATCCTCACCTGGGACGAGGACCGCTCGCTCCTCAATCCGGCCTACACACCGCCGAAGGATCTGATGCAGAGCACCGGGTTCCGCGAGGGCTTCGCCAGGCTGGCGCCGCTCGACCTTTCGTTCGAGGCATGGCTGTTCCACCCGCAGATCCTCGAACTGGCGGAGCTGGCCTCCGCATTTCCGGACACGAAGATCGTGCTCAACCACGTCGGCGGCCCGATCGGCATCGGCGCCTATGCCGGCAAGCGCGACGAGGTGTTCGAAGTCTGGGAGAAGGGTATCCGGACTCTGGCCGAACGGCCCAACGCCTATGTGAAGCTCGGCGGGATCGGCATGCGGGTCAACGGTTTCGGCTTCGAGCAAGCGCCGGGGCCGCCCTCATCGCAGAAGCTGGCCGACACCTGGAAGCCGTGGATCCAGACGTGCATCGAGGCGTTCGGCGCAGACCGCTGCATGTTCGAGAGCAACTTCCCGGTCGACAAGGGCTCCTACGGCTACGCCGCCTACTGGAACGCCTGCAAGCGCCTCGCTTCGGGCGCGAGCGAGGCCGAGAAGACCGACCTCTTCAGCGGCACGGCGAAGCGGTTCTACCGGCTCGAGCTCTAGAACGCGGGAGAAGCCGAGACAGCGGGCTTAGGACGCGTGGATCGCCCGCGATGAGGATCGACTGATCTCGGGATGATCCCTCGTCACGCCGCCATTGCGCGCCCGCGCAACAGGTCGAGAATCTCGGCAGCAGCCTGCGGGATGTTGGTGCCCGGTCCGTAGATCGCGGACACGCCCTTCGCCTTCAGGAAGCCGTAGTCCTTCTGCGGAATGACGCCGCCGCAGACGACGAGGATGTCGTCGGCACCGGCCTTCCGCAACTCCTCTACCAATTGCGGCACCAGGGTCTTGTGTCCAGCCGCCTGGGTAGAGACACCGACGACGTGGACGTCGTTCTCGATCGCCTGGCGCGCCGCCTCTTCCGGTGTCTGGAACAGCGGCCCGACATCGACGTCGAAGCCGATGTCGGCGAAGGCGGTCGCGATCACCTTGGCACCGCGGTCGTGGCCATCCTGCCCCATCTTCACGACGAGCATGCGAGGACGCCGGCCCTCTTCCTCGGCGAAAGCCTCGACCGCTTCCCGGATTCGGTCGAACCCGGCATCGCCTTCGTAAGCCGAGCCGTAGACGCCGGAGATTGAGCGAACCGTCGCCTGATAGCGACCCCAGGCGGCCTCCATAGCGTCCGAAATCTCACCGACAGTGGCGCGCGCCCGTGTTGCCTCGATCGCCAGCTCCAGCAGGTTGCCCTCACCGCTGCGGGCTGCACTGGTGATCGCGTCCAACGCCGCCCGGCATCGTGCCTCGTCGCGCGTCTCGCGGATGCGCTTCAGGAGCGCGATCTGGCCTTCCCGCACACGGGCGTTGTCGATATCCAGAATGTCGATCTCGTCGACCTCGCTCGGCCGGTACTTGTTGACGCCGACGATGGTCTCCTCGCCCCGGTCGATCCGTGCCTGCCGGCGGGCCGAAGCCTCCTCGATGCGGAGCTTCGGCATCCCGGATTCCACCGCTTTGGTCATGCCGCCCAGCTTCTCCACGTCCTGGATCAGCTCCCAGGCGGCGGCGGCGATGCTGTGGGTCAGGCTCTCGACATAGTAGCTGCCGCCGAGCGGGTCGATGACGTGCGGGATGCCGGTCTCTTCCGCCAGGATGAGCTGCGTGTTGCGCGCGATCCGGGCAGAGAAGCGGGACGGTAGCGCCACTGCCTCGTCCAGCGAGTTGGTGTGCAGCGACTGGGTGCCGCCGAGCACGGCCGCCAGTGCTTCGAGCGTCGTGCGGATGACATTGTTGTACGGGTCCTGCTCGGCGAGGCTCGCACCGGAAGTCTGGCAATGGGTCCGCAGTGCCGAACTCATCGGCTTCTTCGGGTCGAACGGCTGCATCAGCCGCGCCCAGAGAAGGCGTGCGGCCCGCAGCTTCGCGATCTCCATGAAGAAGTTCATGCCGATGCCGAAGAAGAACGACAGGCGCGGCGCGAAATCGTCGATATCGAGGCCACGGCTCAGGGCGGCGCGGACATACTCCAGCCCGTCGGCGAGCGTGAAGGCGAGCTCCTGCACCGCCGTCGCCCCCGCCTCCTGCATGTGATAGCCCGAGATCGAGATCGAGTTGAACCGTGGCATGTGCTTGGCGGTGTAGCCGATGATGTCGGCGACGATCCGCATGCTCGGCTCAGGCGGATAGATGTAGGTGTTGCGGACCATGAACTCCTTGAGGATGTCGTTCTGAATGGTCCCGGAGAGCTTGTCCTGACTTACCCCCTGTTCCTCGGCGGCGACGATATAGCCAGCCAGCACCGGCAGCACGGCGCCGTTCATGGTCATCGAAACCGACATCTCGTCGAGCGGGATGCCGTCGAACAGGATCTTCATGTCCTCCACGGAATCGATCGCGACCCCGGCCTTGCCGACATCGCCGATCACGCGGGGGTGGTCGCTGTCGTAGCCTCGGTGCGTGGCGAGATCGAAGGCGACCGACAGCCCCTTCTGCCCGGCACGGAGCGCTTCGCGGTAGAAGGCGTTCGATTCCTGAGCGGTCGAGAATCCGGCGTACTGGCGGATGGTCCAGGGGCGGCCCGCATACATCGTCGCCCGGGGCCCACGCACGAACGGCGCGAAGCCGGGAAGCGTATTCAGGTGTTCCAGCCCCTCCAGGTCGGCCGCCGTATAGAGCGGCTTTACCCGGATACCCTCCGGTGTTTCCCAGTCAAGCGTCTCGAGCGGTTTGCCTTTCAGATCCTTGCTGGCGAGCTCGCGCCAGTCATCCAGCGTCGGCTTCGGGAAGTCCGCCATTGTTCGTTCTCCTCGACCTTCTGGCGGCAATATAAGAGGCAGGCGCGCGAGGGTCCACGTCGTGCTGAGGGGACCTAGTCGGCGCCGCGCGCCGCCAGCGACGGCGCCGAATCCGCGGCCGCCCCGACGCCACCGCCATCGACAGGGAGGCGCAGCGTTACGTGCGTGCCCTCGCCCGGGCGGGAGGCCAACACGACCGTGCCGCCGTGCATCTCGATGAAGCGCTTCACCAGAGTGAGCCCGAGCCCGGCACCTGCCGGCCGTTCACCGGTCCGGGCATGCGCAAATGCCCCGAACACGCGGTCCAGATCGTCCTCTGCGATCCCAACACCCGTATCGGACACCTGGATCTCGAGGTGTTCATCCGAGCGTCGCACGGTGATCGCCACTTCGCCCCCCGCCGGCGTGAACTTGATCGCGTTGTTCACCAGGTTGAACAGAACCTGCTTCATCCGCCGGTCGTCGGCCATGATCTCGCCGATGTCGGCAGGACAGTCCGTGACCAACCGGACATTCTGCACGTTTGCCCGCTCCCGCGCCAGATTGAGCACGGTCGACAGTATGCTGCGTACATCGATGCGATCGATGTCGAGTGCAATCTGTCCGGCTTCGACCATGGAAAGATCGAGGATGTCGTTGATCAGACCGAGGAGACGCTGCGACGCCTCGAGGATGCCGCTGCAATATTCGGTCTGGCGCCGGTTCAATGCGCCGAAATAGCCGTTCGACAGGATCTCCGCGAAGCCGATGATGGTGTTGAGCGGCGTGCGTAGCTCGTATGAGACGTTCGCGAGAAACTCGGTTTTCAGGCGATCGGCTTCCTGCAGTGCGGCATTCCGTTCCGTGAGAGCTCGTTCGACGTTGTAGGTGTCGGTGACGTCGTTCTCACGGTGCAGAACGCTGCCGTCGGGAAGCGGCACCGTCGCGTAGTCGACGACGCGGCCGTCCGTACGACTCAGTCGACCTGCGGACGGCGAGCGCTGCATGATGCGGCCGACGACTTTCGACTTCTGTTCGGGCCAAGGCTCGTCGGACGGATACAGGTGTCGCGACCGCTCCACGAGCTCCGCCACGTGCGGCTGGCCCACGACATCCGGCGGTTGAAAGCCCCAGAGACGCAGATAGGCCGGATTGTACAACTTCAGGCGGCCGTCGCTCCCGAATACCGACACGCTCTCCGTCAGCTCGTTCAGGGTCTCCCGCTGAACCGCGATGAGCGTGTTGTACGATCGCTCGAGCGCCAACCGGTCGGTCACGTCCTCATGGAGGAACAGGAGCCCACCGAGAGGGTGCGGGGCGATGATCTGCCGAATCGTTCGCTCGTCCGGCAGATGCAGATACTCTTCCTGGGGCTCGAGCACGGAGTTGAAGAGCGCGAGCCGCGAGTTCTTGAACACGCGGAAATCGATGACCTCGGGCAGCATCCGTTGCTCCCGAAGGATCTCCAGAATTTCTCCGAATTCGGGCTCGGTATTCAGCCATTCCGGCTCGAGCCGCCAGAGGTGGGCGTAAGAGCGGTTGAAGAACTTCAACCGCCGGTCCGGTCCGAACGTGGAGATGCCCGAGCCGAGCAGTTCGAGCACCTCGGCGTGAGCCTCGATATGCCTTCCGAGCTCCGCCTGAACATTCTCCATCGACGTGAAGTCGAGCGCGTGGCCGGCGAGGAGCCCCGGATCCTCGCGGAGCGGAACCTCGTTGAACTCGAGCAGGCGGCGTGCGCCGCCGATCACGAGATGATGGCTCTCCGACTGCGCCGAACCGGACTTCCGCGCGCGTTCGGCCAGCGCCTGACCCCTTCCTCCAACTGCTCCGGCTCCGATCTCCCGTTCGTCCAGCAACGCCGCCGCGGGGCTCTCGGCGTTCACCGCCTCCGCATAGGCGCGATTGCAGTAGGTCAGCGTGAGATCGCGCGCGCGGCGCCAGACCGGCAGCGGCAGCGTATCCAGGACACCCCGGAGGCGTTCGGCCTCGATCGCGAGTTCCTCCGCCTCGGCGGCGAGCCGCTCAGCGCCGGCGATCTCGACCGTCTCGTCCTGGATCCAGATCGCGTCGACGCCGCACTCTTCGATGCGACTGCCAGTCAATCGATAGCTGCGATCCGCCTCGGTTCGCGCTTCCATCGTGAACGGCTGCCCGGTCGTCGCCAGGGCACCGATCGCATCCATGACGCGATCCGCGCCGGCACCGGAGAAATAGAGGCGCAGGGATTCCAGCGAGACGGTGACGTTGGGACTGATCCCGAGCACCGAGTGCAGCCCCGGCGACGTGAACTCCCTTCCTTCAGTCCCGATCGGCCATGCGATATACGCGCAGGGGCCGGCAGCATCGATCGCCTCGATCCGCGCCAGATCTTCCTCCAGCGCCTCCACCGTGCGCCGTGCCCGCCGAAGTGACCTCAGCAGGAGTATCACGGTGACGAACAAAGTGAGCGCGATCAGCGCGACGAGGCCGAGCGACGGTACGAAGACATCGGCGGGAGGGGTCTGACCCCAGGCGGGTCGGCTGGCGAACGAAAAGACGCTGAGCCAGCCCCCGACGAATATTACGGCCCCGGCGACCGCTTTTGGCGTATTTCCGAACACGGGCCGCACTCTAGAGCAGGTTCGCCGAGGCCAACAAGCACTCCGGCCCGTGGCTGACCCATCAGGGGGCCGGCACGCGCCCGGCTCTCCCGCGAGGGCGGCGCGCCGCTCCGTCAGTAACGGTAGTAGTCGGGCTTGAACGGACCCGTCTCCGGTACGCCGATGTACTTCGCCTGTTCAGCGCTCAGGGTGGTCAGCTTCACGCCGAGCTTCTGCAGATGAAGGGCGGCCACCTTTTCGTCGAGGTGCTTGGGCAGGACATACACCTGCCGCTCGTACTTCTCCGGATGCGTCCAGAGCTCGATCTGCGCCAGGACCTGGTTGGTGAAGCTGGCGCTCATGACGAAGCTGGGATGGCCGGTCGCACAGCCCAGGTTCACCAGGCGGCCTTCCGCGAGGAGGATGATCCGCTTGCCATCCGGGAACTCGACCTCGTCCACCTGCGGCTTGACGTTGTGCCAGCGGAAATTCCGCAGAGCGTCGACCTGAATCTCTGTGTCGAAATGCCCGATGTTGCAGACGATCGCCCGGTCCTTCATCCGGCGCATGTGGTCGACGGTGATCACGTCCTTGTTGCCGGTGGCGGTGACGAAAATGTCGCCGCGTTCGGCGACGTCGTCCATCGTCTGGACGTCGTACCCGGCCATCGCCGCCTGGAGGGCGCAGATGGGATCGATCTCCGTGACGATCACTCGCGCCCCCTGGCTCCGCAGGCTTTCCGCCGAGCCCTTGCCGACATCGCCGTAACCGCAAACCACGGCGACCTTGCCGGCCAGCATCACGTCGGTGGCACGCTTGATCCCGTCGACCAGGCTCTCCCGGCATCCGTACAGATTGTCGAACTTCGACTTCGTGACCGAATCGTTCACGTTGATCGCGGGCACCTTCAACGTGCCGTCCCGCGCCATCTCGTACAGGCGGTGGACGCCCGTCGTCGTCTCCTCCGAGACCCCCCTCACCTCTTCGAGGAGCTGCGGGTACTTCTCGTGCATCACGACCGTCAGATCGCCACCATCGTCCAGGAGCAGATTCGGGGTCCAGCCGTTGGGGCCCTGGATCGTGCGATCGATGCACCACCAGTATTCCTCTTCGGTCTCGCCCTTCCAGGCGAAGACCGGAATGCCGGCAGCCGCGATCGCCGCCGCGGCCTGATCCTGGGTCGAGAAAATGTTGCAGGAGCTCCAACGAACCTCGGCGCCGAGGGCGGTCAGGGTCTCGATCAGCACCGCGGTCTGGATGGTCATGTGCAGACAGCCCGCGATCCGCGCGCCCTTCAGGGGCTTCTCGGTACCGAATTCCTCGCGCAACGCCATGAGGCCCGGCATCTCCGTCTCGGCGATCGCAATCTCCTTGCGGCCCCAGTCGGCCAGCGAGATATCGGCTACCTTGAAATCTTCTGTCGCGCTCATCTCTGCTCCCGAACTCTACGCCCACCATCCGGGCAGGCATCACCCCTGGCCGATCCGAATCAGGGTACTGGCGGCGGCGCGGGTATAGCAGGAATGCCGCCGGCCCCTCAAGCGACCCCGTACTGTCTACTCCACGTCCTCGCCGAACCCCATGGCGACCAGTGAGGCCAGCGCGGTGATCGCCGGTTCCGCCTCATTACCCTCAGCGGTCAGGAGAAGCTCCGAGCCGGCCGCGGCGGCCAGTGTTAGCAATCCCATGATCGAGGTGCCCGAGACTGTCACGTCCCCATGAGTGACGCGAACATCCGCATCGAATTCGCCGGCGAGCTTCACGAATCGAGCGGCGGCGCGCGCGTGCAGGCCCCGGCGATTCACCACGCGAACCCGCTGGCTGACGGTCGGTCCGCCGGGCGCGGCGTCGTCGACCATCAGCGGCCGTTGTCCGAAAGCAGGTTGGAGGCGACCTGGATGTACTTCTTGCCCGCGTCTGCTGCAGCGGAGACCGCGTCCCGCAAGGACATTCGCGATCGCACGGTCGCCAGCTTCACCAGCATGGGCAGATTGACGCCCGCGATGACCTCGTACGCCCCCTCGCTCAGGATGGAGATGGCCAGATTGGAGGGCGTTCCCCCGAACATGTCCGTCAAGAGCACCACCCCGGCGCCCTGATCGACGGACTCGGCGGCGGCCATGATCTGCTGCCGTGAGACCTCTGATTCGTCCTCCGGGTTTATGCAGACTCCCCTGATGTTGTCCTGGGCTCCGACAACGTGTTCGAGGGCCGCCATCAACTCGAGCGCGAGTCTTCCGTGCGTGACGAGCACAATTCCGATCATTCGCAGCAATCCGCCTCGTGGTCCGGCTCAACGGTCGATGTCGCGGTGCGACACCGTAACACGGGCGGCACGGCCGGACAGCCATTCCCCGATCTCCTTGGCGAGGAAGACCGAGCGGTGGTGGCCGCCCGTGCAGCCGAAGGCGATCGTCAGGTAGCTCTTTCCTTCGGCGCGGTAGCGTGGGATCAGCAGGTCCAGCAAGCTCTTCAGTGCCTCCAGGAACGGCGGATACACCGGGTCGCGCCGTATGTACTCTCCCACCGCCGGATCGTTCCCGCGCAACGGCTTGAGATCCGGCTCGTAGTGCGGGTTCTGCAGAAATCGAACGTCGAAAACGAGGTCGGCCTCCCGCGGCAACCCCTGCCGGTAGGAGAAGGACATGACGAAGACCGTCATCTCCCCCGGCCCCCCCCTCCGGAACTGTTCCTCGATGAACCGGCGCAGCCCGTGCGGCGTCATGAGGGAAGTGTCGACCACGAGATCGGCGCGCGCACGGAGCGGCCGCATCAGGCGCCGTTCGTGCCGGATCCCGTCGAGCGGCGGGCGGTCCTCCCCGAGCGGGTGGCGGCGTCGCGTCTCGGCAAAACGCCGGACGATGACCTCGTCGTCACAGTCGAGGAATATCAGCTCCGGCGAGACATCACCGCTCGCCTCGAGCGAGTCGATCTCGGCAAGGACGGGAGCAACGCCGAAGTCGCGGGTCCTCACGTCGATACCGACGGCGATCGGGCGATACCGACGGTCCGGCAGGTGCATCAACGGCTTCAGAAGCGAAAGCGGAAGATTGTCGACGACTTCGTAGCCGGCGTCTTCGAGTGCCTTGAGGGCCGTGCTCTTGCCGGCACCCGACAGGCCGGTGATCAGCAACACCCTGAATGCGCTCTCGCCGGCCTTTTCCGAGGCGGAATGCGGGCCGGCTCGAAACTGCGCCATGCGCCCTCCGGATCCCCCGTTCGCTAGCCCGGTGTCCCGATGGTGGCACTATCGGTGGCAATCGAGCGCAGCGCAAGCCTCACCTTGGCGGGGGCCGACGACTCGAAGGGAGCGAGTTCGATCAATGGCAGATCCACGTCATCGACGCTGCAGCGGCGCGGAGGCGGCAAGCGTTCGACCTGCGCTGCCGGCACGAGGTCGACGACCAGCAGCACTGCGGCCCTCTCCGTGCTCGGAACCGGGACGATGCCAAGGCCTCGCACCTCCAGGCGGCCGGAAATGGCCGGCGGGCAGGTCGCGACGAGTCCGTTCTCACCGCGTGCAAGGAGAACCTGATCATCGGCGACCAACACCGCACCGTCGTCGATCAGTCGCAGACACAGGTCGGACTTGCCGCACCCGGACGGGCCGCGCAAGAGCACGCCGGCCCCGTCGACTGCGACGCAGCTGGCGTGGGCGCGGATCATCGCCGGACCGGAAAGGCCGCCGGGCTCCGGCGCCCCACCGCTACGATCACCTGGCCTCCGCCTCCGAGAGCGCCTGTCGAAGGCCGTCGCCACGGGGATCGTGGAATCGGCGCTCGAGCACGATGCCCTCCACGCTCGCCTCCGGCCCGTAGAAGTAGCGGTTGAAATCCTCGCGCCGCGCGATGACCGCGCCCTCCAGCGAGCCACCGAGATACAGCCCCTGATTGACCGAATACGAGTACACGTCGGCGCTGAAGGCAGTGGTGGTGGCGGCCGCAGTGCCCACACCCACCGGCCCCACGGCAACGCTCAGGTCGCCTCCGAGCTTCACCTGATCGTCGATGATCGACTTCAGCCCCCTGTCGGTCATGATGATCAGCATCGCCTCGGACGCCTGGCCGCCGATCTGAAGGCCGAAACTCAGGGCGCCGAGCGTATAGAACGCGGGGCTGCTCCAGTTCCCGGCTTCGTCCCTCGACAAGAGCACGCCTGTTCCCCCCTCGCCGCCGACGAGGAACGCGCCTTTGAGGAGCATCGGAAACACCATCACCGCCTTCGCTCGGGCAAGCAGAGCGGGCACGGTGTGACGAAGGTCCTTCTCCCGGGCGATCTTGGTCACGGTGTAGCGGGCGCGATCGACGATTTCGTCCGGCGTGGTGTCGTCCGCAACGGCCGACCCGCCCGGCGCAAGAATCGCCAACGCCAGAAAGGCCCTGAACGCGGCGAAGATACGACGCTTCATTGTAAACTCCAGCTTGACCGGTTCATGCGGTGAGCGGTTTCGTCAAACCGGCCACCAGGCCGGCTCCGGATTCTCGAGCAGCCCCAGGGGTGGGTAGTCGCCGAACAACCAGACCCCGCCGATGATGATGGCCGCCAGCACGGCCAGATCGAAGCGAAACCAGAGGAGCAACAGAGCCAGAGCGGCCTCGTCCAGCCAGGGCAAGGGGTCGACCCAATACGCCGTGATCAAGAACGCGATAAACCAGATCATCAGGATGCTCGCAAAAGTCCTCGGGACACGAACCGGCGGGGGCCAACCGATGCGGGCGGGATGATAGCCCGACAAGGGATAGGATCAAAGTCGCTGCTATCGGACCGGTGTGGTTCCTGGTTCGCTTCGTCAAGAATCTCCCCCGTCGGCCTAGGCCGATCGCATTTGCGTCATCAAGCGAATGGAATGCTATGGTTGACCATGCGCTGCTGCCCTGCACGGACGCGCATTGGGGGGAAGTATATTCCATGCCTCTACGGGTGGATCGGCTGATCGCGGTCATGGCGATCGGGACGCTCTTCATGCCGGCGTTCCGGATCCGGACCGACACGATCGACCTGTACCTGCAATACGCCCTGCTCCCCCTGATACTGGCTCTCTGCGTCGCGGCCGGCACGAACCTGATCAGCAGGCGTCTCGGCCTTCTGCTGGCCGCCTTCGCCGGCCATTCCCTGCTCAGCGTCCTCCTGCTCGGCAATCCCGCCGGTGCAGCGGCACAGCAGTTGGTCGGCATCGCTGCCTTTACCCTGCTCTTCTACAACGTTGCCTGCGTCAATCGCTTCGATCCGACCCCTCTGTTTGCGATCTACACGTGGCTGTCGAAGCTCATTGCAGCGATAGCGATCGTTCAGTTCGCCTTCTTTCTCGCCGGCTTCCGCCCAGGTTACGATCTGGCATGGACCGGCCTAGACTTCTACCAGAGCTACACGGCATCAGGGCTGCCCCGCATCCAATCCGTATTCGGTGAGCCGTCGCACTTCGCCCTGGCGATCAGCCCGGCAGTCTACCTGTCGGTCCTCACGCTGCTCGGCTCCGGTAACCGCTTTTGCGGTCGGCTCTGGTCCATCGTCATCCTCACCGCAACCGTACTTTCGTTTTCTGCCATGGCCTACCTCGCGATCGTGTTCGCCTTGTGCCTGGCCGGCTTGAGGCACGGCCCCTGGCGGAAGGCGATCGTCATGGCCGCGGCGGGCAGCGTCGTGATCGCGGCCTACGCGTTTGTCCCGGAAATCCGGCTGCGCGTCGACGATACGTTCCTCGTCTTCCTGCACCAGGACCCGCTGCAAAAGAACATCTCGACGTTAACGCTGTACAACAACTGGCAGGTGGCACTGGGGAACCTGTTCGACTCCTACCTGCTGGGCGGAGGGCTTGGCTCGCACCCGATCGCGTTCGAACGGTATTCCACCTTGTCTTCGCTGGGCGGCCTGCCCTACTGGCTCGCTTCGCTCAACGCTCAGGACGCGAACTCGCTCCTGCTCCGGATCCTCTCCGAGCTCGGGCTGCCCGGCGTCGCGGTGCTCTCGGTCTTTCTGCTCTCGCACTTTGTGCCCGGCCAGCGCAAGGGCGGGCATAAAGGTTCCCCGCACGATGATGCCTGGCTGGTGTCGAACGCGGCCTTGACCTTCATCGCCATGGCTCTCGTCCGGCACGGCCACTACTTCGTGATGGGGACGCCGTTCTTCCTGCTGCTCTACTATTACGCGCATCGTCACGCGCGTTTATCACAGTCGGCCCATCGGGATTTCGCGCCGCAGGACCCGGACGAAGCAGAACTTGCCGAGCCGGCCTGAGGGCGAGCCTTCGATTCGACCTTTTCCGGCTAGCGGCGCAGTGTGCCCCCGGTCGCTTTTTCCACCGCCTGGACGATCTTCGCCGATGCGGCTTCGATTTCCGCTTCCGTCAAGGTCGCGTGCAACGGCTGGAGCAGGACGCTGATCGCGATCGACTTGCTTCCGGCAGGCAGGCCCGGTCCGCTGTAGACGTCGAACACGGTCACATCCGACACGAGCTGCCGGTCCGCACTTCGCGCCGCGCGCATCACGCTCTGCGCCGCAACGCTATCCTCCACCACGAAGGCGAAGTCTCTCGATACGGCCTGGTACGGTGAAAGCTGCAGAGGCGCCCGGGCCTTGCCGGCGGCGCGCGCCTTCGGCAGTGGCACAGCGTCGAGAAACACTTCGAAGGCGACGGCGCCTTCGTCGAGATCGTAGGCTTCGGCCGTGCTCGGATGCACCTGGCCGAAATAGGCCAGCACGGTATCGCCGAGCTGAAGGGCGCCGGAGCGGCCCGGATGATACCAATTGGGTGCGGTCGGGACCGCTTGCAGGCCGGCGACCGGCGCACCGCAGCCCTCCAGGACCGCGATGGCGTCAGCCTTCGCGTCGAAAGCGTCGACCGGCCGCGCCGCCTCGGCCCAGTGCTTGGGTGCGGTTTTCCCCCAGCGGACACCGGCGGCGACCAGGCTCTGGCCCCCGGGGGTCGCGTCGGTGAATTGCGGACCGACTTCGAAGAGGCCGGCATCGGCAAGGCCGCGATCGCTGTTCCGGCGTGCGGCGTCGAGCAGGTTCGGGAGCACCGAAGGCCGCATCGTGTCGAGATCGGCGCTGATCGGATTGACGAGGCGAAGCTGCGGCGCACCACCGCCGAACCGAACCGCTTCGGCATGCGCCATGAACGAGAAAGTCTTCGCTTCGGCAAGCCCGCGTACCGCCAGCGTACGCCGCGCCTTCACCGGCAGCGTCTGAACCGGCGAGAGCGGCGGAGGCGGCAGCGTCGAGGTGCGCTCGAGCGGAACGACGGGAATCTTCTCGTACCCGAAGACACGAAGGACTTCTTCGACGAGGTCGGCCTCGCCATGGATGTCCGGCCGCCACGGCGGCGGCACCACCCGAAGCGCACTCCCATCGGTCTGAACTTCGAACCCGAGCGCGCGGAGAATCGACTCGCTCTCCCCGGCGCTCACCTCCACGCCGCCGAGTTGGGTCACCCGCTCGGGCCGCAGCTCGACCTCACGCCGCCATTGCGGCTCCGAACCGGCGATCACCGGCTCGCTCGCCTCGCCGCCGCACAGCTCGAGGATCATGCTGGTCGCGGCTTCCATCGCCGGGATAACCGCCGTCGGGTCGACGCCGCGCTCGAAGCGGTAACGAGCGTCGCTCACAATGCCGAGCTTGCGCCCGGTCGCCGCGGTCCGCAGCGGGTCGAACAGCGCGCATTCGAGGTAGACGTTCGTGGTCTCCTCGGTGCAACCCGTCGCCTCGCCACCGATCACGCCACCCAGCCCCTGCGGCCCACTACCGTCGGCGACGACCGTGATCTGATCGTCGAGCTCGTACTCACGCCCGTCGAGTGCCAACAGCCGCTCACCGCTTCGCGCCAGGCGCACCACGACATCGCCGGTGAGTCGGTCGGCGTCGAAGACGTGCAGAGGCCGCGCCATGTCGAGCGTGAAATAGTTGGTGATGTCGACGAGGGCCGAGATCGGCCGGAGGCCGACCGCCTTCAGCCGCTCGCGAAGCCAGCGCGGGCTCGGCCCGTTCCTGACGCCGCGGATGTAGCGACCGACGAACATCGGGCACGCGTCGCGTGCCTCCGGCGGAAACTCTAGGTGCACCCGGATGGGGCTCTCGAATGCGCCCTTGTTCTCGCCGCCCCAATGGTGGACTCGCTTCAGCGAGCCATACCCGGCCGCCGCGAGGTCCCGGGCGATCCCCCTCACGCCGGCGCAATCTCCCCGGTTAGGCGTGAGTCCGACGTCGATGACCGGGTCGTCGAGGCCGGCTACCCGCGCGAACGGCGCGCCGAGCGGCGAGTCCTCCGGCAGCTCGATGATTCCTTCGTGCTCGTCGGAGAGACCGAGCTCCCGCTCCGAGACGAGCATGCCGTTGCTCTCGACGCCGCGGATCTTCGACTTCTTCAGAAAGAGCCCCGTTCCGGGCACGGTGACGCCGGCGGGCGCGAACACGCCCATCATGCCGCTGCGTGCGTTCGGCGCTCCACAGACGACCTGCACATGCTCCTGCCCGGTGTCCACCACACAAACGCGGAGCCGATCTGCGTTCGGATGCTGCTCGGCCGAGATCACGCGCGCGACCGTGAAGGGCGCGAGCTCCTTGCCGCGGTCGTGCACCGCCTCGACCTCGAGCCCGAGCATGGTCAGCGCCCTGGCGATTTCCTCCAGGCCCGCGTCGGTGTCGAGGTGGTCGCGAAGCCACGAGAAGGTGAACTTCATCGCGCCAGCCCCCCGGTCAGGCCCGGCACGTCCAGCGCCGCGAAACCATAGTGCCGAAGCCAGCGGAGGTCGGAATCGTACATCGTGCGCAGGTCGGGGATGCCGTATTTCAGCATCGCGATCCGCTCGATACCCATGCCGAAGGCAAAGCCCTGATATCGCGTCGGGTCGATGCCGCAGTTGGCCAGCACCTTGGGATGCACCATCCCGCAGCCCAGGATCTCGAGCCAGTCGCCGCCGCTGCCGATCTTCAGTGTCCCGCCCTCACGCGAACAACCGATGTCCACTTCGGCGGAAGGCTCGGTGAACGGGAAGTGGCTCGGCCGAAACCGCACCGGCAGATCGGAGACCTCGAAGAACGCGCGGCAGAACTCGATGAGACAGCCCTTGAGGTGTCCCATGTGGGTGGACTCGTCGATCAGCAGCCCCTCCACCTGGTGGAACATAGGCGAGTGCGTGGCATCGTGGTCCGAACGGTAGGTGCGCCCCGGGGCGATGATGCGGATCGGCGGCTGCATTTTCTCCATCGTCCGGATCTGTACCGGCGATGTGTGGGTGCGCAGCACCGGGCGCGAGCCGTCCGGCCGCTCCCTCAGATAAAAGGTGTCCATCTCCTGCCGTGCCGGGTGCTCGGCCGGGATGTTCAACGCTTCGAAATTGTGCCAGTCGTCTTCGATATCCGGTCCTTCGGCGACGCTGAAGCCCATCTCGCCGAAGATGTCGATCAGCTCGTCCATGGTCTGGCTGATCGGATGGATGCGCCCGTCCGGCTGCGGTCGGTGCGGGAGGGTGATATCCACTCGCTCCGACCTCAAGCGCGTCTCGAGCTCGGCCCGTGCCAAGGATTCCCGGCGTGCCTCCAGCGCTGCGGCGACCTGGTCGCGAAGGCGATTGAGAGCCGCCCCCTTCTCGCGCCGCTCGTCGGGGGAAAGCCCGGCCAACGTCTTCATCAGGCCGGTGATCCTGCCCTTGCGACCGAGCTCCGCGACGCGGACAGCTTCCAACCCGGCCAGACTGTCGGCCGCCGAGATAGCAGCGAGAACGTCGTCTCGCACGCGTTCGAGATCGTCCGTCATGGCTCCAGTCCGGCAGTGGCGCGCGGGCGGCTGCCCGCGCGGGTCACGAGGCGGCGGCGATCGCCGACTGCGCCTGATCCACCAACGCCTTGAACGACTCTGGCTCGCGGACGGCGATGTCGGCGAGCACCTTGCGGTCGACCTCGATCCCGGCCTTGTGCATGCCGTTCATGAACTGCGAGTAGGTCATGCCGTGCTCGCGGGCGGCAGCGTTGATCCGCTGGATCCAGAGCGCTCGAAAGTTCCGCTTGCGCGCGCGCCGGTCGCGGTAGGCGTATTGCAGCCCCTTCTCGACCCGCTGGATCGCTGCGCGGAAGGTGTTGTTGGAGCGCCCGCGGTAGCCGGACGCCATCTTGATGATCTTGCGGTGACGGGCGTGCGTCGTCGTGCCGCGCTTTGTTCTCGCCATGTCGCGTCCTCCGTCAGGCGTACGGCATGAACTTGAGGACGATGCGCTGATCGGGCTGACTCATCACCCGGGTGCCGCGTGCCGACCGCTTCATCTTCTGCGGGCGCCGGCGCAGCATGTGGCGCTTGTAGGCGTGGTTCATGAGCACCTTGCCGGTGCCCGTCACCCGAAAGCGCTTCTTGGCGCTGCTCTTCGTCTTCATCTTGGGCATTTCGACCTCGACTCCTCTAAGGCGGATCGGCCAAACGGCCGCAGCGGCGGGCAGGCATGCCCCGGGCGCAAGGCCCGGCCCGACCACCGGAACAGACGCGGCTTATAGCGATCGAAGCGGGCGAAAACAAGGGCGGCGGCCACAATCAGGCTCGCGCCGGCACCCGCCAGCCAGCCGGCGGAGTGCCGAAGCTACAAGGAATTACGCGCCGACGCAGCATTCGCAGCCAGCGTGGCCAGCGTGAATGCCTCCTACCGTGCGTACTGCACGGCGACCCGCCCGACGCGCTCGCGCGCCACGATCATCTTCGACACCTGGGCGGTGCCGTCGCCGATCTCCAGCCCCATCACGTCGCGGAGGCGTTGCTGGTGCGGCAGATCGCGGCTGTAGCCGAGATGGCCGTGCGTCAGAAGGCATTGGTGAATGGTGTCGACCGAGACTTTCGGCGCCCACCATTTGCACATGGCCGCCTCGGCGGTATGCGCCATGCCCTGGTCGCGCAGCCACAAGGTGCGGTAGCACAGCAGCCGGGCGGCAGCGATCTGCGTCTCGTATTCCGCGAGCGGAAAGGTCACGCCCTGGAACTCGGCGATCGATCGCCCGAACGCCTGGCGCTCGACCGTGTAGGGCCAGGTCTCGTCGATCGAGGCCTGCGCCGCGCCGATGCACTGCAGGCCGATCAGCGCGCGGCTGTAGTCGAAACCCTGCATGACCTGGGTGAACCCGGCGCCCTCTTCCCCCACCATGGCCGAGGCGGGCACCCGCACGTCGTCGAACCAGATCGAGCCGCGGCCGACCGCGCGCGAGCCGAGATCGTCGTAGCTGGAGCGTGTGATGCCGGCGCTATCCAGGTCTACGAGAAAGGCGCTGACGCCCCGCGCCCCCTGCTCCTCGGTGCCGGTTCGCGCGGCTAGGAGGATCACGTCCGCCTGAGCCGCGAGCGAGATCGACGCCTTCTCGCCGCTCAGGCGCCAGTCGCGGCCGTCTCTGGTCGCCCGCAGACGGAGATGCGCGGCATCGGTTCCGCCCCGCGGTTCGGTGAGCCCGATGGCGACCAGAGTTTCACCCCTGGCCACGCGGGGAAGGAGCGCGCGCGCCGTTTCGGGTGCGGCATGGCGCGCGATGATCTGCCCACACAGCGAGCTCAGCAATTGCACGTAGGAGACGCTGAGGTCGCCGTACGCCATCTCCTCGACGATCAGGCCGGCGGTAACCCCGTCGACGCCGAGCCCGCCGTGCTCCTCGGGCAGGTCGGCGCCGATCAGTCCCAGGGAGCCCATCTCCCGCACGAGCTCCCGCCCGAGACGCCCCTCCTCTTCGCGCGCCCTGAAGCCCGGCAGAAGCCGCTCGCGTGCGAAGCGCCGCGCCGCCTCCTGCAAGGCCTTCTGGTCCTCGCTCAACCCGAAGTCCATCGGTTCCTCCCGTCTCGACATTCCAGGCTCGATTGCGGCCAGTCTGCCACATGCTCGGGCTTTGCGCTTGGGCCGGAGGACGCCTCTGGCTATTCTTCCGGAGCCCATGGCTACCGCCCACGAAGCCGGAACGCGGAGTCGTCCGACATGACAGAACAGGTGCGGCGATACGGCTTTTCCGACGAGGAGCTGCTGACCGTCCCCACGGTGTTCCGGAACGATCTGCTCGCGGGCAGCGTCGTGCTGGTCTCAGGCGGCGGCAGCGGTCTCGGCAAGGCGATCGCCTGCCTGGCGGGCCGTCTCGGCGCCACGCTGGTGCTCACCGGCCGAAACAGGGAGCGGCTGGAAGCGACCCAGAGTCTTTTCCAGGGGGCAGGCATCGCGACCGAGATCCGGGATTTCACCATCCGCGATGCAGAGGCGGTCGACGCCGCGATCCGCGACGTGTGGGAACGGCACGGCCGGCTCGACGTGCTCGTCAACAATGCGGGCGGCCAATATCCGCAAGCCGCCATCGATTTCAGCGTGAAAGGCTGGAATGCCGTCGTCGACACGAACCTCAACGGCACCTGGTACATGATGCAGGCGGCGGCGCGGCGCTGGCGCGACTCCGGCACGCCCGGCAACATCGTCAACATCGTCGCCGACATCTGGCGGGGCATGCCGCAGATGGCGCACACCGCCGCGGCGCGCGCCGGCGTCGTCTACCTGTCGAAGACGGTGGCGGTGGAATGGGCGCCGCTTGGCATCCGCGTGAACTGCGTCGCTCCCGGCTGCTGCGAAACATCCGCCTTCGGCCGCTATCCACCCGAGGGCGCGGCATCGTTCGAGCAGTCGAACCCGATGAAGCGCTCTGGCGACGCGCAGGACGTGGCGGAGGCGGTGATCTACCTCGCCGCCTCGTCGGGAAAGTTCGTTACCGGCGAGGTGCTGACGGTCGACGGCGGGCAGCAGCTGTGGGGCGATCCCTGGGCCGCGGGCCGGCCGCGCTGGTTCGAGCTGGATTATCCCGCTGCGCGGCTTTCCAACCACGGGGAGCGCGCATGACGGACAATCCCCTGCAGGGCGCGACGCTTCGCATCGCCCGGCCGACCGATCGCATGGCCGAGGTCACCGCCTTCTACCGCGACGCGCTCGGCCTCAGCGTGTTGTCCAGCTTCGAAAATCACGCCGGCTTCGACGGGGTGATCCTGGGCTTCCCGAATGCTCCCCATCATCTCGAGTTCACCCGTTCGCATGAGCAGGCCGCCGGCGATGCACCCGGCGAGGAACATCTCCTGGTCTTCTACCTGCCGGACAAGGTCGCCTGGGCAAAGGCGGTGGCGCGCTTGCGCCGGCATGGACACCATCCGGTCCCCGCCGCCAATCCCTACTGGGAGCGCGAAGGCTTGACCTTCGAAGACCCCGACGGCTACCGCGTCGTTCTCCAGCAAGCTCCCTGGCACCTCTGACATCGGAGCAGCACAGCATGCCGGGCCCTCTCGACGGCATTCGCGTCCTCGACCTGACCTCGGTCCTGCTCGGGCCGTATGCGACGATGATGCTCGGCGACATGGGCGCCGACGTGATCAAGGTCGAAGGTCCGGAAGGTGACACCACGCGGACCACCGGCCCTGCCCGAAATCCCGGCATGGCCTCGTTCTTCCTGTCCGCGAACCGCAGCAAGCGAAGCATCGCCCTCGATCTGAAACAGGAAGCGGCGCGAGAAGCGCTGATGCGCCTGGTGGATGGCGCCGACGTCTTCCTTCACAGCATCCGGCCGCGGGCGATCGAACGCCTCGGCTTCGGACCCGAAGCCGTCCGTGCGCGCAACCCGTGCATCGTCTACGCCGGCATCCACGGGTTCGGCGACCGCGGGCCATACGCCAATCGCCCAGCCTACGACGACATCATCCAGGGCGGCAGCGGTCTCGCCGGCCTGATGCAGACCGTCTTGGGCGAGCCGCTCTACACGCCCATGGTGGCAGCGGACAAGACCTGCGGCCTGATGACCCTGAACGCAGTCCTGGCGGCCCTTCTTCACCGTGAGCGCACGGGCCAGGGACAGGCGGTCGAGATCCCGATGTTCGAGACGATGGTCCACTTCAACCTGATGGAGCATTCGTTCGGACACGTCTTCGATCCGCCGCTCGGGCCGATGGGCTATTCGCGCATGCTGGCGAAGTGGCGCCGCCCGTACCCGACCGCCGATGGCCACCTCTGCATGCTGGCATACAACGATCGTCAGTGGCGCCGCTTCGTCACCGAGGCCGGCCGGCCCGAGCTCGCCGAAGACCCGCGTTACGCCGACCTCGGCGCGCGCTCGGCGAACATCGAGGAGGTCTATGCCCTGATCGGCGAAATGCTGGCAACGCGCACGACCGCCGAATGGATCGAGGCGCTGGAGCGCCTGGAAATCCCGCACATGCGGGTGAACCGGCTCGAGGACCTCCAGGAGGATCCGCACCTGAAGGCGATCGGGTTCTTCCGCGAGGTCGATCACCCGACGGAAGGCCGACTGACCTTCACCGACGTGCCCGTCCGCTTTTCAGAGACGCCCGCGGACTTCGGTCATCCGCCCCCGCCGCTTGGACAGCACACGGCAGAACTGCTGATGGAAGCCGGCTACAGCAGGGGCGAAGTCGACCGCCTGCTCGAATCCGGCGCTGCCCTCACCGTCGATCACGATATTCGAGGCTGAATGGGACATGCCTCACCGATCGATGTCGTCGTCGTCGGGGCCGGGATCGCTGGCCTCGCCGCGGCGCGCGAACTGCTGACATCCGGCCTGCATGCGATCGTCGTCGAAGCGACCGACCGGATCGGCGGGCGCGCCCGAACCGTAGAGCTCGGCGGCTATCCGGTCGACCTCGGCGCCACGTGGCTGCACTCCGCCAGTGTCAATCCTCTGGTGACGATTGCCCGCCGCCTCGGCTTCGAAACCGTCGAATCGGTCGCCGAGCCTCGGCTGTACGTCGCTGCCGGCGAGGAACGCAGGTGGGGAAGCGATGCCGAGCTGGCGGAAGCGATCGGCTTCCGGGTCGGCACGGACTCGGCCGTTGTGGCGGTCGGCGAGCAAGGTCGAGACGAGCCGATTGCGAGCATCATCGATACCGGCAGTCGCTGGGCACCACTCTACGAATGGTGGATCGGAGCCTACACCGCCGCCGATCCGGAGAACGCCTCGACACTCGATTATGCTCGTTACCACGAGACCAACGAGAATATGTCGGTCCCGCGCGGGATCGGCACCCTCGTCACCACCTTCGGCGCCGATCTGCAGGTCGAGCTCTCGACGCCGGTGCGGCGCATCCGCTGGTCCGGCCGAGGCGTATCGGTAGAATCGGACGCCGGCACGATCGAAGCGCGGGCGGCGATCGTCACCGTCTCCACCAGTGTCCTCGCCAGCGGAACTATCCGCTTCGATCCTGGCCTCCCGGCCTGGAAGCTGGACGCGATCGGAGCGGTGCCACTCGGCAGCGCGAACAAGATCGTCGTCGTCTTCGACCGGAACGTCTTCGGTGAGGAGGCATCGCTCTCCGTCCGGATCGACGAGGCACGGCGAGAAACCGTCGGCATGCAGATCCGGCCGTTCGGGCGCAACCTCGCCTCCGGCTATATCGGCGGCGAATTCTCGAGGTCGCTCGAAGCAGCGGGAGCCGACGCCATGGTCGATTTCATGCTGGAGCGACTGCAGTGGATGTACGGTTCGGAGATCGTCCGCCACGTGAAGGCTACGGCCGCGTCAGCCTGGTCTTCGGATCCGTGGATCGCCGGAGCATATTCCGCTGCGCTCCCCGGGAAGGCGCATCTTCGGCCTGACCTCGCCCGGCCGGTTGGGGACCGCCTGTTCTTCGCCGGTGAGGCCACGGCCGAAGGGTTCTACACCACCGTTCACGGCGGTTATCTGTCCGGCCTCAGAGCGGCAAAGGAAGCCGTTGCCGCTCTCTCCGTCGGCTCGTGCCGCTCAGGTGTAGGTGGGTGAGAACGATGGAGGGTCGCTGGCGGGGAACGACTCGTCGATCGCCTCGTCCACCCGATCCCAATTTTCGGTCCGGCGCCGACGCGGCTCATCGCGCTCGTCCCGTGGCGTCGACAACGGCGCGCCGCCTCGCAACGTAGTCGCGTAAAGGATCAGGCCTGCCGTCAACGCCGCGCACCCGGCTATCGCAATCCAGCGCGTCTGCATCTTTTCCCTCTTGGAAGCTGTGGGGAAATGAACGGCCCGAGCCGGCAGCGGTTCCGGACGCGGCCTCACGTCGTGTCTGGCGGGGACGGCGCCTCGGCCATGACCTGAGCGGCGAAGCTGTTGTCGACGCAGGCTTCGAACGGAACGTCACGGCGGATGAACCCGCCGGAGAGCAGGCCCAGCTTCAGCCTCACGAAGCCGGAGACCGGCAGGCGTGGATCGCCCCCCCAGATGCCGAGGCGCTGGTACCGGTCGATGGCTCCGGCCAGAACGTCGTCGGTCATATCCGGGAAGTAGGCCGAGACCGCCGCCGCCACCTCGCCGGCAGAGCGATCGTGCAGCCAGAGTTGGCAGCGATAGATGGCGCGTGCCATCCTGTGAAGCGTCTCCGGATCGGACAGGATCGTCCGCTTCGTGGTGATCAGAGTAGTGTACGTCGTCGGTCCGCGATCGGCCGCCGCATACCAGATGTGTCCCTCGCCGGATGCGACCAGCTCCTCGACGAACGGCTCGAACACCTGGATCACGTCCACCTCGCCGGCGCGAAGCGCTGCCACGTTTTCCGCCATCGTCCGGCTGTCGGTGCGCCGGAGCGAGCCGGGATCGACCCCGGCGCGCCGAATGTCCTCCTGCAGGCACATCCACGGCGTCGGCACCTCCGAAACGGTCGCCAGATGCAGTTCCGCAAGCTGGGGGAAGGCGAAATCCGCGTTGGGTCGGCGCCCGATCAGGAAGAAGGGGT
Source organism: Alphaproteobacteria bacterium (assembly GCA_029268305.1). GTDB lineage: Bacteria > Pseudomonadota > Alphaproteobacteria > JAJUGE01 > JAJUGE01 > JAJUGE01. The sequence goes on from JAJUGE010000003.1 coordinate 106,292, forward strand.
CTCGCGTTACGACCTCGCAGAAGCCGACGAGCGGGCAGTTCGGGTCTCGATCGTGGAACTGCATGAGGCGCATCGGCCCACTCCAGATCACGTCGGCCTTGCCGTCGATCAGATCCTGCGCGGCGGCGCCATGCTGGTCGGGCTTTGCCAGTCGCACGTCGAGCCGCTCGTCGGCATAGGTCCCCAGGGCGAACGGCAGATAGAACGGCGTATAGAAGACGGCACGAAACGGTTCGAACAGCGTGATCGGCATCTCATTCTCCCGTTGCGCCCGCCGCCGGAGCCGTGGCCCGGATTCGGCTGGACACCCTCGCGCCCCCCGCCATATTAAGCCCCATCATGGTCAGCAGCGGCGCGCAAAATACGTGCTTCACGAAGATGCACGGGCTCGGCAACGACTTCGTCGTGCTCGACGCGCGCGCGCGTCCGCTGACCCTCTCCGACGCCACCGTTCGGGCGATCGCCGACCGACGGACCGGGGTCGGTTGCGATCAGCTCATCGTCATCCGCACGCCGCAGGACGGCGAGCCGGCCGACGCCCGCATGGAGATTCGCAACGCGGATGGCGGCGAAGTCGAGGCGTGCGGAAACGCGACGCGCTGCGTCGCCGACCTGCTGATGACGGAGAGCAATCGCTCGGAAGTCGCGATCCAGACCGCGGCCGGCCGTCTGATCGCAAGCCGAACACCCGGCGGCATCACCGTCGACATGGGTCCGATGCGGACGGAGTGGGACGACATTCCGCTCGCCGGGCCGGCCGATACCCTCCACCTCGAACTCGCGGTCGGGCCTCTGGCCGATCCGGTCGCCGGCAACATCGGCAATCCGCACGCCACGTTCTTTGTCGAGGATACCGACGCGATCGACCTCTCCCGGTTCGGGCCGGAACTCGAGCATCATCCGATCTTTCCGCAGCGCGCGAACATAGGCGTCGCCAGCGTGATCGGCCCTGATCGCTTGCGCCTTCGCGTCTGGGAGCGCGGCGTCGGCATCACCCGTGCCTGCGGCACCGGCGCCTGTGCCGCCCTCGCCGCCGCCGCACGCCGCGGCCTCACCGGCCGCAAGGGCGAAGTGATCCTCGATGGCGGGCCCCTGCAGATCGAGTGGCTGGAGAACGGCCATATGCTCATGACCGGTCCGGTCGCGGTCAGCTTCACCGGCGAACTTTCGCCCTCGCTGCTGTCATGACGGAGGAGACTGAGATCGTCACGTTCGGCTGCCGGCTGAACGCGTACGAGTCCGAAGTGATGCGCGGCCTCGCGCGCGAGGCAGGGCTTACCGATGCGGTGATCTTCAACACCTGCGCGGTCACCGCCGAGGCCGAGCGCCAGGCGCGCCAGGCGATCCGCCGCGCGCGGCGCGAACGGCCGAACGCCCGCATTCTGGTCACCGGCTGTGCGGCGCAGACCGCCCCACACAAGTTCGCTTCGATGCGCGAGGTGGACGCGGTGCTCGGCAATGTCGAGAAGCTCGATCCGGCCAGCTACCGCGCCGACGCGCCGCGCCTCGCGGTCAACGACATCATGTCGGTCCGAGAGACGGCGGGACATCTCGTCGAGGGCTTCGAAGGGCGCGCCCGCGCGTTCGTGCAGGTGCAGCAGGGATGCGATCACCGCTGCACGTTCTGCATCATTCCCTATGGCCGCGGCCCCAGCCGCAGCGTTCCGATGGGAGAGATCGCTAATCAGGTGCGGCGGCTCGTGGAGACAGGCTACCGCGAGGTCGTCCTGACGGGCGTCGACATCACCTCCTACGGCGCGGACCTTCCCGGCCGGCCGACGCTCGGTCAGATGGTGCGCCGGCTCCTGGCCGCGGTGCCGGAGCTTCCGCGCCTCCGTCTTTCGTCGATCGATTCGGTAGAGGTCGACGAGGATCTCGTCCGGGTGATCGCGAGCGACGAGCGCCTGATGCCGCACCTCCACCTCAGCCTGCAGGCGGGGGACGACATGATCCTGAAGCGCATGAAGCGGCGGCACCTGCGCGCCGATGCGATCGCGATCTGCCGCCGGCTTCGCGAGCTCCGGCCGGACATCGTCTTCGGTGCCGACCTCATCGCCGGGTTCCCGACCGAGACCGAAGAGATGTTCCAGCGCAGCCTCGACCTGGTGGAAGAATGCGAGCTGACCTGGCTGCACGTCTTCCCCTACTCGGCACGCGAAGGCACGCCGGCCGCACGGATGCCGCAGGTGCCGGGGCAAGTGCGGCGCGAGCGGGCGGCACGCCTCCGAGCAGCGGGCGATCGACGGGCCGAGGTCTTTCGCGGGGCGCAGATCGGCCGCCGGGTCACCGTGCTGGTCGAGCGCGACGGCGCCGGCCATTCCGAGCAGTTCGCTCCCGTCCGAATCGCCGATGAGGTTCCGGACGGCGCGCTGGTTCCGGCGCAGATCGCAGGAGCGGACGGAACGACGCTGATCGGCAGGATGGCGGCATGAGCGAGAGCGACAACGAGAACGGTGGCCGCGGCTGGTTCGGCCGGCTGCGAGCCGGCCTCTCGAAGACCTCGGGCCGGCTGACCGAAGGCATCAGCCGCATCTTCACCCACCGCAAGCTCGACGAGGAAAGCATCGAGGAGCTCGAGGAGCTCCTGATCATGGCCGACCTGGGGCCGGCGACCGCCGCTCGCATTGCCGATAATCTCGGAAAGCGGCGGTTCAACCAAGAGATCAGTCCGGAAGAGGTGCGGCAGGCGCTCGCCGAGGACATCGCGGCGATCCTCGAGCCGGTCGCGCAGCCGATCGACATCGAGCGCGGTCACAGCCCGCATGTGATCCTCGTCGTCGGCGTCAACGGCAGCGGCAAGACCACCACGATCGGCAAGCTCGCCGCCGCTCTCCGCGCCGAGGGCAAGCGGGTGATGCTCGCCGCCGGCGACACTTTCCGCGCTGCCGCCGTCGAGCAGCTCAAGATCTGGGGCGAGCGCACGGGTTGCCCGGTTGTGTCGCGCGCGGCCGGGGCGGACGCCGCCGGCCTGGTCTTCGACGCCTACAGCAAGGCCAGGGACGAGGGCTACGACGTTCTCCTCATCGATACCGCCGGTCGCCTCCACAACAAGGCCAACCTCATGGCGGAGCTGGAGAAGATCGTGCGCGTGATCCGCAAGCAGGACGAAAGCGCGCCGCACGATGTGCTGCTGGTCCTCGACGCCACTGTCGGCCAGAACGCCCATGCCCAGGTCAAGACGTTCGGCGAGATGGTCTCCGTCACCGGTCTCGTCGTCACCAAGCTGGATGGAACGGCAAAGGGCGGCGTTCTCGTCGGGCTCGCCGAAGCCTTCAAGCTGCCGGTCCACGCAGTCGGGGTCGGCGAGGGCATCGACGACCTGAACCTGTTCGACCCCTCCGACTTCGCCCGCGGCCTCATGGGGCTGGAGCGCTAAGACAGCCCCCCCGCCTGTAGCCAGGGAGGACACGGCATGCACTGGCTCCTGCTCGCAACGGCGATCGTGCTCGAGGTCGCCGGCACGACCACTCTCAAGCTCGCCGGGGGCTTCGCGCGGCCGGGTTACCTCGGGCTGAGCTTGCTGCTGTACGGCACCTGTCTGATCGCCCTCAGCCACGCTTTCAAGGTGATTCCGGTCGGCGTCGCCTACGCGATCTGGAGCGGCATCGGTACCGCCCTGATCGTGCTCGTGGGCGTGGTCTGGTTCGCCGAGGTCCTGACCACGCTCAAGGCGGTCTTCATCGCGATGATCCTGGTCGGTGTCGTCGGCCTCAACCTCGTGAGCAATACCGCCTAGGTCACGCTGCCCAACTCGCACCCGCTTCTCGACGATGCTGTGTCGCGACCGCCTTCTTCTCGGCCAGAACCATCAATGTCCAGCCCAGGCCGACGGCCTCCTTGAGCCGGTCCACCCTGTTCCCGAACAGGGCCCTGATCGGGGCGTTGAGCTTGCGCGAGTGGACGAGCCTCATGAATCCCCGATTTGCCCGGGGCGTGACCGAAAACAGCTCCCGAATCTCGAACTCGCGCGAGAGAAGCTCCCGCAGCTCCCGCTTGTCGGTCCAGCGACGCAATTGACCCGGCTCGGGCGGCGGCACCCGATTGAACCGCCGCAACACGAATGCGTTCTGTGTCGCCATCATCAGCCTGCCGCCGGGCTTGAGCAGGCTCGCGAGCCTGCTGACGAACCCCCGTTGATCGGCGACATGCGCCAGCACTTCCAGGGTGACGATCACGTCGTAGGACTCGGGCTCGAATGGCAGGGTCATGAAGTCGCCGGAGACGAAGGTCACGTCGGGCAGCCTCCGGCGCGCCCTTGCCAACACCTCGTCCGCGAGGTCGGTCGCGGTTACGCGGCCGTACGGGAGGAGCTGACCGCAGAACCAGCCGGCACCGCAACCGACCTCGAGGATGTCGAGATCACGGCGACCGCTCGCCTGCAGCCACCCATGGATCACTTCCGCTTGCCGAAAGGAGACATCCCCCAGCTCTATTTCACGAGTTGCCGCATTCCAACGGTTCCAGAATTGCTGCTGGATGGAGAGATCCGCCATACGCACCTCATTCAGGAGTCCGGTTGTGCGTTGCCGAATATCCCTCCAGCATCGGGAAGACTGATCTCTACCGATCGGGCAGCATTCAGATTCACGAGTCCAAGGAGGGCACCCGTAAGGCTTAGGGATCCCCTCGGTTCGCCGTGTCCGTTGTAAATTGGTTCTAGGAATAATCCGAGAGGACGCCGTAATCGGGAGATCGACTACGGATTTCTCTCTAAAGTTGCATCGACAGACCAAACGGACGGTGCGAACGAACACCTGAGGATTTACGTCGATAAGCGAGCGATGAGCAGATGCGGGTCAGACCCGCATGGCACCGGTTTCGCCCGGGGGGTTGCTGCGCGGGGCGAACACCGGCTCGCCCGAAAGCTCTCGGTGATGGTCGAGCGCCCAACGGACCGACGGGAAAGCGATCTCGTCCCAAGGGATCTCGTCCCAATCGAACAGGCCCACCTCCAGGCTTTCCTCGCCCGGGCTCACGTCCGGCGAGAGCAATCGCGCCCGATAGATGAGCTGCACCTGAGAGATGCGCGGGATGGAGTAGACGGCGAGGAGTTGGTCGATCTCGATCCGAGCGCGCGCTTCTTCCCACGCTTCCCGAAGAGCCCCCTGCTCCGCGCTCTCGTGCTGCTCGAGGTAGCCCGCCGGCAGCGTCCAATACCCGCGGCGCGGGTGAATTGCCCGGCGCGCGAGCAGAATGCGCGATTCCCAGAGGGTCACGGACCCCACCACGATCTTCGGATTCTCGTAGTTGACGAAGCCGCAATCGGGGCAGACCAGGCGTTCGCGGTCGTCCCCTTCGGGGACGCGGCGCACGAACGCAGCGAGCGGATCGACGGGTGCGGAACTGTCGGTCATATGAAGAGGATGGCCCGCCGGGCGGTCGGGCGCAACATGGCGCAAATCCTCATGTCCGTAGCAGATGATATGTCCGGGTTTCGTAGCACACGATCTGTCCGGTTCGGTGTGGCCGGAGGGATCGGGTGCTACCGGAGGTCAGAGTGGCTCGGATTGTCGAGACGATCGGGAGCTATCGGAGCGGGCGGTTGAG
>JAJUGE010000004.1 GCA_029268305.1 Alphaproteobacteria bacterium
AACCCGATGCCTTCGGGCGCCTACTTCCTGTCGCCCTTATCGGTGGTGGAAGCGGGAGCGCTCGCCACGGTCATCGGCGTGTCGGCCTTGACGCTCTGCTGGGCGTGACCGGCGCAGTCCGCGAGCGCCGCACCGCTCAGCGAAAGCAGGAAGCCCCCGACCGCTGCATAGGTCCAGATCGTTTTCATGAGTCTCTCCGCTCGAAGGTCGACTACCCGGAGAGAATACCAGTGTACGTTGGCGCCGACACCCAGCTCACGAATTCGTGATCAGCTGACCGCCCTACGCGAATCGCCCGTGACATTGCTTGTACTTCTTGCCGGATCCGCAGGGGCAGGGGGCGTTCCGCGCCACCTTGCCCCAGGTGTCCGGTCTGTTGGGATCCCGCGCCAGCGTGGTGGTCCCGGCGGCCCGAGACGCTTCCGCCGGACCCGATGCGGGTGCCGTAGCGGGATCCGCCCGGGTCTCGCGCCAGGATTCCTGCTGGACCGGCGACGGCTGTGGCGCGGGTGCCGCCTGGATCTCCAGGTGGCAGAGGGCCCCCGTCACCGCCTCGCGAAGCCGTGTCAGCATCGCGTCGAACAGCTCGAACGCTTCGGACTTGTATTCGTTCAGCGGGTCCTTCTGGGCATAGGCGCGGAGCCCGATGCCCTGGCGAAGGTGATCGAGGCTGAGCAGATGCTCCTTCCAGATCTGGTCGAGCAACTGCAGGAGGATGCTCTTCTCCGCGAACCGCATCATGTCGCGGCCCCAGTTGGCGACCTTTTCGGCCATCCGACGGTCGATCGCGTCGTTTATGCGGTGCTTGATCTCTTCGTCCGCGATGCCTTCCTCGCGCGCCCACTCCTGCACCGGGAAGTCTATCCCCGTGATCCGGAGCAATTCCTCGTGGAGAGCGTCGGTGTCCCACTGCTCCGGCAGAGCTCTCTCGGGCATTGTGCGAGCGACGAGTTCGTCGATCACCTCGTGCCGCATGTCGACGATCGTCTCGTGCAGATCCTCCGCCCGCATGATGTCGCGGCGCTGCTCGTAAACGACCTTGCGCTGGTCGTTCATCACGTCGTCGAACTTGAGCAGGTTCTTCCGAATATCGAAGTTCCGCGCTTCGACCTTCTGCTGCGCCTTCTCCAGCGCCTTGTTGATCCAGGGGTGGATGATCGCCTCGCCCTCCTTCAGGCCGAGACGACGCAGCATTCCGTCCATCCGCTCGGAGCCGAAGATCCGCATCAGATCGTCTTCGAGCGAGATGAAGAACTTGGAGGCACCCGGATCGCCCTGCCGGCCCGAGCGGCCGCGGAGCTGATTGTCGATCCGGCGGCTTTCGTGACGCTCGGTACCGATCACGAACAGGCCGCCCGCGTCCTTCGCCGCCTGCCGTGCGACTGCGATCTCTTCGCGCAGTTCCGCCGCCCGCCGGTGCCATTCCTCTTCGTCGGTGATCGTCGCCAGCTCCTGACGGAGCAACATGTCGAGGTTTCCGCCGAGCTGAATGTCGGTGCCGCGGCCCGCCATGTTGGTCGCGATCGTGACGGCGCCTGGCTTGCCGGCCTGGGCGATAATGAAGGCTTCCTGCTCGTGATAGCGGGCATTCAGCACGTGGTGCGGGATCTTCTTCTTCTGCAGCAGGGCCGAGAGATGCTCGGACTTCTCGATGCTGACCGTACCCACGAGCACGGGCTGCCCGCGCCTGTAGCAGTCCTCGATCTGCTCGAGGATCGCCGCATTTTTCTCCGCCAGGGTTCGGTAGACTTCGTCGTCGTGGTCCACGCGGATGCACGGGACGTTGGTCGGGATCTCGATCACGTCGAGATGGTAGATCTCGGCGAACTCACCCGCTTCGGTCAGTGCCGTACCCGTCATGCCGGCGAGCTTCGGGTACATCCGGAAGTAGTTCTGGAAAGTGATCGACGCGAGGGTCTGGTTCTCCGTCTGGACTTCGACGCCTTCCTTCGCCTCCAGCGCCTGGTGCAGTCCATCCGAGTAGCGCCGGCCTTCCATCGCGCGGCCGGTGAACTCGTCGATGATGATCACCTTCCCGTCGCGCACGATGTAGTCGGTGTCGCGGTGGAAGAGGACATTCGCGCGCAGCGCCTGGTTCACGTGGTGGACGAGCGAAATATTGCCGATGTCGTACAGCGCGCCTTCGAGCAGGCCCGCCTGGCGCAACAACTCTTCCACGTACTCAGTGCCGGCATCGTTGAGGGTGACGGCCCGGACCTTTTCGTCCTTTTCGTAATGCTCCGGGCCCAGATGCCGGATCAGGGCGTCCACCTGACGATAGAGGTCGGAGGACGCTTCGGCCGCACCGGAGATGATCAGCGGCGTGCGTGCCTCGTCGATCAGGATACTGTCGACCTCGTCCACGATCGCGAAATTGAACGGCCGCTGGACCATGTCTTCCAGCCGGAACTTCATGTTGTCCCGGAGGTAGTCGAACCCGAACTCGTTGTTCGTGCCGTAGGTGATGTCTGCGGCGTACTGGGCGCGTCGCTCGTCGTCGGACAAGCCGTGAACGATGCAGCCGACAGAGAGGCCGAGGAAGTTGTAGATCCGGCCCATCCACTCCGCATCGCGCGTGGCCAGATAGTCGTTGACCGTGACGACGTGCACACCCTTGCCGGAAACGGCGTTCAAATAAGCGGCGAGCGTGGCGACGAGCGTTTTGCCTTCGCCGGTCTTCATCTCGGCAATCATGCCGTTGTGAAGAACCATGCCGCCCATGAGCTGCACGTCGAAGTGCCGTTGGCCGAGCGTGCGTTTGGCCGCTTCGCGTACGGTCGCGAACGCGTCGACAAGGATAGCGTCGAGTGTCTCACCCTGATCGAGTCGTTGCCGGAGCCAATCCGTCCGTGCTCGCAGCTCGCCGTCGCTGAGAGCTTCCAGCTCGGGTTCGAGCGCGTTGATGGCGTCGACCTGCGGTTGGAGACGCTTTACGAACCGATCGTTCGCTGTACCGAAGATGCGCTTGGCGATTGCGCCCAGCATAGAAGTCCTCTGTATTGAGGCAGGGGAACGTCGCCGCAGCAGACGGTGTCGCCCACAAATAAGAGGCGGCACCCGCCGTGTCAACGAGACCTCCGGGGCCTACTCCATCGGTGACGCTCGACCGCAGCGGGGTCCTTTGCCGGGGGTGGCGGCTCGATTATAAGGCTTCGACCCTGCCCATGGAGGTGTGCGATGCGGATGGGTGGATCGATCGGGATCATAGCGGCGCTGGCTCTTGCGGCACTCTCTCAGTCTCCGCTCCCGGCGCTCGCCGATGCCGACGAAGTTCTGTCGACGGTGGAGGGGCGGGAGATCCGACAGTCCGACCTCGACGCGGCGGAGCGGAGCTTCGGCGAGGCGCTGAAGCAAATGCCCGAGATCGGCAATGAAGATCCGCAGCTGGAGCGATACATCAATTTCCGCTTGATCGCCGAGGCGGCGAGAGACGCCGGGCTGGGCGACGACCCGGAGGTGCGGCGGACGATCGAGCAGATGACGGATCTCATCCTCTATCGGACGTTCCTTCAGCATCTGGTCGAAGAAGTCGCATCCGAGGAGGCACTGCGGGAGCGGTACGACGCCATGTACGACGGCGGGGAGGGGCTTCGCCAGGTGCATGCCCGGCATATTCGCGTCGACGATCGTGCGTCGGCGGAGAAAGTGATCGAGGCGCTGAACAACGGCGCGGACTTCGAGTTTCTGGCAGCCGAGCACTCCGTTGCTCCTTCGGCCGGCGATGGCGGCGATCTGGGCTTCGTAGGGCCGGGAGATCTTCCGGATCCGCTCATCGAAGCGGCTTTCTCTCTGGAGCCGGGAGAGCACACCAAGGAGCCGGTGCAAACCGACGCGGGGTGGGAAGTGATCAAGGTCGAGGCCCGTCGCTCACGCAAGGCACCGCCTTTCGACGACGCCCGAGCCGGGTTGGCGAACGAAGCGATCGAGTCGACGCTCGTCGCTCTACTTACCAAGCTGCGCGAACGCGAGGGGCTCGACACCAAGTCCCGGTCGGGCTCGAAATAGTCCGGCCGGTTCCGGTAAACTCGCACCGCGCGCGTCCGGCAGCACCCGCCCGGACGCTCCGAACAAGGAAGGTCCGCACAGATGCCGCCCCGCTCTCCGCTCGCGCCAGCCGAATTCCCTCAGATGCCGGTGATCTCCGGGGTGCGTCTCGGCGCCACCAGCGCCGGCATCAAGTATAAGGACCGGACGGATCTGCTCCTGGTTGAACTCGACCCGGGCACTACCGTGGCCGGCGTGTTGACCCGGTCTCTGACCGCCTCCGCCCCCGTCGACTGGTGCAGGATCGCGCTGCCGCGAGGCCGCGCGCGGGCCATCATCGTGAACTCCGGCAATGCCAACGCCTTCACCGGACAAGCGGGTGAGGCGACGGTCGACCGCACCGTCCGCCGCGCTGCCGAGCTCTTCGAGTGTTTGCCGGAGGAGGTGTTCGTCTCGTCCACGGGCGTGATCGGCGAGCCAATCGACCCGGGCATCATTCCCGCGGCACTCGACCGGCTGAAGGGAGCGACCAGGCCGGATGCCTGGGCCGAGGCCGCGGCGGCGATCATGACGACCGATACATTCCCGAAGGGTGTGACCCGCACGGCACAGATTGGCGAGGCGACGGTCCGGGTGAACGGGATCGTCAAGGGCTCCGGGATGATCGCCCCGGACATGGCGACGATGCTGGGCTACATCTTCACCGATGCGGCGATTCCCGCGAACGTCCTTCAGACGCTGCTGACATCCGCGACCGACCGAACGTTCAACTGCATTACCGTCGACAGCGATACGTCGACCAGCGACACCGTGCTTCTGTGCGCCACCGGCCAAGCCACTCACCGCACGGTGAGCGCCTCCACCGATCCACACCTGCAGGATTTCCGTCGTGCGCTGGACGAGGTCTGTCTCGAGCTGGCGCATCAGGTGGTGCGGGACGGGGAAGGAGCCACCAAGTTCGTCAGCATCCGGGTCGACGGCGCCGCCTCGGACCTGGCCGCCCGACGCATTGGCCTCGCCATAGCTAACTCGCCGCTGGTGAAGACGGCAATCGCTGGGGAAGACGCCAACTGGGGGCGTATCGTGATGGCTGTCGGCAAATCGGGAGAGAAGGCCGACCGTGACCGCCTGTCGATCTCGATCGGCGGCGTGCAGGTAGCCAAGGACGGCAAGGTCGTCGAGGGTTATGACGAAGAGCCGGTCGCGAGGCACATGAAGGGAAGCGAGATCGACTTTGCCGTCGATGTCGGGGTCGGGCGCGGCAGCGCCCAGATCTGGACCTGCGACCTCACGCACGGCTACATCGACATCAATGGCTCCTACCGGAGCTGAGCAACCGGGCCTCTCGGGCGATAGCTCCGCCGCGAAGCGGACGCGCCGAGGCGCGGCTCGAGCGACGCCCCGCCATCTGGAGAACGTGGCCCTTCACTATTTGCAGCGTTACTCGTCCTCGGTGGCGAGCCTGCGACGAGTCCTGATGCGGCGGGTCGTCCGCTCCGCCCAGGTGCACGGCACCGACATCGAGGAGGGGCGGGCGACGGTCGAGGCGCTGATCGAAAAGCTGCAGTCGGCTGGCTTCCTCGACGATACGCGTTTTGCGGAAGGGTCCGCGCGAGCCCTCGCCAGGCGCGGCCGCTCGATCGCGGCGATCCGTGCTACACTCGCCCGGAAGGGCGTGGCGAAGGATGTGGCCGAGGCAGCACTCGCCGATCTGTCTGCCGATCAGCCGGACCTGAACTTCACGGCGGCGGTGGCCTATGCCCGCCGCCGTCGTCTGGGTCCTTTCCGTGCCGCGGAGGAGCGCCGGGAGAGGCGCACGCGCGACCTGGCGGCGATGGCACGAGCAGGGTATCCGCTGACCCTCGCCCGGCGAGTCGTGGATGCTGCCGACGTCGAGGCGCTGCTGGAGGAGAGCGCCGGCTTCGGCTGAGCCTGTCGTGATCCTGGTCTAGTTCCGGCCCGGCCCGTCCTCGTCTCCGGCAGCTTCCGAGCCGGACGATGGCTGGGGAGGCTCGATGGCCGAAGCCGGCCCGCGTGGGTCGCTCGGCCGGATCTCCCGGGCGGTGCCTTCCATCGCCACGCGAGCGGGCGGCGCGTTGCCGCTCTTGTCCTCGCCGAAGTAGATGGTTCGATGCGGCAGGGGGAGCTGGATCCCCAACTCGTCGAAGCGCTTCTTCATGCGGCGATTGAACTCGCGGCCGACGAACCACTGCTGGATCGGCAGGGTCTTGATCCGGCACCTGACGATGACCGCCCTTTCGGTGAACTCGTTGACGCCCAACACCTCGAACGGCGGCAGGATGACTGGCCCGTATACCGGATCCTGCTCCATTTCCAGGGCGATTTCCTTCAGGACTTCGACCACCTCGTCGGTGTCCTCCCGGTAAGCCACTCCGACGTCCAGCAGGTAATAGGAGAAATCCTTCGTCAGGTTCTCGGTGGAGGTCACTTCGCTGAATGGAATGGTGTGGACGGTGCCCGACAGATCCCGAAGCCGAATCGTCCGGATGGAAATCGCCTCGACGATGCCGCTCTTGCCCCCGACCGCCACGACGTCCCCGACCGCGAAATGGTCTTCGACCAGGATGAAGATGCCTGTGATGACGTCCTTCACCAGCGTCTGCGCACCGAAGCCGACGGCCAGGCCGATGATCCCCGCGCCGGCGAGAAGTGGCCCGATGTCGATGCCTACCTCGGAGAGGATGATCAGGGCGGCGATCAGAGCGAGAAATATGAACGCGACCCGCTGCAGCAGGGGCAGGAGGGTTTTCGCACGAGCCGTGCGTTCGATGATGTTGCCGTCCTTGTCAGTCTTGCTGAGATAGCGGTCGATCGAGGAACGGACGATCTCCCAAATGAGCAGCGAGACGAACACGACCGCCAGAATCTTGGCGACGCTGCCGATGAGGTCCTGGCCCGCCTCGGAGGCGGCCCAGCCGAAGGAGTTGACCCCCCAAGCGGAGAGGATGCTCAGGAACGCGACGAGATAGACGCCCGTCAGCAGGATCATCTGCAGGGCGGGGAGGTATCGGTTGGCATGTTCCTCGAGACCGGGGAACCGCTGGTTCAGCTCCGGGCTGACGGCGAAACCCCGTCGGAATGCCTGTTTGACGATCGCGGTGACGGCGCGCGCACCGAGCAGGATCAGCACCGTGAGGATCGTCGCGCGGAAGAGAAACTCGAAACCGCCATCGACCTGCAGCGCCCATATGATGAACGAGCCGAGCAGGTACGCCACGGCGATCACATGCCAGATGTCTGCGAGTCTGGCGCGCAAGAGGCCGAGCGCGCCCTGCCGACGCGTGCTCCTCGCCCCGCGGATGAAAGTGGCGACCGGCTCCCGGTTCTGCAGCACGAACACGATCAGAAGCCCTGTTACGACGAGCCCCAGGAGCTTCAGCAGGACCACGTAGGCCGAGAACGGCATCGCCACCAGACGCAGGGCTTCGAGGAGGAAGTAGCCGTAGATGGTGACGCTGGCGACGCGCCGGACCCAGATGTGCAGGTAGTGCGCCGTCTCGTTGGATATGTGGGGAATCCGGATGGCGGGGGCGGCCGGTGCGAGGATCATCCGCGCAATTACCGAAATCACGCGCACGAGGACGTTCGCGTTGATAATCGCCAGGGTCGTCAGTCGCGCGAGCAGGCTCGGCTCCAGGAGCGGCAGGACGCCGTAGCTGGCCGCAGCGAAAGCCGCGATCGGCAAAAGATCGAGGACGGTGCGGACCAGAAGAAACGGGATCCGAACCAGGAGTCGCTCCGATCCTCGCCGTTCGATGGCTTCTCTCGGGCCCTTGAGGGCGCGTCGTATCAGCCACTCAGCCAGCAGGCCGGCCGCGATCACAGCCGCCAGTTTTCCGAGCACCTCGAGCCATCGTGTCCGGGCAGCGGGATCCGAGACCTGTGCCTCGATCCATTGCCAAAGGTCGGGGAGGTTCACGGCGAACTGGACAGCCGAGACCAGCTGACCGCCGGCACGATCGATCTGCGCGGAGAGGCGACCGAGAAGGTTCGTTTCCCCCGCCGCCGCATCGGGCTCGATCGCGCGGTTCGCGTCGATGAGCGTGCGGAGATTGGAGACGAGTTCCTCGCGGCGCTCGGGGTCGTCGAGTGTCTCGACCAGCGCCTCGAGTTCCGTCACCGAGAGCGAGCCCTGCTGCGAAGGCTCCGCTTGTGCAACGGCCGCTGGTACAGACCAGATCAGGCAGGATAGGAACAGCAGCAGTGCTAGGACCGGCGAGCAAGGCCGAAGCGGGCGGATGCTTTGGTCTGGCATGAGCAGCTTGGTGACGGGGAAGGGACGAGCGAAAGAGTTATTGACGGTGCTACGCTGACGCGTATTCGGCTCCTAACGCAGCGGGAGCATAAATGTTCAATCTGCAGTAGCCTACCCCAGACGCCTTTTCGAGAGTCCCCCGCCAGAATGGAGCCGCCATGCGCATCACCGCGATCGACGCGATCCCGATCTCGATCCCGTTGTCCAGGACATTCTCCGGAAGCGGTTACCACGTAGACACGCGGTGCACCGTCATCACGCGGATCACCACCGACGAAGGTGTCGTAGGCCGCATCTACAACGGCGACAATCGGCACCACGGGCGCGAGATCGTCCGGATTATCCACGAGGAACTGGCGCCCCTCCTGGTCGGCGAGGACGCGTTCGCCATCGAGCGGCATTGGGAGCGCATGTTCCGGATCTCCTATCCGAACCGGGACCACAAGCTTGTGATGGAAGCCATTGCCTGCGTGGACAGTGCGCTGTGGGATACGGTGGGGCGGCGGCTCGGCGTCAATGTCGGAAGGCTGCTCGGCGGCTATCGGAGCCGCATGCCGATCATCGCGATCGCGGGCTACTACGAAGCCGGCAAGACGCTGGCCGACCTCGAGGAGGAGATGCGCCGACTGAAATCCGTCGGCATGGCCGGTTGCAAGATGAAGGTCGGCGGTCTCTCCCCCGCGGAGGACGCGGAACGAGTCGCGGCCGCTCGTGCCGGGGGCGGCGACGATTTCGTGCTCGCCGTGGACGCGAACCGCGGCTGGACGCGGCGCGAGGCGATCGAGTTCGCTGGACGAATAGCGCACCTGAACATCGAGTGGTTCGAGGAGCCGTGCCATTGGTACGACGAAGCGGCGGGCATGGCCGCCGTGCGCGCCCGCACGACGATCCCGATTACCGCGGGCCAGAGCGAAATGACCCTGCAGGGCGTGAGACGGCTGGTCGACGCTGGCAGCGTGGATCTGGTGAATTTCGACGCCTCCGAGGGTGGCGGCGTCACCGAGTGGCGGCGGATTGCCGGGCTCTGTGCCGCACATGACGTGCTTCTGGCGCATCACGAAGAGCCGCAGATAGCGATGCAGCTCCTCTCCGCCGTTCCTCACGGCACCTATGTCGAATGTTTCCCTGACCGGGTGCGCGACCCGATCTGGGCCGATCTGATCGTGAACCGCCCCGACCCCGAGGAAGGATGGATCGAGGTGCCGCAGGGGGCGGGCTTCGGGCTGGAGTTTGATGACGAGTTGATCGAGCGGTTCAGAATTGACCGCTGACGGACGCTCTCCTGCCGGTTGTGCCTCTCCTGCGGAACTGATCGGCTCTCCGACCGTTACTCGCCGAATGGGGGAGAGGCACCTAGTTTGATGATCGATGGCACCGGGATTTTCGACGGGTTGCCGATAGCGGTCTATGCGACCGACTGCGGGAACCGGATTACGTACTACAACGAGGCCGCTGCTCGCCTCTGGGGCGAAGAGCCCGCAATCGGCAGCCGCGTGGACGCCGGATCATGGCGACTGTATTGGCTGGACGGTCGGCCGATGCGCCCCGAAGAATGCTGCATGTCCGCCAGCCTGCGGGAAGGCCGGCCGCTCGAAGCGGTCGAAACGATGCTGCAGCGCGCGGACGGCAGCCGTGTTTTCTTCTTCCCGTATCCGCGCCTGCTGAGGGATACGTCCGGTGAGGTCACTGGCGCGGTCAATCTCTTGGTCGAGAGCACCGATCGCCAGGCGGCTGATATCGAATCCGCTCGCCTCGCCGCGATAGTCGCTTCCTCGGAAGACGCCATCGTCAGCAAGTCGCTCGACGGGCGCGTAACGTCCTGGAACGCGGGTGCGGCGAGAATCTTCGGCTACCAGCCGGAGGAGATGATCGGCCAGTCGATCAAGCGCATCATTCCCGTAGAGCTTCACGGGGAAGAGGACGACATTCTCGCCCGATTGAGCTGCGGTAAACGGATCGATCATTTCGATACTGTCCGACTCACCAAGGAAGGTCGCCGGATCGACATTTCGCTCACGGTGTCGCCCATCCGGGATCGCAGAGGCAATGTGATCGGTGCCTCCAAGGTGGCGCGCGATGTCACGGCGCGGAAGCGGGATGAGGAACTGCAGCGACTTCTTCTCGACGAACTGAATCACCGCGTGAAGAACACTCTGGCCATCATTCAGGCCATCGCCAATCAGACGCTGCGCCGCGCGCCTTCGCCGGCGGATTTCGTCGAGAGCTTCAGCGGTCGGATCCAGGCGCTGGCACGGTCTCACAATCTTCTCGTCGAGAGGAGGATGCGCTGCGCCGAGCTGATGGAGATCGTCCGCGAGCAGGTCGTGCTGGACACCGCCGATCGCACGCGGATCTCCTGCTCCGGACCGCTCGTCGAGCTCGATGGGCGGACGGCACTGCATCTCGGCCTGGTGCTGCACGAACTCGCTACCAATGCACGCAAGCACGGCGCCCTCAAGGTGCCCACGGGGCAGCTGTCCATTCGATGGGACGTGGTGGACGGGGCGGGGAAGCAACTCGCCCTCGAATGGCAGGAAAGCGGCGTGCCGGGCGTCAAGCGCAGCGACTCGAGAGGGTTCGGCACGACCCTCATCGAGAGGACCGCGAGCGGTAACGGCGGCAAGGCCGAGCTCAGCTATGCAGCGGACGGGCTCGTCTGCCGGATCACTCTTCCGCTGCCGCAGCAGCAGCCGGACGTGGTTTCGATGATCGTCGGGCAACGGGAGGAGCGGGCGGCTCGTGGGCCTGAAGACGCAACCTGGTTGCGGGGAAAGAAGGTGTTGCTCGTCGAGGACGAGCCCTTGGTAGCGCTGGAGATCGAAGCGCATCTGCTAGGCCTCGGATGCGAGATCGTCGGACCGGCCGCGACGGTGGCGGCTGCGCGCGAGCTGATCGAGACGTACCGGTGCGATGCCGCGCTCCTCGATGCGAACCTCGGCGGCAGCCGAGTCGACGAGCTCGCTGCCCGTCTCGGTGAGCGGGGCGTGCCCTTCGCCTTCGCTACTGGTTATGGGCGGGAGGCGGCACCGGCCCGTTTCGCCGATACTCCCGTTCTGAACAAGCCTTTCAGTACCGGGGAGTTGCTCTCCATCCTGCGGACTCTGATGGAGGGCGGCGCGTGCGGTATATCCGACGCGTCGCAAACGGCCTTCGAGCGACGGGTGAGTGCTCCGGACGGACGCTGAAGCCTTCGCTTGTGCAGGTCGGCCCGTAACGGCTCGATCTGCTGCGCCAGCGGGGGAGGGAATAACGGAACTTTACAATCATGCAGCACAATCATGCAGCGGCTCGGGATCTGTAGTACAAGGATCTGCAGCCTCCGCTCGCATTGGGGCGGTGCGTAGTCGGACGGAGCAACGGCGAAGCACTAAGATGAGACTCATAGACGAAAGAGCACCGGCGCTCGCCATCCTGGTGGCAGCGGCGGGGCTGGTCGCGTTGCCTGCATCGGCAGCCGAATCCCTATATGTGCTTGGCCCCGAGGCTTCGGTCGCCAGCGCGCTCCAGGGCGAACGGGTAAGGGCCTGTGCGCCGGCGGTCGTGACACTGCCGGAGACGTTCGAGCATTTGCGGACGCCGCCGGGCGAAACCACGAAGGCGGTGGCCCTCCGTATCTGCGAGGTCATGGTTGTGGGAGGCGATGAGGTGCCGACTGCCACACGTGATCTCGCCGAGCTCGACATCTCGGCCCGTGCAGCGCCGCTGAACGGGCGCGTAGCGGGCACGCCGAACCCCAATCTTGACGCGGGGCTGCAACTCGCGTCGGCCGGACCCGCCGACCAGCTCGCGGCGACCTCTTCATCGGCGGAGGCGGAGACCCTGTTCTACCAGGCGTACGAGGCGCTGCAGCAGAACCGGGTGGAAGAGGCGATCGGCCTTTTCGAGCGCGGCCTTCGGATCGCCCCGACGAACCATCTCGCGCTGTTCTATCTAGGCAATGCCTACGAGGCGGCAGGTCAGCCCGGACGGGCACGCACGCTCTACGAGCGCGTCTCGGCCGTTGCGCCGCGGAGCGCGGAAGCCGTACAGGCCAGCGAGCGCCTGGCGGCCCTTCGTGCTTCCAGCGCGACACCCCGCCCGAGTGGGCGGTTTGCCAGCGGGATTTACATCGATCCCGCGTCACCGCCGGAAGGTGGCTCGATCCGCGACGTGTTCGAGCGGAGCCCCATGGCCAATGATGAAACGCGGGTGGAGACGCGGCGTCAGGAACTGCCGCCGCCCCCGGTGCCACCGCTACGGTCGAGCGCGCCACCGCGGATCGAAGCTCCAGCCGTGCCTCCGGCGCAGGAATCTACCCCGCGGCGAGATCGGGAACCGGTGGCAGAGGCCCCGGTCCAGGCCGCGGTCGCGGGAAGCGAAGCTGCGCCTTCCCAGGCGGCGAGCCCGCTTCGGCCGAGACTTGACCGCATGGCCGACTCGGGAGAGGTCGGAACCGGCCGTCTCCAGACCAGATTAGGTTCGGCTCGGGTCCCTCCGCCCGAGAGCGTCGAGGTCGCGCGGGATGAGCCTGCGCCGACTCCGCGATCGGGCGGCGACGATCAGACGGGTGTGGCGCTTCCAACGCCGACGGACAGCGCGACCGTTCAGGAGGCTGCCCTGGCGACGCCCGAAACCGGTATCGGGGCCTCCACCTCGTCCCGTTCGGGCAGAATAGAGATCGGGCGCGGCGCTGTTTACCAGGGGTCGCTTTCCGGGGGCATTCCGCACGGCAAGGGTACAATCACCTATGCCGATGGAAGCACCTACGACGGCGCGTTCGAAAACGGCGAGCGCACCGGAGCCGGTGTGTTCGTTTCGGCGGAAGGGTGGCGCTATGAAGGTGAATTCAGGAACGGAAAGTTCGAGGGCCGTGGCACCCTGAACTTCGCCGACGGCGGGACCTACACCGGTGAGTTTCGGGGCGGGGCGCGGACGGGCACGGGTGTTTACACCTGGCCGAGCGGCGCCCGCTACGAAGGATCTTTCCGGGACGGCGCCATTGTCGGCTCCGGAATCTATATCGCTCCCGATGGAGTTCGCTACGAAGGTGACTTCGCCGAAGGCCGGCGCGCCGGAGAAGGGACGTTGACGTTCCCGGACGGCCGAATCTATGTCGGCCACATTGCGAATGGTGTGCCGCAGGGGGAAGGTAGCTTCTATTGGCCGGATGGCCGCCGCTTCTCGGGCGTATTCAATAGCGGCGCCGCTGATGGGATCGGAACGATGGTCCATTCCGACGGGAGAACCGAGTCGGGCTTCTGGCGAAGCAGACCGCTGATGGTCGATCTGATGCGCGTCCAGCAGTAGATCGTCCGCCCCGCCGAATGCTCCCGTGTGGCGCGAGCCGTTCATCCTGGCTTAACTGATGGGTACGTATCGTAGCATCCGGGACCAGAGGGGGACGGCATGCCTACGGGAACGGCCAGATTGCTGCGCGACGAGTGCGGGGGGATCGCAGTCGAGTACGGGCTTCTCGTGGCATTCATCGCTGCATCGCTTATCGTGCTCATTGTCGAAGTGGGCGCAGGCGTTCTTGATCTGCTGCAGGGGATCATTGCGTTTTTCGAGACGGCCTCCGGCTAATTCGCCCCACGTCGTTCCCGTCTCCGGTTTGACCCTCGCCGATCCGGCTCTACCATCCGCCGCATGACAGGCACACTGCACGTGAGACGGATGCTTCGTCCGGTTGCCGCCGCCGCTGTCGCGGCGATTTTAGCTTGCGCTCCCGGAAGCCCCTTTGCATCCGACACCGAAACGCAGTCTCCTCAGGGCTTCGAGCGCGAGCGAGTCTACGTCGTCCCGGTGCAACCTGCCGTGGGGACAGGCTTTCAGGTCGATCGGGTGGTGATCGATGCCGCCGGCCGGCGGCTGGGACTATCGGCCAGTGCCGGTGTCGTGCGGGAAAGCCAGAATCGCATACGCCTGAGAGGGCTGCCCGTGGTCGGACAGCTCTTCATGGATCGGTTCACGAGGTCGGACTTCTCGCCCGAAAGGTCGGTGGGCACCGTTTCGCGCGCGGGCAATACGCTTGTGGTCGAGTTGAACCGCGCTCACGCAGATTTGCGGTTCGACACCGTGGTGCTGGTGCACGACCGATTCAGCTACCGCTTTCAGGGACGCCTTTCACCGGAAGCCGGCATGACCGAAGCCGCCGCGGAACCTGTCGGGGAGGCCTATGCGCTAGAAGGCACGTTGGTCATTCTCGTTCGACCGAGCGTGATCACCGACTCGCATGTTGATTTCTGAGGCGCCGTCTCATGCCAACGGGGCCGTCCCGGGTAACGGCCCCGTTGCGTTTCAGTCGGATGGGCTGAAGGCATTTCAAAGCCGCCTGTCGCGGCTG
This sequence comes from Alphaproteobacteria bacterium, assembly GCA_029268305.1. GTDB lineage: Bacteria > Pseudomonadota > Alphaproteobacteria > JAJUGE01 > JAJUGE01 > JAJUGE01. Next base: position 14,583 of record JAJUGE010000004.1, read on the forward strand.
CTTCGCCATTTGAACTCCGACTGATGTCTGCTGGCGACAAGTGACACCAGCATCTTCGATAGCATCGCTTGTTCTGCGCTACTATACGCCTTTCATGTTTGTCGCTCCGGCCGCAGAGTCAAGTGGATTCTCGACACCAGCCGTGCGGCTCCTGAACTTCGAAAGGTCGGTATGCAGGCGAGCCAGATAAAAATCATGGATCACCCGTTGCTGCGGCACAAGCTGGGCCTGCTGCGGTCTGAGGCCACACAGACAGCCGATTTTCGCCGGCTGCTCCGCGAGGTCGGCATGATCCTGGCCTGCGAGGCCACGCGCGATGCTCCCATGCAGCCTCGGCCGATCGTCACGCCGCTGGAGCCGATGGAAGCAGACCGGATCCCAGCGGATGCGCTATGTTTCGTCTCGATCCTGCGCGCCGGCAACGGCTTGCTGGACGGGATGATCGATCTTCTCCCCTTCGTGCCGGTAGCTCATATCGGCATTCATCGCGATCATCAGACCCACGAGGCCCGGGAGTATTTCTACCAGGCTCCGGCGGACCTCGCCTCGCGGCGTGTCATCGTTGTCGACCCGATGCTCGCGACCGGAAACTCAGCCGTTGCGGCCCTCGATCGGCTAAAGGCCGACGGTGCACGCAGTCTGAGGTTCATCTGCCTCGTCGCCGCACCCGAGGGAGTGGCGGCAGTCACCAGCGCCCATCCCGATGTCGAGATCATCGCGGGCGCACTCGATCGGTGCCTCGACGAGAACGCCTATATCTTGCCGGGTCTCGGGGATGCGGGCGATCGGCTCTACGGCACCGAGTGAAGTTCCGCGGCTGCGCGATAATGGCCGGCCATTCCTGAACCTGCTCCTCGTCCAATGGGGCAGACGTGGGGCCGGGGTGCAGTATCTGCTGCGGCTCGCGCAGGAGATGGCTCCCCGGCTGCCGGGCCGCCTGTACGTTTCCGCCTCACGGCAATCGACCCTGTTCGAGGAAACCGTCGCAACCGGCTTGCCCTGCGTAACCGTCGAGACCTACTCCGGAGCCGCTTCGGCCCTCCGACGCAGCTTCGACCTTCCCCGCCTTCGGCGGCATCTGCGCGTGGAACTGGAGCGGCACCGGATCGGCCTTACCCTCGTCTGCATGCCGCATCCATGGAATGCCGCGGTCGCCGACGTCTTTCGGTCGTCCGGCCGGCGGCTGGTGACCATCGTTCACGACGCCGTTCCGCATCCCGGGGAGCGCTATCCCCTCCCGGCGTGGCTTCTGGCTCGCGAGATCGGGTTGAGCGACGGGATCGTGACGTTTTCGCGGCACGTGGCGGGGGCGGTCCGGTCCAGATATGGCACGCCTGCGGCCCGGATCTTCGAGGCTGCGCTGCCTTCGCTCGTCCCGGAAACGATTGCGCGCATGCGCATGCGCCCGGCTCGACCGGTGCGTCTCCTGTTCCTCGGAAGGGTGCTCCCGTACAAGGGGCTCGACCTTCTTCTCGACACGATGCACCGGCTCGAGGGACGCGTGCCGGTGCGGCTGAACATCGTCGGCTCTGGTATCGGCAGGGGGCTGGCCAGGCGGATCGCGGCGATGCCGGACGTGCGGCTGGACGACCGCTGGATATCCGAGTCGGAGTTCCCCCGAATCCTGGATCGTGCCGACATTCTGATCGCGCCTTACCGGGAGGCGAGCCAGTCGGGGGTCGTGCCGGCCGCTCTCGCCGCCGGGGTTCCGGCGATCGTCACGCCGGTCGGCGGCCTGGTGGAGCAGGTCGAGAACGGCAGAACCGGTCTGATTGCCGGTGCCGTCTCGACCGACGCTCTCGCTGGCGCGATCGCCCGACTTGCCGGCGACCACGAGCTCTATCGTCGCTGTTCGGCAGGAGCGCTCGAGGTGTCGAGCACGAGCCTGAGCTGGACAGCCCATGTCGACAGGATCGAGGAAGGGGTGCGTCGGGTCGCGGCGGCGCCGCGCCGCGGGTCAGACTTCCAGTAGCTCCGCCGGGTATATGAAGGGCGCCCGGTCGAGGATCCCGTCGCAGATCACATCCAGGCCCGGCGTGCTTCCCGGCCGGAACGCGTCGAGTCCCTCGGCGCTCACGCGGAAGGGCGGCCAGCCGCCCGTGGGTTGCATGAACGGCAGCGGAATCATGCGGCGGAAGAAGAAGTGGAACGCATACCGTCTCGCCCGCCCCGTTGTTTCAGCGTTCAGCGGTTCTTCGAATGGGAGCGCGGCCAGCAGGCGGAAATATTCGTCCCGGGAGCTGGCGTCGAAGGTCAGACCCTTGTTCCTGATCCACGCCTCACCCGCGACGATCACCGGAATGCCGAGGCTCGTCAGCTCGACGCCCATCTTCGTGCCGAAGATGAGGGCGGCGTTGCATCTCTCCATGACGGCATAGGTGGAGACGTCGCTCTCCGGCGGAACGACGAAAACGTTCCCGGGCAGTTCCGGAAACGTCTGTTTTAGGAACTCGCTCACCGGCTGTCGCGAGGCCGGCCTTCCATTGATCTCCGCCGGATGCACGCGGATGACGAGCTGGAGGTCCGGGCGGGTCGCGAACCACTGCACGGTTTCGCAGAGCCAGTCGAGCATCGAGGCAAAGGCATTCGACTCGTAGTGGAGTTGTGCGTCCCATACGACGTTGGTGAGAAGCCCGATCACCGGCCGCGAACGATCCAGCCCGAGCTCATGGTAGATCGTTCGCTCGTCCTGGCGCGCCCGCTCATGAAACCAGATCCAGTCTTCCGCGCCGGTGCGCCGGCTGCGGAGATAACGCATCGTCCGCTCCTCGAGCGCGGGGGTGAGCTCCAGCCCTTCCCAGGCTTCCAGCTGTTCCGAGATCAAGGTGCGGTGATAGCTGTCGTCATGGCTGAAGATGAAGCAATGTCGTCGGTAAGCGGGGTTCCACGTGACGGCACGCGTGTCGCTCTGCTTCGCGACTTCCGCGACGATGCCCTGCGGTATGTAGATCCCGTGATGCGCGACGACTGCCCGGTAGGTGTGTCGGTCGAGCAGCCGAAGCAGACTCTGGCTCGTGTAGAGCGCCGCGCGCAGATAGCGCCGGAGCACCGCCTCGCCGCGCGGCTCTCCCTGGAGCGTGCCGCGTGCGTAGAATCGGAGCGCGCCGGCCAACGCGTGCTCCCCGACGGGGATGCCGTCGATCACGTAGTCGGCGACTGCGCTCGTTCGCCGCGTCACCGCCATGCCGTCCAGCCGCGCCCGATCGCCGGTGCCGAGATGGTCGCCGTAGCGCCGGAGGGTCAGGCCAAGGCCCTCGATCATGCGGACGGCCGGGGCGTAGCATCTGCCGCAAATGTCCCGACTCGGACCATCGTCGAGGAAGCGCTCCAGGCGAGGATAGAGGCTCGCCTCGCACATCTGGCAGGCCGGCAGAGCCTCGTCGCAGAGAAGGAATTCGACGTTGGCCCCCCGAAGCGTCAGCCCGACCGCCAGAGCTGCGTCCAGGGCGGCGATGCCGAGATGCCCCCCCGTGCTCGTCGCCAGCAGGACACGGGGGCCGGAGGCGGCGCGCTTCCGCGCCGCCTCCCATTCCGGCCGGTCGGCGCCGAGGATGGCTCGCCAGTCTGGCAACCCGCTATGGCGGGCCAAATGGCGCAACCGTGCCGCTCGAAGCGGCCGAAGCCATCTCTGTTCCCGCAGAACGTCGGCGACTTTTCGGACGCTCACGCGTCGGCACCCGGGCTTGAAAGGTGGAAGGTACTACCGACCCTATTGTGGGACTTCTCGCCCAAAAGTCGTTTCCTCAATCCCCGGGATAGGGTGGCGTCGGAACGGGCGGCAGTACCGCTTCGCCCCTCTCCAGCAGATGCTGGATGTGCCACCAGTCGAGCTCGTCGTTGATGTCGGTGCCTTCGTGTCCCTCCGTCAGGAAGGGGGTCACGACGGTTCCGGCGATGTTGCCGCCACTCGCGATCACCCGGGTCCAGGCGATTTCGAGGCTGGCATTCTGAATATAAACTTCCGGAAGGGCGGCATACTGCGTGCTGTGCCATGGCTGCTCCGGTGGGCCGAACGGCAGCAGCGGCACCATACGGCGCCCGCGCACGATCCACATCTTGCCCGGGTGTTCTCGGCACTTCTCGACCGCCCGCAGAGAATCGATGCCCTCCTCGGCGAGGAACTGCTTCCAAGCCCTTCGGATCGTCTCCGCACGACGGAAGGGGCTGGTGGGCCGAAGAATGCTGAAGCAGTCGAACCGACGCCCCTCGGCCTCGAGCCGACCGATCGTGTAGGTGATCCATTCGATGTCCGGCGATGTCGATGTGGCCATCTCCGCCGGACGCAGGAACGGCACCTCCGCCCCGTAATGTCGCGCGATGTCCGCATAGCGCTCGTCATCGGTCGAAACGACTACGGTCTCGAACACGCCGCTCTCGATGGCGGTGGCGATCGCATAGGCAATGACCGGGTGGTCGCCGAGGCGACGCACGTTCTTGTCGGGAACCCGCTTCGAGCCGGAGCGGGCCGGAACCAGGCCGATGGCCCGGGGCGGTGTCGATCGCTGGTTCATGGGCTGAGTTTCTACCACGCGGTGAAACCGCCATCGACGACCAGATTGGCGCCCGTCATGTAACAGGAGGCGCCCGACAGGAGATAGACAATCGGGCCGAGGTAGTCCGTCGGCTGCGCCATTCGCCCGAGCGGCACCTTCTGCTCGTAGGCGGAGAGGAACGCTTCGTCTTGACCGTCGAAGACACCGGCGAAGGTCACTGTGTTCACACGCACGCCCCGGGCGCCCCAGTAGGTCGCGAGGTAGCGCGTCAGATTGTAAAGGGCCGATTTCGAGGCGGCGTAGGCGACGGGTTTGAAGAAGGTCTCGCCGCGCTTTCGACGGTAGTCGTAGAGTCGTTGATCGGGCGAGAGGAGCCCGTAGATCGAGGCGACGTTCACGATCGAGCCGGAGCCGGCAGCGGCCATCGCGCCGCCGAAGACCTGGCAGCACAGGAACGGCCCCTTTGCGTTGACTGCCATGACCCGGTCCCAGGATTTATCCGGATACGATTCGAACGGGCCGTTCTCCGTGGCGGGAGCCCCGGGCGGGGAATCGAGTCCGGCATTGTTGACGAGCCCGAAGGGGGTGCCCCACCGCGCTTCGATCGCCGTCAACGCGCACATGAGGCTATCGCGGTCGGTGACGTCGGCTTCCAGGACGAGCAGGTTCTCGTCATCTGCGCGATCCGCCAGCAACTCGGTCCGGGCGGGGGAGGCGTCGGAGTCGAGAATCGCCACCTGCGCCCCACGGTCGGCGAGGCCGATCGAAAAGGCACGGCCGAGTTGTCCGAGCCCTCCCGTCACGACGATGACACGGCCGACAAGATCGAACAGGGGATCGGTCATGGCGATCGTTGTTCCCAGTCCTGCGCCGGTCAGCCGAGGCGCACGTTCTCTTCCGAGAGGTTTTCGTCCGCCGCGACGGGCGCCGACAACGGCTTTCCGACGAAGTCGTCGAAGCGCCACGGCGGTGTACCGTCATTGGGAGATCGGATGGCGATGTCCCCCGGGCGGAGGATGTGACCGCGCGGCAGGTCTGCCGCGGCCACCAGCTTCTTCGCCATCTTGTGGAGCGGTGGTCGCTCGCTTTCGAACGGACGCTTCAAACCGTCGCCGAGTGCGGCACGCGCCCGCGCGAGGTCCCGCACCATGCGCCGCAGACCGGGCCGTTCCAGTGAGAATGCCTGATCCGTCCCCTTCCAAGTCCGATCCAGGGTGAAGTGCTTCTCGATGATCCGGGCGCCCAGCATGTATGCGATCAGGGGCATGGCGATGCCGTTGTCGTGGGAGGAGAAGCCGATGACGGTGTCGGGGAAGGCGCGTCGGTAGGTTTCGATCACCCGCAGGTTCAGCTCTTCGTGGCGCGGCGGGTATGCCGCCGTGCACTGCATGATGCAGATATGCGGGTTGATCGGCGCGACGACGTCGTAGGCCCGTTGCACGTCTTCCATGTGCGCGCCGCCCGTGGAGATGAGCATCGGCTTGCCGAAGCCGGCCACGTGCCGCAGTAGGGGCGTGTTCGTCAGATCCCCCGACGCGATCTTGTAGCAGGGCATGTCGAGCGCCTCCAGGAAGTCCGCGCTCGGCGCGTCGAAGGCGGTGGCGAAGAACAGGATGCCGAGCTCTCTCGCCAGCTCTTGCAGCTCCCGATACTCATGGAGTCCGAACTCGAGCTTTTCCCGGTGCTCGCCGTAGGTCGGAGCGTAGGCGTTCTCGCTGTTGTAGACGCTCTCGTACATCTGCCGCGTGAAGAGGGTCCGGTTGTCGCGCTTCTGCAGCTTGACCGCGTCGGCACCGCATTCAGCCGCCGCGCGGAACATCTGTTTGCAGGTGTCGAGGTTGCCCCCATGGTTGTGGCCAATCTCGGCTATGACAAAGCAGGGCTCGTCGTCACCAATGAACCGGTCGCCGATCTCGAGAGCGCGCGCCATCACCGTTCCGATTTGAGGGTTCGAGGCTGTATAGCCGGAACGGTCGCCCATGCGAAGAGCCGCCGGCGTGCCCGCGGCTCGGAGGCGTGGCAGGCGCGGTGAACGATGGTCCTGGCAAATACCCCTTCCGACTTGGCTGTCCAGTGGCCATATTCGGCGCGCAAGGAAGAGGATGACCGCACTCATGAAGAAATCACGCTCGATCCGACTCGTACTGCTGGGCAGCGCAGGCATCACGCTCGCGGCCTGCGGCGACGATGGGCCGCCGCAGGATGCCCAGTTCTATTCGAGCGTGGCCGATTGCGCCGCCGTGTACGACACGGCGACCTGCGAATCGGTGAAGGCCGAAGCGGAGCAGAAGTTCGCCGAGGAGGCGCCGAAGTTCACCCGCAAGGAAGAGTGCGAGGCCGAGTTCGGCCCCGGCAATTGCGAGACTCAGCAGGCGTCGTCTGGAGGCAGCATCTTCATGCCGATGTTGATGGGCTACATGATGGGCAGCATGCTCAGCGGCGGAAATCGGTTCGCGCAGCCGGTCTACCGCGGCGCGAACGGCAGTGCCGTCATGCCGAACGGCGGCAAGTTCTTCAATGTGGGAAGCTTCGGCGGCACCGGCGCCGGCGCTGCCAACTCGTTCCGCCCCGCGGCCCAGGTCTCCCAGGTCTCGCGCGGCGGTTTCGGTCAATCCGCCCGCGCGTACCGCACGACGTCGGGCGGCTGAGATGGAGCGGCTGCGGACGGAGCCGCGGCCGGACTGGCGCGAGCACGTCGAGCGCGATCTCGGATTCGTCTTTCACACCATCGACGACGCCCCTTATTGGGACGAGACCGCCTGCTACCGCTTCTCCGAAAGCGAAGTGGACACGATCGAGGATGCGACCGGCGAGCTGGAACAGATGTGTCTCGCCCTGGTCGACCGTGTGGTGGCGTCGGGCGAGGAGGCTTATGAGCGGCTTCGCATCCCGCGTTCGGCGTGGGCTGCGATCGAAAGCAGCTGGAAGGTCGGCGAGAAGAACCTCTACGGAAGATTCGATCTCTCCTATGACGGCAGCGGCCCGCCGCGCCTCCTCGAATACAACGCCGATACCCCGACGGCCCTGTTCGAGGCGGCGGTCGTCCAATGGGACTGGCTCGAAGCGTTTCGTCCGGAAGCCGACCAGTTCAATTCCATCCACGAGCGGCTGATCGAAGCCTGGCGGAACTTCGGGATCGGCCGCCGACGCCTCTACTTCTCCTCGGTCAAAGGTCATGTCGAGGATGCCGGCACGGTCGAGTACCTGCGTGATACGGCGGTGCAGGCAGGGCTTACGACGGATCGCATCGATGTCGAGGACATCGGCTGGGATGGCCGGCGTTTCGTCGACCTGGAGAACCGGCCGATCGACGTGCTGTTCAAGCTCTACCCGTGGGAGTGGCTGGTCGGCGAACCCTTCGGCGAGCACCTCCTGACGGGTGTGGCCAAGGTGATCGAGCCGGCCTGGAAGATGGTGCTTTCCAACAAGGCATCGCTCGCTCTCCTCTGGGAGATGGCGCCCGGACACCCGAATCTTCTGGAGACCTCGCTGGAACCGGAGCGCGTGCCGGGCAGGGTCGTGCGGAAGCCGATCTACAGTCGCGAGGGCGCCAATGTGAGTCTGCTCCAAGAGGGGCGGGTCATTGCCGAAACTTCGGGGGATTACGGTGCGGAAGGCTTCGTCTATCAGTCGTATGCACCCCTGCCGGCGTTCGACGGCAACTTCCCGGTGATCGGCTCCTGGGTCATTGCCAGCCAACCTGCCGGCATGGGCATCCGCGAGGATTCGACCGCCATAACGCGCGATACCAGTCGGTTCGTCCCTCACTTCTTCGGGTGACCGCCATTTCGAACCGCACCGCTCTGCTCCTCGTGAACCGGCGCGCCCGGATGGGCGGCAGCTCGATCGAGGAGGCACGAGAGCTGCTGACCGGCGCGGGGTTCGCCATAATCGAGCCTCCGAACTCCGATGCACCCGACATCGACTCGACTATCCGCACCTATGCCGCCTCGATCGACAGCGTCATCGTCGGCGGGGGCGACGGCTCGCTGAATTCCGCCGCTGCCGCTGTTCGCGATCATGGCTTGACGCTCGGAATCCTGCCGCTCGGAACGGCGAACGATCTCGCGCGAACGCTCGAGATCGGTCCGTCGATCAGGGTGGCTGCGGAGATCATCGCTCGCGGCAACACGCGCCGCATCGACCTCGGTCGCGTGAACGACCATCCGTTCTTCAACGTAGCCAGCCTCGGTTTCAGCGTCGAACTGGCACGAAACCTGACGGCGGCAGCCAAACGCCGTTTCGGCAGATTGGGATATGCCGTCGCCGGAGGAAGACTGCTGGCGCAGAGCCGCCCCTTCACGATCTCGGTCGAGCATGACGGCCGCACCGAAGTGCTGCGCACGGTTCAGGTATCGGTGGGGAACGGCCGCTTTTACGGCGGTGGCATGACCGTGGAGAGCGGTGCACGACCGGACGACGGCCAACTGGATTTCTACAGTCTCGGCGTTGAGAACTGGTGGGAGCTGGTAAAGCTGCTGCCGGCGTTGCGACGCGGCACCCATGGTCGCCTACCGAACGTTCGTGCCTTCAGTACGCGAGGAGAGATCGTCGTGCGCACCCGGCGCCCACACGACGTCAATGCCGACGGCGAGCTCGTAACCCGGACGCCTGCACGTTTCGCCATCGACCGACTCGCGGTCGAGGTCTTCGCGCCCTGAGCTGCCGGTCGCGACCGCGCTTGGCGATTGTCGCGACCAGACCAATTTATGGCCGACAACCAGTGCGGAGGCCGCGCGGATGCTCGATACCAAACGACTTCTCGATCAGTTTCTCGGGGCTGGTGGACAGGGCGCGTCCGGCGGGTCGGCTCAGGGATTCGATTTGTCCCGGCTCGGCGACATGGCTCGCGAATTCGGTGCGGGCGGCCTCGGCGGTAGTCTGCCTGGGGGTTTCGGAGGCGGTGCGCTCGCGGGCGGCCTCGCCGGTATCCTGCTCGGCTCCAAGAAGGGGCGGAAACTCGGCGGTTCCGCTCTGCAGCTCGGCGGAATGGCCGTCGTCGGAGCGCTCGCCTACAAGGCTTATCGCGATTGGCAGGCGGGAAATGGCCCCAGCGGCGCCGGCTCGACGATCGAAGTGCTGGAGGCGCCCAAGGAGACGCCCTTCAACCCGGCGAGCGAAGAAGAGCAGCAGTCGCTTTCTCGCAACCTGTTGACGGCGATGATCGCGGCCGCCAAGGCGGACGGCCATATAGATGCGCAGGAGCAGGCGAACATCTTCGCGCAGATGGACAAGCTCGAGCTCGATGCCGACGACAAGGCGTTCGTGCTCGATCAGCTGCGCGCGCCGCTGGATATCGACTCGGTCGCCGGGGCCGCCCGCACTCCCGAAGAAGCCGCCGAGATCTATGTCGCCTCGCTGCTCGCCGTCGACGTCGACAACGCCGCCGAGCGCGGCTACCTCGCCATGCTGGCGGCTCGTCTAGGGCTGGACGACGCGCTGGTCGAGCATCTCCATGCCACCGTCGAGGGTGCGACGGAGAAGGCCTGAGCGGGTCCGGGCGCGGCTTCCTATGAAACGACTGCCGATCCATCCTACACTCGGACAAAATGACTGTAGGGAGGATCGGCCATGCGGCTCGATGGCAAGATAGCTCTGATCTCCGGTGCGGCTTCGGGCATGGGGGCGGCGATGGCACGCCTCTTCGCCGCGGAGGGCGCTCGAGTGGCGATCGGCGACACGCTGGAAAGCGAAGGCGAAGCGATCGCTGCCGAGATCGCGTCCAACGGCGGGACGGCCCGCTTCCACCGCCTCGACGTCACCGACGAGGCGGGCTGGCAGCGGACGGTCGAAGCGATCGTAGCCGAACACGGCCGACTCGACATCCTGGTCAACAATGCCGGCATTAGCGGCAGTGCCGTTTCCGACATGTACGACAGCGACGCCTGGCACAGGATCATGGCGGTGAACGCGACCGGCGTCTTCTACGGCATCAAGTTTGCCGTGCCGGAGATGCGCAAGGCCGGCGGCGGTGCGATCGTGAACATGTCGTCGATCTCCGGCGTCGTCGGTCAGAAGCAGATCCACTGCGCCTACAATGCCTCCAAGGCGGCGGTGCGGGTGATGGCGAAATCCGTCGCGGCACAGGAGGGGGCGAACGGAATTCGCGTCAACAGCGTGCATCCGGGGCTGATGCCACCGATGCGCACCTCCGGCGCCACCGCCGACCCGGCCACCCGAGCAAAGATGCTCAAGAGCGTTCCCCTGGGCCGATCCGGCGAGGCGGACGAGGTCGCGCGCGCCGTGCTGTTTCTCGTGTCCGACGAGGCGTCGTACATCACGGGGGCGGAGCTTTACGTCGACGGGGGTTACCTGGCTATGTAGGCGGCGGCTGATGCAACGCCGCAGCCTCTCGACCTCGGCTTGTGGAGCGAACTTGCGGCAGCACAAGTCGGTGCCGGAAGCGACAGGCATGCTCGACCACCGGCGGCCGCGCGCGGCCCGCGGCGACGTTTCAATGCCAGGGAGGAGTCTGCCCTTGGGAAAGGGCCTCGCGCACGGTAGCCAGTCGACCGAGGGTTTGCTGCGAAAGCCGTTGCGCTTCCTCGACGATGTGCTGGTCAGGACCGGCGTCGGCGACGCCGGCATAGAAGGCGTAGGCTTCTTCGAGGTCGAGCAGCATGTCGCGGAGGGCTTCCGGTACAGACGTCGGCAACGTCGCATCCTCGGCCCGTCTCGGGGGCTCGGCGTTGCTCGGCTCGAGCGAACTGGCGGCATCACGCGACTGCCGCGCAACGTGCGCCACCGATGCGGCGTCCGCGGCGGCGTCTCGTGTGATGGCGGCAGCCACGGCCTCGTGCCGCTCGGCGATGCCGAGCTCCAGCGCTGCGGCGATGCGGCGGAAATGCGAAAGGTCTTCGATCTCCGCACGCGGCAACGCCCAGCGGTGAAGCCCCGGCCTCCGTCCCGTAGCCCTGTAGGCAGCGCGCCGCGCTTTTCGCAATCGTGCGGCATGACCGAGCTCCTCATGGGCGAGCCGCTCCGCGAGTTCCCGAACCGCGGGGTCCTCGGCGTCCGCTGCCACCGCCGAGAAAAAGGCGAAGGCACGTTCCTCGTTGTGAACCGCGATGCTGAGGGCGCGGTACGGCGTCAGCGTATACGGATCGGGCGGCTCGTCCTCGTCGCTATTCACTTCCGGGCCGGTGCGCCGCCAGTCGCCTTCGGTGGTCGCTCCGACGGAGTCGGAACCGGCCCATTCCTGGAGCGTTTGGAGATGAGCGGCTTCCTCGACTGCGAGTTGTTCGAAGATTGCCTCGAGCTCGATGTTTCCAGCTCTCTTCATCTCCTCCGCCAATTCGCGATAGCGTCGCGCCGCCGCCCGCTCCACCGCCGCGGCCGCCTCCAGAAGATCCGAGGGTGTTTCGAAGGATTTCGTTTTCATCCTCGTCCGCCTGCATCCACGGTTCCGCGCATTCGGGCCCGATGCCCGCAACCACCGGATGGTTGCGCCGCGGGGCCCAGTCGATGCTAGCACGTACCTCGATCGCCCTGCTCGTTGTCGTCGTACTGGCCCTGGGAATCTCCGAGGCTCGTGCGCAAAGCCTCCTCTCCGAATATCTGGACACCTTCGCGCCCGCCGAAATCATGGAAGGGGCAACGCGGCTGGGCGACATTGACGGTGATCCGCCCGCTGCGCCGATATTTAGGGGCGACGAGCTCGCGGGGTACGCCTTCCTGAACTCCGATCTCGTCAACTCGGTCGGATATTCCGGCAAGCCGATCCACGTCGTCGTCGGGCTGGATCTGGAGGGCACCATCACGGGTGCCAAGCTCGTGGATCATCACGAGCCGATCGTTCTCATCGGTATTCCCGAAGAAAGCGTCCGCACATTCATCGCCGGTTATGCCGGGCGTAACATCGTTCAGGAGACCACCACCCCGAGCGCCGAGCACGACGAGCTCGATATCATCAGCGGTGCGACGGTGACCGTGATGGTCATCGACGACTCCATCCGCCGCGCCGCGATCAGATTGGCGCGCGCGCGGGGGCTCGGCGGGCTTGCGGCGGCCGGGATCCGGGAACAGCGCTTCATTCTCAGAGATGTCCCGGCAGAAGAGCTCGACTGGGAGACGCTGGTCGGTGACGGCTCCGTCAAGCGGCTGGTGCTTTCGGTCGGCGAGGTGACTGCCGCGTTCGAGCGGGCCGGCGATCAGGCGGCTGCTGCCCGTCCAGAATCGCAGAATCCGGATGACACGTTTATCGAACTGTATGCGGGCCTTGCGACGATCCCGACGATCGGGCGCAGCCTGCTGGGCGAACGGGGCTACCCGTTGATGACGGAGCGCCTGCCGGCCGATCGCCACGCGCTCGTGCTGGCAGGCAACGGGCTCTATTCGTTCAAAGGCTCGGGATATGTGCGCGGCGGCATCTTCGACAGAATCCGCGTGATCCAGGGTGATAACGCCTTCCGCTTTCGGGACCGCGATCACCGGCGCATCGCCGACATCATGGCCGAAGGCGCCCCGCGCTTCCGCGAGATCGGCGTCTTCACGCTCCCCGAGGGCTTCGATCCGACGGTCCCCTGGCGGCTCGAGCTTCTGGTGCAGCGCGAGATCAGTGCGCGCGACAAGTCCTTCACCACGTTCGACCTCGGCTATTCGCTCCCCGCCCGCTTCCTCGAGGAGGTGCCGGCACCTGCGGCCGAGCCGGTGGTGGCGCAGAGGGAGGTCGCTGCAACCGGGGAGGCGCGGCTCGGAGAGCAGGCGGCCCGCGACGCGCTCTGGCAGCGGATCTGGAACGAGCGCTGGGTCGCGATCGGGATTCTGCTCGTTCTGCTGCTGGCGGTGACGGCGATCTTTTTCTTCCAGGACTGGCTCGTCCGCCGTCGGAAGCTCGCGACGATCATACGATATTCGCTACTGGCGATCGTCCTCGTATGGCTCGGCTGGTACGCCAACGCGCAGCTATCGGTCGTGAATGTGCTGACCTTCTCGACTGCGCTGCTCGGTGATTTCAACTGGGCCTATTTCCTCCTAGACCCTCTCATCTTCATCCTGTGGTTCTCGGTCGCGGCCGGACTGCTGTTCTGGGGGCGCGGCGCTTTCTGCGGCTGGCTCTGCCCGTTCGGGGCACTGCAGGAGATCACCAACCGGATCGGGCGGTATTTCCGCATTCCGCAGGTGGAGGTGCCCTGGGCCCTGAACGAACGGCTCTGGCCGATCAAGTACATCATCTTCCTGGTTCTGTTCGGGGCCGCGCTCTATTCGCTCTCGCTCAGCGAGCAGCTCGCCGAGGTCGAGCCGTTCAAGACCGCGATCATTCTGAAATTCGTTCGCTCGTGGCCCTTCGTGGCGTTCGCGGTCGGGCTGCTGGTGATCGGGCTTTTCATCGAGCGGTTCTTCTGCCGCTACATGTGTCCGCTCGGGGCCGCCCTCGGCATCCCCGCCCGCATCCGCATGTTCGACTGGCTCAAGCGTTACAGCGACTGCGGCAATCCCTGCCAGCGCTGCGCCAACATCTGCCCGGTGCAGGCGATCCACCCGGATGGCCGGATCAACGTCAACGAGTGCATCTACTGCCTCGATTGCCAGCTCATGTACTACGACGAACAAAGATGCCCGCATGTGATCCAGGTCAATATCAAGCGCGAGCGGCGGCTCATGATGGCATCGGACTCGACGCTTTCACCGAAGGAGAAGGCCGAGAAGGAACGGTTGGTCGAGAAATACAAGAAGAAGCCGGCACGGCGGGCCGATCCGGAGTCCGGTGCATCCAAGACAGATCAAGTGCCAGAAGGAGAGCGAGCATGACCGACAATAACGACCGCTTCGCGCTGTCGCGCCGCGGTTTGCTGGGTGGAACCGCGAAAGCCGCCGCCTTCGCCGGACTCGGGGCAGCCGCTGGCCTCGGGGTCGGGGCGCTGAGGTCCGGCACCGCCACGAACGCGTTGGTCGGAGAGGCAAAGGCAGCGGAAGCAGGTGCGAAGGGTGCGGTAGCCCCCGGCGATCTCGACGACTATTACGGATTCTGGTCGAGCGGGCAGTCGGGCGAGATCCGCATCTTCGGCGTGCCGTCGATGCGCGAGTTGATCCGCATCCCGGTCTTCAACTACTGCGGCGCGACCGGGTGGGGGGTCACGAACGAAAGCAGGAAGATTCTCACCGAGGGTCTGCAGCCCGAGACGCGGAAGTTCCTCGAGAGTCGAGGCGGGATTTTCCTGAACGGCGACGCGCACCACCCGCACATGTCGTTCACCGATGGCACATACGACGGCCGGTACATCTTCATCAACGACAAGGCGAACAGCCGCATTGCCCGCATCCGCTGCGACATCATGCGGACCGACAGGATCATCGAAATCCCGAACGCTTGCGACATGCACGGGATGCGACCGCAGAAATACCCGCGCACGGGCTACATCTTCGTCAACCAGGAGCATCGGATCCCGATGCCCAACGACGGCAAGATCCTGGACGATGCCACCCAGTATCGCTGCGTGTTCACGGCCGTCGACGGCGACGAGATGAAGGTGGCGTGGCAGGTGCTGGTCGACGGCAATCTCGACAACACCGACTGCGACTACCAGGGCAAGTATGCCTTCTCCACCTGCTACAACTCGGAAGAAGCCACGGACCTCGCCGGCATGAGCGAGCGGGAGCAAGACTGGGTCGTCATCTTCAACATCGCCCGGATCGAGGAAGCCGTCCGCAACGGCGACTATCAGGAGATGTCGGGAGTGCCGGTGGTGGATGGTCGTAACGGCTCGCCCTATACCCGTTATGTACCGATCCCGAACAGCCCGCACGGCATCAACACCGCGCCGGACGGCAATCACGTCGTCGTCAACGGCAAGCTCTCGCCGACGGTGTCGGTGCTCGACGTTCGGCGCTTCGACGACCTGTTCGACGACAAGATCCAGCCGCGCGACGTGGTCGTAGCAGAGCCGGAGCTCGGTCTCGGGCCGCTGCACACCGCCTTCGACGGCAATGGCAACGCTTACACGACGCTCTTCATCGACAGTCAGGTCGTGAAGTGGAACATCGAGCAGGCGCGAAAGGCATTCGACGGTGACCAGGTCGACCCGATCCTCCAGAAGGTCGATGTGGCCTATCAGCCCGGCCACAACAGCACCGTGATGGGCGAGACCAAGGAAGCGGAATCCAACTGGCTCATCTCGCTCAACAAGTTCTCCAAGGATCGCTTCCTCAATACCGGCCCGCTGAAGCCCGAGAACGATCAGCTTTTCGATATTTCGGGGGACCAGATGACCCTGGTGCATGACGGGCCGACCTTCGCCGAGCCGCACGACTGCATCATTGTCCGCCGCGACATCGTGAACCCGGTGTCGACCTATTCCCGCGACGATCCGATGTGGGAGGAGGCGCGCCAGTGGGCGGAGAAGGATGGGGTGGTCCTGGAGGACGGGGCCCCGGAGCCGATTCGCGACGGCAACAAGGTCCGCGTCTACATGTTCTCGGTCGCCCCGACCTTCTCTCTGACCGAGTTCACCGTAAAGGAGGGTGACGAGGTCACGATCTTCATCACGAACATCGACGACATCGAGGACCTGACCCACGGCTTTACTCTGACCGGCTACGGCATCGCCTTCGAGATCGGGCCGCAGGCGACCGCCTCGGTAACCTTCACCGCGGATAAGCCCGGAGTCCACTGGTACTACTGCCAGTACTTCTGCCACGCGCTCCATATGGAGATGCGGGGCCGGATGCTGGTCGAGCCGCGCTCGGCCTGAGCGACGCCATGACTCTCCCGGGAATCGTGGCAGGATTAGCGGCTGCCTTTCTGGCAGCCGCGGCCGCGGCGGCACCTTCGGTGGTGAAGGTATCCCCGGGAGGGCTGGCGGCGGCGCTGCGGGACGCGTCGCCCGGCGCGATCGTCGAGCTGGCCCCCGGCCGGTACGAAGGCGGCGTGGTGATCGAGAAGCCGCTCCTGATCCGCGGGCAGGGCGTCGACGGCGGCAGCGTCATCGATGGCGGCGGCAACGGGCGCGTCGTCACGATCGATGCGCCGGACGTGGTTCTTCAGGGGGTGACGGTACGCGGCTCCGGCATCAGCCTCTTCGACGAGGATGCCGGCGTTTACCTCACCAAGAACGCGGCCGGCGCCGTGATCGAGGACAATTTCCTCACCGAAAACCTCATCGGCGTGGCGGTGAAGGGAGCGACGGACGCGATCGTGCGCCGCAACCGGATCCACGGGCGTCGTGACCTCCGCATGAGCGAGCGCGGGAACGCGATCTATGTCTGGAACGCGCCGGGGACCGAGGTCGTGGAGAACGACGTCCGCTTCGGGCGGGACGGCATCTTCGTCACGACGAGCCGGGACAACCGCTTCGCCGGCAACACTTTCCGCGACCTCCGCTTCGCGGTCCACTACATGTACACGCAATCCAGTGATGTGGTCGGCAATACGTCGGCCGGAAATCACGTCGGCTATGCTCTTATGTATTCGAAGAACATCAGCGTGCGAGACAACCTGTCCACAGGGGACAGGGATCATGGAGTGCTTCTGAACTACGTCAACAATTCGGAAATCGAGGGCAATGCCGTCTTGGGCGGCGGGGAGAAGTGTGTCTTTATCTATAATTCCAATGTCAATGACTTCAATGGCAACTGGTTCGAGGGCTGCGGCATCGGCATCCATTTCACGGCAGGATCGGAGCGCAACCGCATGTCCGGCAACGCCTTCATCGGCAATCGCACGCAGGTGAAGTATGTCGGCACACGTCACCTCGACTGGTCCGCGGACGGGCGCGGACAATACTGGAGCGACAATCCGGCGTTCGATCTCGACGGCGACGGGCTCTCCGACCGATCGTACCGGCCGAACGACATGGTCGATCAGGTGGTCTGGGCGCATCCGGTCGCCAAGCTGCTACTCAACGGGCCGGCGGTGACGGTGCTGCGGTACGCGCAGACGCAGCTGCCCTCGCTGCACCCGGGCGGGGTGGTGGACTCGGCGCCGTTGATGCGGCCGCCGGAGGTGGCGGCGCGAGGGCGGCCGGGGCCGGTGGAAGAGCCGTGACGCACCCATCGCTCGCGCTCACCGGCGTCTCGAAATCCTATGGGTCCGTGCATGCCCTGAACGATATCAGCTTGCAGGCGTCGGCCGGCGAGCGCCTGGCGCTGGTCGGGCACAATGGCGCCGGCAAGACGACTCTCTTCAAGCTTCTCCTCTCGATCCTTCGTCCCGACCGTGGCGAGATCCAAGTGTTGGGCAAGAGCCCGCAGGCGGCCCGTGCAGCCGGGTCCATCGGTTTCCTTCCAGAGACGATCGCCTTCGATCCGGCGATGCGCGGCATCGAGGCGCTCCGCTTCTGGGCTCGCCTCAAGGGATTGCCGGGAAGCGTCGCAGAGGAGGCGATGGAGAAGGTGGGGCTGGGAGAGGCGAAGCGGCGCCCGGTGCGGTCGTATTCGAAGGGTATGCGACAGCGGCTCGGCTTTGCCCAAGCGATCCTCGGAGACCCGCACCTCCTGCTTCTGGACGAGCCGACGACCGGCCTCGACCCGGCGTTCCGCCGCATCTTCTACGATCTCATTCGCGAACGGGCGGAGGCCGGCGCGAGCGTGGTGATCTCCTCGCACGCGCTCTCGGAGCTCGAGGCGGAGACCGACCGGATCGCCATCCTCGGCGGCGGACGGCTGCTCGCGCTCGGCTCGCTCGACGAAATTCGGCGAGAGGTCCGCTTGCCGGTGATGTTGCGGGTGGTGCCGGGCCCGTGCCGGAGCAGTGACATCGCGGCAACCGTCGCACCGGAGGCGTCCGTCACCCGCAGAAGCGGCGAGGCGGTCGAGCTCGCCTGCGAGCCGGAAGCGAAGATGGCGGTGATCCGCCGTCTCGCCGGGTTGGGAGAGGGTGTGAAGGATATCGAGGTATTGCCGCCGTCGCTCGACGCGATCTACGCGCAGGTGACGGCAGGGAGGGCGCCATGACCCCGCTCGCGGTCGTGGCCTGGCAGGAGTTCCGCAACGATCTGCGAAATCGCTGGGTGCTGGCGGCAACGGGGTTGCTTGCCATTTTCGCACTCGCCCTCGCCTTCCTCGGCGGCGCGCCCGCAGGGACCACAGGCGTCGGCCGGATCGACCTGCTCGTCGTGAGCCTCGCCAGCCTCTCGATCTTCCTCATTCCGCTGCTGGCGCTCCTGCTCTCCTACGATTCCATCGTCGGGGAAGTGGAGCGTGGGACCATGCTGCTGCTTCTCGCCTATCCCGTCTCGCGGGCAGAGATCGTCGCGGGCAAGTTTCTCGCCCACCTCGGCATTCTGCTGGTGGCGGTGACGGTCGGTTTCGGCAGCGCCGCCGCGGCGTTGGCCTTCACCGGCGATGCCCCCGGCACCGCCGAATGGGCGGCCTTCCTCCGACTCTGCATCACCTCGGTCGCGCTCGGCGCCAGTTTTCTGGGCCTCGGCTATCTCGCCAGCACTATGGTGACGGAGCGCGCTACTGCGGCCGGTCTCGCTCTCGGCGTCTGGCTCCTGCTGGTCATCGTCTTCGATCTCGTGCTGCTGGCTGCCCTCGTCGCGTTCGGCAGCGACATTCCCCCCGCCGCGGTCGAAGCGGCGCTGATGCTCAACCCGGCAGATGTGTTCCGCCTCGCCAACCTCGCTGTAGGCGGGAACGTCAGTGAGGCGGCGGGCATGGTCGGGATCGGCGCCGAGTTGCGTCTGCCGGCGTCGGCCCTCAATGGCGTGCTCGCCCTCTGGGCAATCCTGCCGCTCGCCGGAGCCTGGCTCCTCTTCCGGCGGCGTGAGGTGTAGGATGAGAAGAAGTCTGGGTGCTCTGGCTGTCTTCGGCCTTCTCGCCGCTCTGGTGGCGTGTGACTCCGGAAGCGAAGGCGAGAAGCCGCCTCCCGCCGCCTTGACCCGCGATGCGATCGGCCACTATTGCGGCATGATCGTCGTCGACCATGCGGGGCCGAAGGCACAGATCCATCTCCGCTCAGGCGAGCAGGTGGTCTGGTTCACCTCCGTTCGCGACGGGATCTCCTTCACCCGGCTGCCGGAGGAGCCGGACGACATTGCCGCCTTCTACGTGAACGACATCGCATCGACCGAAGACTGGAACAATCCCGGGGACGAGACCTGGATCGATGCGCACAGCGCGGTCTATGTGATCGACAGCACCCGACGCGGCGGGATGGGAGCGCTCGAGGCGGTACCGTTTTCGGATGAAGCCGCGGCGAGGGCGTTCACGAAGGAGTACGGCGGGCGCATCGTGAAGCTCGAGGAGATCCCCGACGATTACGTGCTGGGCGACGGCGACCCGCAACCGTCCGCCATGCACGGTCATGGGAGTGGTCACTGATGAAGCTCTCGCGGCGAAGAATCATGATCGCGGCGGCGGCTTTGCCTGCCGGCCTTTCGCTCCCCGGCCTTGCCGCCGGGCCGGTGCCGCTGCGGCGGTGGCGCGGCGTCGTGATGGGGGCCGAGGCGGAGATCGTGCTCGGGGTCGACGACCCCGACCGCGCAAACGATCTCGTGGGCAAATGCCTCGCCGAGGCGGCGAGGCTGGAGCAGATCTACAGTCTCTATCAGCCGCGCTCCGAACTGGTGCGCCTCAATAAGGCGGGTGCGCTCGTGTCCCCGAGCCCGGAGTTGCTGGAAGTCCTTTCCGCCAGCCGGAGCCTGTGGCGGGCGAGCGGGGGCGCGTTCGATCCGACAGTGCAGCCGCTCTGGCGTCTCTATGCCGACTGGTACTCCACCCTGGATGCCGACCCTGCCGGCCCCCCGCCGGAGGCGCGCGAGCGGGCGCTCGCGCGGGTGGGGTTCGACGCCGTCGAGTTCGGTCCGGACGCGGTTCGCCTGCATCGGCCGGGCGCGATGCTGACGCTGAACGGCATCGCCCAGGGCCACATGACCGACAAGGTGGCGGAGTTGCTCCGCCGCGAGGGATTGCACCACGTCCTGGTCGCGTTCGGCGAAATCCGCGCGCTCGGGACGAGGCCCGACGGCTCCCCGTGGCGGGTGGGGCTGGCGGCGCCCGGCCAGAGCGAGGCGGGGCCGCTGCTTTCCGTCAGCGAGAGAGCGGTTGCGACTTCGGCCGGTGCTGCCGGACCGTTCGGCGGGAGCGGGTCGCACAACCACATTCTCGACC
This sequence comes from Alphaproteobacteria bacterium, assembly GCA_029268305.1. Lineage (GTDB taxonomy): Bacteria > Pseudomonadota > Alphaproteobacteria > JAJUGE01 > JAJUGE01 > JAJUGE01. The sequence goes on from JAJUGE010000004.1 coordinate 35,126, forward strand.
CGCGAGATGGCTCGAGCCCACGCCACCACACCGCTGTGACGGTCACCGCGCCAACGGCGGTTCTGGCCGACGGCATCTCCACGGCGATCGCCCTGATGCCGACGGCCGAAGCGCGCCGTCTGATATCACAGCATGAGGAGGTGGAGGCCCACCTGACGGACCATCAGGGTCGGGTAACCCGAATCGCGTGAGTCACTGCGGCGCGCGCACCATCCACCTCCCGTGTAGCAGGGCGAACAGCGCGAACCCCGCAATCCAGGCGCCCCCGGAAGCTATCAGCAGCGGCAGATAGGCCTGCGGAACAAAGGCGGCGATGACCCGCAGCGCTGCCGCGGCGACAACGAAGAGGAACATGACCGTCGTCGGCCCTCCCGCCTCCGTCCCGCGCTGATCCTGCGCGAGGGCCACGCGGGTCATCACGCCGAGAATCATCGTGCCCATCGCACCCGCCGTCAGCGCGTGCAAGGCGGCGGCGTGCGGCACCGTCGCCGGCATCAGGATCGACAGCCCCAGGAGGATCAGGCCAACCGGGATCCAGCCGTAACCGACGTGGAGAACCCAGACGATCGGCGCCCGGAGCGTCAGCCATCCATTCCAGCGCAGCAGGCGCAGGGCATGGAGCAAGCCGGCAAGCAGCAAGGCGGCGGCCGCGAGCGGCAGCCATACATCCGCCACCCATAGGACAAGGCCGGTGAGGGAGGCTGCGTGCACCGCCGCATCCAGTCGCCTGTCGGTGAGGGGGAAGCGCTTGTCCCGGCGCTTGGCCAGCCAGTTTCGGGTGAAGCTCGGCACCACACGTCCTCCGATGAGGCCGAGCAGTGCCACCACCACACCGATACCGGCCCGCCAGCCGAGGGCCGTATCCTCGATCCATCCGAGCAGGGCGGCATGAGAGGCCGCGTTCGCTGCCGCGAGACCTGCGAGCGCCCCTGTCGGCGGAAGGTTTCGCCAGCTTCTCCCCGCCACGATCTCCCGCAGAATGGCCGCGATCAGGACGAGCCACAGCAGGAGGTCCGCGATCGCTGCGGTGAGCCCGCCGAGATGATCCGAAGTCGCGATCGTTACCCTGCCCAGCAGCCAGAGTGCTGCGAGGCCCGCCAGCGGCGCGCCGTTGAGCGGCATTCGCCCCGTCCAGTTCGGCGTCGACGTCAGCAGGTATCCGCAAACGGCCGCGCCGACGAAGCCGAAGAGCATTTCGCGAGCGTGCCACGAGACGGGATCGAACCGCGTCGGCAGCTCCAGCCCGACGGTTAGTGTGCCGAGCCACAAGGCGAGGGCCAGGACGGCCCAGATGGCGGCGGCCAGGAAGAACGGGCGATAGCTTCGCGCGAAGAGGGCGGCGCCGGAGTAGGGTCGATAGCGGGGTACGGGAACGTGTCCTGGTCGCATAAAGAACGCATTGCCTCTTTTCCGGAGAGCCGCATTGGGGCTCCTATCGGACAGGGAAACGTTGCCGCGGCGCAAGTGCACGCCACATGAACCAAGGTGGGGGTGCGCAGTCGATCTCGTCGCCCGGCACCGAGTCGGATTACGCAGACGGATCAAGACGCGATGACGCATCGGCGCGAACGGCATATGTCCCGGCGAAACTTCGTATCGGGACTGGCTGCGGTCGCCGGAGTGTCGGCCCTTCCCAGCGTGGCCGCGAGCGCGGCAGCGCGCCGCCCGCCGCCGGCCGACCCGGGTCGTTTGAGGGCGGTGCGGGACAGGGCACGGCAGCTCGACCAACTCCACACTCTGCTGATCTCGGTCCGGGGCGAGTTGCTGCTCGCCGAGGCGTTCCGGGGCGGTCATCTCGACAGACCCGCCAACGTGAAGTCGGTCGCAAAGACGATCATGGCCGCCCTCGCCGGCGCCGCGATCGATCGGGGCGTCTTCGAAGGCGTCGATCAGAAGGTGGCGCCGCTGCTCGGGGATCTGGTGCCACGCGATGCCGATCCGCGCGTCGGCGAGATAACCGTCGAGGATCTGCTGACCATGCGCGCCGGTCTCCAGCGGACCTCGGGGCCCCGCTACGGCGAATGGGTGAAGAGCAGGAATTGGGTCCGATATGCCCTTTCGCGCGAGTTCGTCGACGAGCCGGGCGGGCGGATGCTCTATTCGACCGGGAGCTATCATCTGCTCTCGGCTGCGTTGACCAGAGGCAGCGGCCGCAGCACGCTGGCACTCGCGCGCGAATGGCTCGGCGACCCTCTCGAGATCGAGATCCCGCCCTGGACGCGCGACCCGCAGGGCATCTACATGGGCGGCAACAACATGGCCCTGACGCCGCGGGCGATGGTGAAGTTCGGCGAGATGTACCGGCGCGGCGGAGTAGGCGACAACGGCCGCGTGCTCCCGGCAAGCTGGATCGACGCTTCCTGGACGCCCCGAACACTCTCGCCGTTCTCCGGCGACCGGTATGGTTACGGCTGGTTTCTTCGCTCGATGACCGGACACGCGGCGCGATATGCGCGCGGCTATGGCGGGCAGATGATCTACGTCGTCCCCGAGGTCGCGCTGACGGTGGCGGTCACGTCGGATCCCACTCGTCCGGCCAGATCTGGCGGCTATATCAGCGACCTGCACCGGCTGATGGAAGAGCTGATCATCCCGTTGGCCGCGGGAACCGCCTGACACGCAGGGAGAGGGGAGGGTGTCGACTGGCGGGCCGTGTGCCCAGCGCTCTATGATGGCGTGAAGACCAGGTCGAATTCAGCTGAGTGCATTCCATGAAGCGAAAGCTGCATCTCAATCTCTTCATCCATAGTCGCGGTCATCACGAGGCGTCGTGGCGGCATCCCATGGCCTCGCCGCTGGCACTGACTGATATCGCCTATTACCAGGATCTCGCGCGAAAGGCGGAGGAGGGGCTGTTCGACTCCCTCTTCCTCGCCGACCAGCTCGCTCTGGCCGACGACGTGGAGCGTGCCGGCCGCGCCTGGCTCGAGCCGATCACTCTGCTCGGGGCGCTGGCGGTCTCGACCAGCCGCATCGGGCTCATCGCCACCGCATCGACCACCTATACCGAGCCGTTCAATCTCGCCCGACAATACGCTTCGCTCGACCACATCAGCCGCGGGCGGATCGGCTGGAACATCGTCACCTCCTGGTCGGCACCGGCAGCGCGCAACTTCGGCGACACGAGCCAGAAGAGCCACGCCGCCCGCTACGAGCAGGCGGAGGAGTTCATGCAGGTGGTGAAGGGCCTCTGGGACGGCTGGGCCGACGATGCGGTCGTCGACGACCGCGCCGGCGGCCGTTACGCCTGGCCCGACCGTATCCGCCCGATCGATCACCAGGGCCCGCACTATCAGGTCGCAGGGCCGCTGAACATGCCGCGTTGTCCGCAGGGTCGTCCGGTGTTGGTGCAGGCGGGCTCGTCCGAGACCGGCCGCCGCTTCGCCGCGCGCCATGCCGAGGCGGTCTTCACCGCGCACATGGAGAAGGCGACGGCCCAGGAATTCTATGCCGACCTGAAGTCGCTGGTGCGGGCGGAGGGGCGCGACCCCAGCCAGGCGATCATTCTCCCGGGCCTCAGCCCGATGATCGCTGCGACCGAGGCGGAAGCGCGACGGATGTCGGAGGAGCTGAACGACCTCGCCGATCCGGAGATCGGCCGCAAGCGGCTTTCCGGCCGCTTCGGCGGCCATGACTTCTCGCACCTGCCGCTCGACAAGCCGCTCAAGCCCGAGGATTTCCCGGACCCGCGAACCGTGGAAGCCGCGCGCAGCCGCGCCGAGGTCATCGTCGGGCTCGTCCGTCGAGAAGGGCTGACCTTGCTCCAGCTTCTCTCGAAGCTCGCCGGTGCCCGCGGCCATTTCACCTTCGCCGGCACGCCGGAGCAGGTCGCCGACCTGATCGAAGACTGGTTCACCGACGGCGCGGCCGATGGCTTCAACATCATGCCGCCGATCTTGCCTGCGATGCTGGACGTCTTCATGGCAGAGGTGATCCCACTGCTGCAGAAGCGGGGCCTGTTCCGCACCGCCTACGAGGGCGAAACGCTGCGCGATCATTACGGGCTGATCCGGCCGGAGAATCCCTTCTTCTGAGGGCGGATTGGTGTAGGATTTTCGAGGCTTCGCATCCGGCCGCAGCGCCCGGCAACTGCCCGGCACGCGAGCCGACCAAGGGAGGTTCGCCCGATGATGCAATCAGCCGAGGTCCGTCCCGAAAGCGTTCCTGCGGTCACTCCGTTCGAGACTGCCCTCGGCGCGGAAGTCTCGAATATAGATCTCTCGCAACCGCTCTCCGCCGACCAGTTCGCCGTGGTCGAGCAGGCATTCCTCGATCATCTGGTGCTGGTCTTCCGGAATCAGTCGCTGACGGACGAGCAGCACCTGGCGTTCGCCAGCCGGTTCGGTGAGCTCGAGGAGCACATCAACAAGCCTACTCGTCACGAGCAGTACGAGAAGGTGCAGGTGTTCTCGAACGTGAAAGCGGACGGCACCACGCTTGGCGTACATCCGGAGCGCGGCACGCTCGTCTGGCACACGGACAAGTCCTACATCGCCACGCCGTCGCTGGCGACGGTTCTGCGCTCGCCGGCGATCGCAAGCGAAGGAGGCGACACCCTGTTCGCCAACACCCAGGCCGCCTACGACGACCTGGACGAGGCGACGAAGCGGCGGATCGCCGGCCTGAAGGCGGTCCACTCGTGGGAGCGGAGCCGCGAGAAGGTCGGCGAGCGCCCGGCGACGCCGGAGCAGATCGCGGCGGCGCCGCCGGTCGAGCATCCGCTCGTCCGAACCCATCCGGTGACTGGCCGCAAGGGCCTCTATCTGGGCAATCACGCCAGCCATGTCCCGGGGATGGATTTCGAGGAAGGCGTGCAGTTGCTGGCGGAACTGGAGCGCTTCGCCACGCAGGACAAGTACGTCTACCGGCACAAGTGGCAGGTCGACGACGTGCTGATGTGGGACAATCGCGGCACGATGCACTGCGTCACGCCTTACGACGCAGTGAAGGAGAAGCGGGCTATTCATCGCGTCGTGATCCGCGGCGACCGGCCGTTCTGATGAGGCCCACGATGCGCCTCGGGTTCGTCGGCCTCGGCGCCATGGGCCGGCCGATGGCAATCAATCTCGCCGAGGCCGGGCATGATATCGTCGTCTGCGACACCGACCACACCAGAACCGCGATCCTGGCGCAGCACGGCGCCGCCGTCGCCGCGACCCCGAAGGATGCTGCCGACGAGGCGGATGTCGTGCTCGCCTGCCTGCCGAACCTGGACGCGGCTGAAATGGTGGCGACCGGCGCCGACGGAGTCAGCGCCGGGACGCGCGCCCGGGCATTCGTGAATATGGGGACGACTGGAAGCGCCTATTCGCGAGCGGTGGCGCAACGGATGGCGGAGGTCGGCAAGGCATTCCTGGATGCCCCGATCTCCGGCGGGCCGCCGGGCGCCGAGGCGGGCACGCTCGGCATCATGTGCTCCGGCGACCGGGCAACGTTCGAAGCCCTCGAGCCGGCGCTCGACGTGATCTCCACCAAGGCGGTCTATGTGGGCGAACAGCCCGGCGCGGCGCAGACGATGAAGCTCGTCAACAACATCATCTCCTTCGGCAACCTCGCCGTCGCCCTGGAGGCGATCACGCTGGGGGCCAAGGCCGGTCTCGACCCCGAACTGATGATCGAGGTGATCAACGCCTCTTCCGGCCGCAACACCGCCACCGAGGCCAAGATCCCGAACCACGTGCTGACGCGGACCTTCGACTACGGTGGCGCCATGTACATCATCGAGAAAGACCTCGAGCTGTGGCGGCGCGAGGCGGAAGCCTACGAGACGCCTATGTGGCTCGGCACCAACATCCGCACCCTGTTCCTGCAATGCATCGCAGAGGTCGGCCGCGACAAGGACATGACCGCGCTGGCGCAGACGCTAGAGCGGATGGCGGGCGTGGAGATCCCCAGAACTCGCTAGGTTCGAGAGCTTCGGCCGCCATTCTGGACTCCCTGATCCGCCCGTCTGTCTAACGGCTGGCCGGCCGGGCGCGTTCCGCCGGGGGTGGAGGGATCGCGGGGCTGCCGGTGGGTCCGTTTTCGAATAACGTCGCGCCAAAGCGTTCGCCGTGTGATCCTCGACACGGGCACCCGTCGGATTCCGTGCTCCCATGACCTGCGAAACACGATGCCGCAGAGGCGGTCGGCAGAGAGAAGCGGGTCATGGGGCAGATCAACGGCACATCCGCTGCCGACATCATCTCCGGCACGCCCGGCGACGACTTCATCCTGGGCCACGGTGGCGACGACTTGATCCTCAGTAGTTTCGGCGACGATCTGATCATGGGGGGCTGGCCCCGACCTGATCTACGGGAACGACGGCGACGACGCACTGCTCGGCAACCATGGCGACGATAGCCTCCACGACGGCAACGGCGACGACGTAGTGAGCGGGGGCGAGGGTCTCGACGATCTCTATGGCGACGCTGGCGTCGACACGATATACGGCGGCGCCGACGCTGATCGGTTGTATGGCGACGCTGGAAACGACGCACTCGCGGGCGGCGCCGGCTCGGACACGGCGGATTACTCGCTGTCCAGCGGCGGCGTCTGGGTCTTCCTCGACGCGAGCGTCGGGTACATCAACGATGCCGCCGGCGACACGTCTACTCCGTGAAGTAGTCCTCGTCGACCTTCTTGATCTCGTACACGGTGCGCGTGCGGACGCCGACATTGTGGCGAATCATCAGACGTGCCAGCTCCGCCCCGTCGATCAGGATGATGCGCTTCGCGATCATCGCCGCGTACTCGCGCGCGCCGGCCGAGAATGTGGAGGTGGTGACGAAGATGCCCTTGGTCGCGCGCACGCCGTCAAGACTGCCTGCGAACCCTTGAATCTCACGGCGGCCGACGCTGTTACCCTCTGCGTACCGTTTCGCTTGCATATAAACGATGTCGAGGCCGAGCGGATCCTCCTTGATGATGCCGTCAATCCCGCCGTCGCCGGGATGGCCGATAGCGCTTCCCATCTCCTCACGGCCGCCGCCATAGCCCATCGCGATGAGCAGATCGACGATCAGTGCTTCGAAGAATGCGGGAGACAGTTCGCGGATGCGCTCGAGCAGGTCGGCCTCCAGAACCGAGCTCAAAGCCCGGTGGCTGGCTTCCATCACTTCCTCCGGTGTGGATCCACTATCCTCGGAGGAAACGACTCTTGGCGCGGGGTCGCCCTGGCCTCTTGAGCTCGAAGTGCCCGTTCGCCATTCGACGTATGCGGGGTAGCGCTTCAGGTATTCCAAGTCTAGGACGGGTGGCGGCGCTTGCAGGAGTCGCCGACCTTCGTCTGTAGCAAGATACAGTCCCCGCCCGCGCTTCTCCAGAAGGCCGGCCACGGAGAGATAAAGTATCGCCCAAGCGACGCGGTTCGCGAATGTCGATTGGCGGCCACTCGGTAACATCTCCGACAAGTCGTCCTGTGACAGCCGGAAATCTGCTGCCACTTTCTTTCGAATCGCGGCAACCGGCGTCTCTCCGCTCGCCGTATGCCGGAGAACCGGCAGCATGAATTCCTGGAATCGAGGTACGGCCAATCCAGCTCTCCCGAACCAAATCTCCATATTGTAGAGAATTTCGTCGAGGTGGCTGAACCGGCCTCTGCTCACTTCGCGAAATAGGCTCGGGCGGCGGGGTGGAGGGGGATCGTGAGCCCGTCCAAGGCACGGGCGCGGGAGATCTGCGCCCCGGCGGCACTGCCGGCCGCGAAGAAGTCCACATGCTCATAAATCGTCCGCAAGACCGAGTCGACCTCGGCATCGGGCATGTCAGCGCGCGCCACCAGCAGCGCTGTGACCGCAACCGTCGATAGGTCTTCGCGCTGCCCCGGGTAAGTGCCGACCGGAAGCGTCAGCCGGATCAGGCCGTCGTCACCGCCGGTCAGTGCCTCGACGGCTTCCGGTTCCAGCGGGATGAGCGTCATGCCCGGCCCGGCCGCGAGCCGCTGGAGCGCGCGGGCGGGGGCGCTGATGACCCCGACCGCCGCATCGATCTGCCCGGATCTGAGCTCCTGAACCGCACCCGCCAGTCCGAGCGCGGCGACCTGCCCGAGATCCCCAGGCGCGAGACCGTGGGCCCGCAACACTGCGGTCGCGGTACGGGTGGAGCCGGAGTCGGGCAGGCCGAGATCCACGTGTCGGCCTTGCAGATCGCCGACCCTCGCGATGCCGGCGTCTGGCCGGGCGATCACATGCACCGGCTCGGGGAACAGGGAGGCGAGTGCGTGCATGCCGCCGATCGGCCCTCCGCCCGCAAGTGGCAGCTCTCCTGCAACCGCGGCGGCCGCGATATCGCTCTGCACCAGCGCCAAGTCGGCTTTGCCGTCGAGCAGAAGGCGGATGTTCTCGACGCTGCCCTCGGTCGTCAGCGCCACGGCAGCCATGCCGAGCGCCATATCTGCAGCCGCGATCGTTTCGGCGACCCGGTGGTACTCCCCGCCCTCCGGGCCGCCCGCGATCGTGAGCGAGGCTCGCAGCCGTTCCAACCTCCGGTCGATCTCGCGGCGGGCGGTCGTCAGTTCTTCCGTTATGATCGTGCGCGCCGCCGCCGCTTCGTCGGTCGGCGGATCGTCGAACAACGCCAGTATCTGCTCGACCAGCCGCCGCGCGATGGCGGGCGGCGCGGTGTTGTCGGGCGGGGGTGCGGCACCGGGAGCAGGGCCGACATATTCTACAGGTGTCCATTCTCCATTGACGGCTCTGAATGTGACCGAGCCGCGCACCCGCAGCTCGTCTCCCGAGCTGTTGCCCGCCGGCCTGATCCCCTCGATGCCCCGTTCGCCGGCACCGAGAAGTTGAGCAAAAGCGGCGGGGTTGAGCGAAGTCCAGTCACCGAAGGCATAGTCGCGGAGAAGCTTCAGACGCGCGTTGTAGTAGACGATGGTCCTGGAGGCGCCGCTTTCGTCGGCGGGCAGTGGGGTCGTGCCGAGTCGCCGGAGCGAAACGATCTCCAGAAGCGGCTCCGGGAACGCCGTCTCGAGACGCGCGCCCAAGGTCTGGCGAATCTCCGACTCGCTCGGCGCATCACTGCACGCCGTGAAGAACAGGAGAATCCCGGCAAGGAGGATGCGGAAGGCGGACGGTCTCATCACTCCTCCCCCTCAGAAGCCGAACAGGGGCAGGGCGAGGAAGCCCTGAATCACGAGCGCATTGGTGATGTCGATCAGGAATGCGCCCGTGAGGGGGACGATCAGGAACGCCTGGGGCGAGGGCCCATAACGTGCTGTGACCGCCTGCATGTTCGCGACCGCCGTCGGCGTCGCGCCGAGGCCGAAGCCGCAATGACCGGCGACGACCGCCGCGGCGTCGTAGCCCGAGCCCAGCACCTTCCGCATCACCGTAAAAGTAACGAAAGTCGTATAGGCGGCGACCAATGCGAGCTGTGCCAGGAGTATTGCCAGAATGGGAAGCGCCAAGGCGACCAGCTCCCAGAGCCGGAGCGCGATCAGCGCCATCGCCAGAAAAAGGGATAGCGAGACGGTGCCCAGGAGGTCGACCGCCGCGCTGTCCATCCGCCGGAACCCGGTCAGGGTCAGGGTATTCCGTACCACCACGCCCGTGAAAAGGGTCCAGACGAAGGACGGCAAGGTGAAGTAGGGGTTCATGGTGATGTCGGCCAGGTAGATACCGGCGAGCACGCAGACAACCATCAGGAACAGGGTTTCGACGAAGCTTTCGGGGGTGATGGTGCGACGCTCGTCGCCGCCGAGCTCGCCCGGCACCGAGGCCGCTGCCGTCTTCGCCTCGGGCGTGAGGCCGTGATTCGCGATCAGTCTCTGCGCGATCGGCCCGCCGATCAGTCCACCGAGGACGAGGCCAAAAGTGGCACAGGCCATCGCCAGCTCCATCGCTCCTTGCAGGTTATCGACGCTGCCGAAGCGGCTGGCATATGCGGCGCCGGTGCCGTGCCCCCCGGACATGGTTATCGAGCCTGCGAGCAGGCCCGTCAGGGGATGCAGATCCATACCGATCGCTGCCGCTACCCCGATCGCGTTCTGCAACACGAGCATGACGGCCACCACGACCAGGAAAGCGACGATGGCACGGCCACCGAGCGCCAGCATCCGCAGGTCTGCACCGAGCCCGATCGAGGCGAAGAACGCGAGCATCAGGGGCGTCTGCAGCGCCATGTCGAAGGCGATCTCGACGCCAGCGGTGACCTTGAGAGCCGTGATGACGATCGCCGCGACCAGGCCACCGATGACCGGCTCGGGAATGTTGTAACGCCGAAGCAAATCGATACGGGCGATGGCCAGCCGTCCTATCAGCAGCACGCCCGTGGCGATCAGCAGCGTGCTCATCACGTCGATATCGAAGTGCATGCGTGTCCTTTCGACCGGGGGATCTGGCCGGTGACTTCTTAGTGTTTACGGCACAGGAGGATCGTGGTGCCGACGCACGTTTCTCTTAAGGGTTGCCATTGCCGATGGCGCGCCACAATGGGAAACTCCCCCGGCTCACAATCCGGCATCGGGAGGATCGGGATGGAAGTACGGCTCGACGGACGCAGCGCGCTCATTACCGGCGGCAGCTTGGGCCTCGGCAAGGCGATGGCGCTGAAGTTCGCGGAATCGGGGGCGGACGTCGCTATCATCGCGCGGCGTCAGGACGTGCTCGACGAAGCGCGGAAGGAGATCGAGGCCGTCAGCCGGAACAAGGTGATCGCCGAGGCCTGCGACGTGACGGATGCGGCAGCGGTGGAGCGGTTGGTAGACCGGGTCAACGGTGAGTTCGGCAAGATCGACATCCTCGTGAACAACGCCGGGAGCTCGATGCGCGGCAAGTTCGAGGAAGTCACCGACGAGATGTGGCACGCCGACTTCGATCTGAAGCTGTTCGCCGCGATCCGGCTGATCCGTCTCGTCTTTCCGGCGATGAAGGAGCGACGCTGGGGGCGCATCATCAACGTGCTGAACATCGGCGCGAAAGCGCCGTTGCCCGGGAGCGCGCCGACCTCGGTCACACGCGCGGCGGGCATGGCAATGAGCAAGGTTCTGGCCGGCGAGGGGGCTCCCTACAACGTGCTGGTGAACGCGCTCTGCACCGGCCTTCTCGTCAGCGACCAGCATGTGCGCCGGTACAAGCAGAACCCGGACGGTCTCACCTTCGAACAGTGGCTGGAGAAGGCGGGCAAGGGGATCCCCCTCGGCCGCTTCGGCGAGGCGGAGGAATTCGCGAACATCGCCTGCTTCCTCGCCTCCGATGCGGGCAGCTACATCACCGGTACGGCCATCAACGTCGACGGCGGCAGGTCGCCGGTGGTCTAGGCTGCCGGGGCGCCCGCTGCCGTCCCGGACCGGTCCCGGAGGAGGGTAGAGGCCATGGCGGACGGCGAGACGCTGAGCGCGTTTCTGGACGATATCGCCGCACGGTTCGGAGAGGCGCCCGCGTTGCTGTACGGCGGCAGGCGTCTCTCCTACGCCGAACTGGCGGATGCGGCCGAGCGGGTGGCAGGTGGCTTGCGCCGCATCGGCATTCGCCCCGGCGATCCGGTGGCGCTGTGGCTGCCAAACGTTCCGGCCTATGTCATTCTCGTCTTCGCCCTGGCTCGGCTGGGCGCCGTCTCGGTGGCCGTGAATACGCGGTTCCGCGGTATGGAGGTGGAGGATATCGTCGGCCGTTCCGGCGCCAGGGCGCTGGTGATGTGGCCGGGCTTCAAGGGGATCGATTTCGACGGGATCCTCGCGCAAGTGAATCCGGCGCGGCTCGCTTCGGTGGAGACCGTCATCGTCTACGACGAGACAGGCGAGGCGTCGGGCAGAGTCATCGGGCGTCGGACGGTCAGCTTTCAGGATCTACTGCGAGCTGAAGCCGAGCGCGCTGAGCATGCGACGCCCGAGACGCCGGTCGCCATGTTCACTACGTCGGGAACGACGAAGGCGCCGAAGTTCGTCCTCCATGGTCATGCGGGAATCGTACGACACGCTCGGGACGTTGCGGCGGCGTTCGGTCTCGATCGTCCCGGCGCTGTGACGATGGGCGCGTTGCCGCTCTGCGGCGTGTTCGGCTTTTGTCAGACGATGGCGGCTCTCGCCGGTGGCGGCACGACGGTGGTGCACCCGGTCTTCGACCCCGAGGCGGTGGCCGAGGCGATCCGCGTCCACTCGGTAACGCACATGATGGGGACCGATACCATGTTCTCGGGAATGCTTGCCGCGCGCCCGGAGCCGCGGCCGTTTCCGACGCTGAAGCTGTGCGGCTTCGCCGCCTTCACGGGGCTGGATCGTTTCCTCGCCGAGTGCGAGCGCCGCAGGCTTCCCATGGTGGGGCTCTACGGCATGAGCGAGGTGCAGGCGCTGTTCTCGGCGCAACGAGTCGAGGACCCGCTCGAGCGGCGGGGCGAGGGAGGTGGCTATCCGGTCTCGCGCGATGCCCAGGTTCGCGTCTGCGACCCCGAAACGGGAGAGGTGCTGCCGACCGGGACGAGCGGCGAGCTCCAGTTCCGGGCACCCAGCCTGATGCTGCGCTACGAGGGGAACACCGAAGCGACCGCGGAAGCCTTCACTCCGGACGGCTGGTTCCGCTCCGGCGATGCCGGCCGCCTGCGGGAGGACGGCAGCTTCGTGTTCGAGGCACGGATGGGCGATGTGCTGAGGCTCGCGGGATTTCTCACCAGCCCTGCCGAGATCGAGGCCTGGATCGAGCGCCATCCCGACGTGGCGGAGGCCCAAGTCGTCGGCGTCACGACCGGCAAGGGGCTACGCCCGTTCGCATTCGTGATTCCGCATCCTGGCCGGGCGCTCGACGAGGCGACGCTCGTGGAGCACTGCCGCGAGGGCATGGCCAACTATAAAGTGCCGGTCCGGTTCGTGCTGGTCGAGGCGTTCCCCGTGACGGAAAGCGCCAACGCGGTCAAGATTCAGCGCCACCGTCTCCGCGAGATGGCCGAGGAGATGCTGGCAGAGCTGGAGCCTGACTGATCCGCCCTCCTATCGACGTCCATGGCGCTCAGAACGACGCGTCCCGGTGCCGCTCGGCGCTGTCCAGGATGAAGTCGAGCAAGGCCTGGCCGTCATAGCCATAACCGTTCATCTTCTCCACCCAGGCTTTCCACACTGGCGGCGCGCCGGCATCTGCGAGCTTCTTTCGCTCCTCGGGCGGGATGACGACTTCCTTCAGCCCCGCTTCCTGAAACACCTGCGGCGCTTTCGCCTGTTCGATCTCGTAAGCGGCGATCTGAATGCCGTACCCGTGCTCGGCCTTGTACTCTTCGAGTAGGGCCCGGTATTGCTCCGGTAGCGCCTCGTAGGCGTCGACGCTGAACATCATGCCTGAGGCAGCGCCGGTCGTGACCTTGAGGCCGTTGGTGTACCAGTCGGCGGCCTCATACGTCCGATACGACAGGTGCGCGTAGTAGGCGAACGCCGCGGCGTCGACAAGGCCGCGATCCATGGCCATGAAGACGTCGCCCGGTGGCGTGCCGATCGGCGCTATCCCGATCTCCCGGAAGGCATCGGCCATGAGACCGAGGGCGCGGACGCGCATGCCCTTCCAGTCCTCGAAGGTTTCCGGCGGCTTTCCCTTCCCGACCACTTCATAGAGCGGGATGGCGGTGCTCATGTAGTACATGGCGTTCCACTTGCGGAACTCATCGCGGACCGTCGGCACCTCCATGTACTCGTCCGACACCCGTGCGAGCTGGTGCAACGTGTCGATCGGCAGGAACGGCAGGTCCAGTCCCGTGGACGCCTCGACCTTGCCCGGATAGTAGTTCGAGCTGAAATTGGCCGCCTGGAACGCGCCGACCGCGATCCCGTCCAGATTGTCGCGCGGCTGGCTCAGGGTTCCCCAGTGGATGTTGTACTGGAACTTCCCGCCGGTGCGTTCGTCGAGAAACTTGGCGAGCCCCTCGACCTCCGCGGTAAACGAGCGTGGCTTGCCCCAGAGCGAGTGGTTCCAGACCACTTCGGGCCCGTCGACGATTGCGCTGGATTGCGCCGATGCGCTTCCGGATGTCGCCGCCAGCACGAGCAGCCCGGTCAGCAGACCCTTGACGATCGAGCCCATCTCCACCCTCCCTTTCTGTATTCGTTGAAGTCCTCCGCGATGCGATGGTGGAGGCCCGCGGCGGCCCCCGCCTCGCATCGGGTCAGCTCACCACGTCCCAGCCGTCCATGATGGTGACCATGCCGGCGTCCTGCAGCGCCTGGAACCGCACCTTCATCCAACCCTTCTGAAAGGCGTCCTCGTCCTCGGGCGCGGTTTCCAGGTAGGCTTTCCAGGTTTCCTGCAGCAGGGCCTGACGTTTCAGGTTCGCGTCATGGTTGGCCTGCGCCTCCGGGGTCCAGGCGTCGATCTCCTTGAAATAACGGATGGCACCGGCGTTGTAGGGCAGCAGCCCCTGGTCGAACTTCTGTCGATCGAGCGCCCAGCCGTCACCGCCTGGTGCAGCATCCTTGTACTGGTCGAAGTAGACGACCATCGCCTTGGTCATGTTGTAGTTCAGGTCCTCGGACGTATCCGGGGTCGTCACCAGAATCGGATAGCCGGAGGAGGCCATCTCCTGACCCTCGGGTGGCAGAGTCGGCCCTTCCGTCGCAATTGCGGGGAAGAACCAAGGCAGCACCTCCTTCAGGCGCTTCCACCCTTCCTCGTCATCATGCGGCACCGGCGGGAAATAGAGGCCGCGGGGGCTGGCTTCGATCTTGAGGAACGGTGCGGAATGGGTCGTGCCGTAGGCGGCGTCGGCCTGGCCGTCGATCACCGCCTGGATCGAGGCGGCATAGCCCGGTACCTCGACCTTGATCACGTCGTCCCAGGTGAGTCCGGCGAAGGCGAGCTGCCCGCGCATCGAGTTCTGCAGCGAGGCCGCACCCTTCACCCAGGTGACGCGCTTGCCCTTGAGGTCGGCGAGGGACCGGATGTTCGCGTCCCGGGCCGTCGCGACGGTGGAGGTCCCGCCGGACACGGCCATGATCAGCATGCTGAGCGGTTGCGGCCCCCATTCGCGAGAGCCGAACAGATAGACGGCCTCCTGCGCATAGGTGCTTTCGGAGCCGGTGGCCGAGAATTGAGCCTTCCCGTCGCGCAGCGGCGCCAGCCGGGAAACGTCGTTCTTGCCGGGGAGGACACGAAGGTTGATGCCGAGCTCGTTCTTGAGGGCGGCACCGACGCCGACGGCCTGGCTGTAGCCAGTCGAGCCGAGATCATAAGCGGTCCAGACGAGCTGCTGCGGGAGATCGATCTCTGGCTCCGCAGCCACGGTTGCCCACGAAATCGCCGACGATCCGGCGAATGCAAGAACCAGCGCAAACACGCTGCTCGTGCGCGACAGGAACATCCCGTTTCCTCCCTATTATGAATGCGTCGGCTGCCGACGATGTGGCGTTGGTGGAGTCTCACCTCCTGCAGGCGTTTCCGGATAGGGGAGCCGATGCCGGCTATTCCCCCACGAGCACCTTTTCCTCGACCAGATAGGTCGTGACGGCGCCGAGCATTTTGGCGCCGTCTTCGAACATCGCTTTCGCCTCCGGGCTGGAGAGAGCCTTCTCCATCGCCTCGCGATCGTCGAACCAGAGCTCGGCAACCCCGTCCACCCTGCCGCCGGACGACGGCAGCAGCGGATGGCCGGAGCGGTCGACGATGTGGTTCTGGACGTAACGCCGCATACCCGGAACCTTCTGGGCCAGAGGCCCGTGCACCTCCAGCCAATGCCGCTGGAAATCCTCTTCGCTCCACTCGTCACGGCGGGTGAGCAGGGAAATGCGCTTGATCATGTCGGACAGGGTCCTTCTCAGACGGGTCTCTCCGGCCCCATCGTGATGCGGTGCATCACCCGGCGCTGGCCCTGATAGTCGTTGATGGCGAAGTGCTGCGTACAGCGGTTATCCCACAGCGCGATCGAGCCGGGCCGCCATTGGAAGCGGCAGGTGAACTCCGGTCGAACGAAGTGCGCGCAGAGCCAGTCGATGATCGGCTTGCTCTCCTCTTCGGTCCAACCCTTGATGCAGACGGTGTGAGCCTGATTGAGGTAGAGCGCCTTGCGCCCGGTGCCGGGATGCGTGCGCACCAGCGGATGCTCGGCGACGATCTTTCCGGCCTCGTCCAGGTTGGAGAGCGCCATGTTCTGATACATCTTGCCGCGATTTTCCCGGCCACCCGACTTCTTCAGCTCCGCGCTGTTGATGCCGATCAGGCCATCCAGAAACTTCTTCATTCCTTCGGAAAGCGCTTCGTAAGCGGCGTAACCACTCGCCCACTGCGTGTCGCCGCCGTGCGTCGGCGTCTCTTTCGCGTAGAGCATGGTGCCGAGCGGCGGGGTCTCGAGATAGGTGCCGTCCGAGTGCCAGCCGCCGCCGAAATTCCGTTTCTCCTCCGGCTCTTTGCGGATCTCGAACAGCTCCGGGTATCCCGGCATGCCGGTGCTGAACGGATATCGCGTCGGTGCGCCGAAGCGGCTGCCGAACGCCATGTACTGATCGGGCGTCAGATCCTGGTCCCGGAAAAAGATCACCTGGTGATCGAGGAATGCCTGGTGAATTTCCGAAAAGGTCTGGTTGTCGAGCGGCTTTGAAAGGTCGGGGCCGTGGATTTCTGCGCCGAGCGCACCGGCGATCGGCTTCACGTCGATAGTCTGGTAGGGCACTGGGTTCCCTCCTCGCGACTTCTTGAACCGGTCGCGATCATTCTGGACCCGGATCACAGGCGGAGGAAAGGAGAAAGAAGTCGGGCTCCGGGCGTCGCCGAGGCGCTTCGCTCCGCGCTCTCGTTCCGGTCGACGACGACCGACCTTCGCCTCAGTCGGCCCGATTGACGACCCAGCCTCGCTGTCGCCCGGCGAGATTCGCGTGGACCGCGTGCCCAATATGCGCCAGCAATCCGCAGAACGCGACGAGCCACGCCAATAAAGCGACGAAGACCAGGAGATCGGCCACCGGTTCGAGAAACGGAAAGTCCAGCGCTCGGGAAATCTGGTAGGTCGCCGTCGTATACATCCCCAGCGGGAAGATCATCCCCCATATCTGCGGTTCGTAGGTGAACTTGTCCTTGCGCAGCAGATAGCGCCAGCCCATGAGCGCCAGCAGAAATGGGATCCACCATGTCGCTATCGCCCAGAAGAAGATGGTGAACCCCTTCAGGAAGGGGACGTAGTCGGCCAGCAGGGGCCAATATTCCGCGCGAATGAGCAGGGCCGACCCGGCGAGTGTCGTGATGGCGACAGCGCCCATATTGATCCAGTAAGGCGGGGCGAAGTCGTAGACGGCGAATCGGATGAAGGTCATCCGATAGAAGATCAGCGGAATTATGGCCAGATAGAGCATCGACCCGACCATGAACATGGTGAGGCAGAGAAGCTGAATCTCCGGGGGAGGGGCCGAATCGGGCTCGAGAGCGCAACGGAGCACGACGACCGAGTGGGTCGCCACCGCTGCTATGAGCCACGCCCCGTTGATGCCCACAGCGATCGAGGGCTTTCTCTCCCGAACCGTCACCGCCGTGAAAAAAGCGTACATCACCGCGAACCAGAGCCCGAGCCCGAGATACCAGAGAGAGGCGGCGAGGCCGCCCGCACCGGCAACGATCGCGGTTTGTGTGCCGAGCATGCAGGTTCCGGCGACCAGTGTGAAGAAGCCCGGTGCACGCGGGTGGTCGAACAGATCCTCTCTGAACCGCCGCCCATAAACGAACAGGCGCAAGATGGTTAGAAGCCAGAGGATCGCGTATGACACCCAATTGATGCCGAGTAGCACTTCAGGCACAGCGGGGACGCCGCGCAGATGGCAGGCGATCGAGACCACGCCCGTCGCCATGACCAGGGCGAAATACCCCGGGAACAGGGTCTCGGCGCCGGCAAGGACCAGATGTTTCAGCGCCGGGACGGGGGCGTTACGCTTGCGCATCGAATTACGGTCACCCGGTGATCGCGCGGTGTGTTCTCACGGCTTGGCGAGAAGCGCGAGAGCAGCATAGTCCGTCACGCCCGGAGGCTCACCCTTCCTCGAGCAATGCGTCGACAATCCGATGGCAAGCCTTCAAGGGCGAGCCTCGTCTTGCTCGTGAGCGTCGGTTACACCACCCCGAGCGCACGCATGGCGTCGGCCACTCTGACGAAGCCGGCGACGTTCGCGCCGAGCACGTAGTTGCCGGGAGCGCCGTACTCGTCCGCGGTTGCGGCACAGCGGTTGTGGATGCTACGCATGATCTCCGCCAGGCTCGCTTCCGTCCGCTCGAACGTCCAGGAATCGCGCGATGCGTTCTGCTGCATTTCCAGAGCGCTCGTCGCGACGCCGCCGGCGTTGGCGGCTTTGCCGGGGCCGAAGAGTACGCCGGCTTCCATGAACACGTTGACCGCTTCCGGCGTGCAGGGCATGTTGGCGCCTTCGCCGACGGCGATCACCCCGTTCTTCACGAGCTCGCGCGCATCACGACCGGTCAGCTCGTTCTGGGTGGCCGAAGGCATCGCGATGTCGCAGGCGACATCCCAGATCCGGCCGCCGGAGAAATAGGCCGCGGTGCTCGGCCGTGCTTCGGCATAATGCAAGATCCGCCCGCGTCGACGTTCCTTGATCTCCTTCAGGAGCGCGAGGTCGATCCCGGTTTCCTCGAGCACGAACCCGTCCGAATCAGAGCAGGCGATCACACGACCGCCGAGTTGCTGCGCCTTCTCGATGGTGTAGATGGAGACGTTGCCCGAGCCGGACACGACGATCCGCTTGCCGTCGAAGCTCTCCCCCCGTGTGTGCAGCATCTCCTCGGTGAAGTAGACCGCGCCATAGCCGGTCGCTTCCTTCCGCACCTGCGAACCGCCCCAGGTCAGCCCCTTTCCGGTAAGAACGCCGGACTCGTACCGGTTCGTGATCCGCTTGTACTGGCCGAACAGATAACCGATCTCGCGCTCGCCGACCCCGATGTCGCCGGCCGGGACGTCGGTGTATTCGCCGACGTGCCGGTAGAGCTCGGTCATGAAGGACTGGCAGAACCGCATCACCTCGGCATCCGACCTGCCTCTCGGGTTGAAGTCGGAACCGCCTTTGCCGCCGCCGATGGGCATGCCCGTCAGCGCGTTCTTGAACACCTGCTCGAAGCCGAGGAACTTGACGGTGCCGAGGGTCACGCTCGGGTGGAAGCGGAGGCCGCCCTTGTATGGCCCGAGGGCGGAGTTGAACTCTACCCGAAAGCCCCGATTGATCTGCACCTGGCCGGTGTCGTCCACCCAGGGCACGCGAAAGATGATCTGACGCTCCGGCTCGCACAGCCGCTCGATCAGCGCCGCTTCCGCATAGTCCGGATGTTTGGCGATGACTGCTCCCAAGCTGCCGAGGACCTCGCGAACGGCTTGGTGGAACAGGTCTTCGCCCGCGTTCCGGCGGAGCACGTCGTCGAGGACGGGTTCGAGTTTCTCGTCCAGCGGCGGCACTGGATTCTCCTTTGGCAATATCCGGCGCGGCTCAAGAACTGGCGGGCCGCTGTATCAGTTCTGAAGCAGCGGCTTAGCAGCCTGGTGCCGAATTCCGAACGGATGAATTCAAACCACGGAGGCGCCGCCGTCGACGTTCAGGACCTGTCCCGTCACGTACGAGGACGCCCTGCTGGCGAGGAAGAGTGCCATGCCGGCGATCTCGTCGGGCTCTCCGAGGCGGCGCAGGGGCAGATGGCTGGAGACGCGCTCCAGGCGCACCGGATCGGTCCAGAGCGCCTTGGCGAAATCGGTTTTGACGAGGCCGGGGGCGATCGCATTCACCCGGATGCCGTGGGGCCCGTATTCGACCGCGAGGTTTCGCGCGATCTGGTGCTCGGCGACCTTGGAGATGGCGTAGGCGCCGAGATCGGCCACGCCCTTGAGACCGGCGATACTGGCGATGATCACGATCGATCCGGATTTCCGCTCGACCATGTTCGGCAGAACCATGTGGCACAGCCAGAAGGTGCTGCGCACGTTCGTTTCCATGATTTTGTCGAAGGCCTCGTCCGGAATGCCGGCCGAGGGTCCGTGATAGGGATTGACCGCGGCGTTCGGAACGAGCGTCGTGATCTTGCCCCATTTGTCGAGCGTGCGATCGACGAGATTCCGCAACTGCTCCTTGTGGCCCACATGGCAGGGGATGGCGATCGCCTCGCCGCCATTCGCGGCATGGCTCTTGTTGATCTCGGCGGCGACCGACTCGCAGGCATCGGCCTTGCGGCTCGAGATCACGACCTTCGAGCCGGCTTCGCAAAGGCGAGCGGCGATCGCCCGGCCGATCCCCTTGGTCGATCCGGTGACGATCGACACCTGGTCGCTCAGATCGAACAGATCCATCCCGTTGCTCCCATTGATCTCCACGTTCCCGAAGCGGCCCAGGCCCGGCCGGACCGCTGTGTATGCCAAATTAGCGGCGCCGTAGGAAGCTCTACCGACCAGGCACCCGATTCCGGCGGGGCGGCAAATCGGCGCAGGAGCCTATCCGGGACCGGCGGCGCCGGTGCGCTTCAGCCCGGCGACACCGAGGAGGAGCAGCACCGTCACCGCTGTGAGCAAGTACAAAGCGGCAGCGAACCCACCCGTCGCATCATACAGAACGCCGAGGAGAACCGGACCCGACGCGCCTCCGATCTCCGCCGCGGAAAAGAACAGCCCGCTCGCCGTGCCGGCGTAGCGTTCGCCGATGCCGCGCAGCTCTACCAGTGTCAGGATCGCCACGGTCATCAGGGAGCTCCGGGCGATCCCCTGCAGCACCAGGCCTCCGAGCAACACCGGCCCGGCATCGGCGTGCAGGCAGAGACTGGCGAGCCCGGCCGAGGCACAGAGCAGGCCCAGTACCGTTAGGCGCCGCCCCGGCGTCGCCAGGCGCGGGATCATCAGCGAGCCGACGATACCGACTGCAGTCGGGATCGCGGCCCAGTAGCCGGCTTCCGCCGCCGTCATGCCGTTCGCCCGCAGCAACTCGGGCAGCCAGTTGTTGAGTCCGTGATTGAACAGGAAGATGCCGACGCTCATCAGCAGCATGATTCGCACGGCCGGCAGGTCCCAGAGGTTGCGCAGAATCTCACGCTGCGGAGTCCGCGGCTCTGCCCGGAGGCGATCTTCCATGAGGCGGGATTCGGGATGCGCGGTAATGAACAGCCACGCGACGGCCGAGATTAGGGCGAAGCCCGCCCAGAGCAGCAGGACGTAGCGCCATTCGAAGCCGACAGCGGGCATCAGCACGGAGTTCGTGAGCGACAGGGCGACGATGCCGCCCACCGCAGGACCGGTGATGTAGATGCCCATCGCCAGCCCGCGGTCCCGGCCTCTGAACCAGAGGCTCACGACCTTCGGCGCTCCCGCCGAGACGATCGGTCCACCGAGACCGAAGATGCCGACGGCGAGTGCGAGGGTGATGCCGTCGATGGCAAAGGCACGAAGAAGCCCGGAGAGCGCTATCAGCAAGACGCCGAGGAGCAGGGCCCACCGCGGCCCCATCCGGTCGAGCAGCGAGCCGCAGGGTATTGCCGACGCGATGTAGACGAGCTGCCAGCAGCCGAGCACGAGCCCCATGGCCGCATGGCTCATGCCGAGGTCCTGCGTTATCGGCGGCACGAGCGGAGCGAGGCTCGTGGCTGCGAGGCCGAACGAGGCGTAGAGGAGCCAGACGCCCGCGAGCATCAGCCAGCGGACGGCCCGGGGACCTCCGACCTCCTGGGGCGAGGGCGGGCGCTGGTCGGATTCCTTCATCTGCGCTGATCCGCGCTCCAGTCCGGGGATGGCCATCAGGCAGGTGAAGCGGGGCTGCGCCAGGCCGGCGCGGCGGGACGATATAGAAGCGCTTTCGAACCCTCAACCGGCTCCAAAACTGCCGGTTGCGGACAGGTTTGAGACATGGCCCGCGACACGTCAACCATACCGGTGCAGCGACGCACCATGCTCCCGCAGCCACTTACGGTGCTCGCGGTGATCCGGGCAAAGCCGCTCGACAATTCGCCAGAATGCTGGCCCGTGGTTGAGCTCCCGAAGGTGCGCGACTTCGTGAGTTACCACGTAGCCGACGACCGGCTCCGGCGCCAGCACGAGGCGCCAGCTATAGGAGAGCCTGCCCGACGCGCTGCAGCTTCCCCATCTGCTTTTCGTGTCCCGGATCGTCACTGCCGCCGGTGTCACTCCCAGCGCCCTCGCCGCGTCGCGCGTCTTGTCGACCAGAAGCCGCCGCGCTTCGACCCTGAGCCAGCCATGGACGCGTCGGGCGAGGTCCTGCGCGCGTCCGGCTACGCGAATTTCGTCCGCTTCCACCGCGACAAGGGATCGTTGCTCCGGAACGTGCCGTATCCGATGGGGCTTGCCGAGTAGCGGGATCTGCGCTCCCTCCGCGAATTCCACGGTCTCGGGTGCGCGAACGGCCTGTCGTCGGATCCAGTCGATATTGGCTTCGGCGAAAGCAAGGCCGCGCTTCCGCTCCCGCGCCGAAGGGAGGATCAGCACGATCTCGCCCGTTGCTGCGTCCGTGCGTAGGATCAGCCGGCGCGCTCGTGGATTGATGCGGATCCGGACCGGAACGTCGAGCGCGGCGAGCCGAAAGCCGTCCTGCGGCTTCGATGCCTCAGAGGCGCCAGTCAACGATGTACCGCTCCAGATCCTCCCCGGCCTCGTCTTCGGAGATCGTGCGGCTGCGCACGGAAATCCCGGCCTCGTGCACCGTCTCCGGATCGCCTGAGACGAGGGGGTGCCACCAGGGCAGTTCCTCTCCTTCGGCGATCAGGCGGTAGGCGCACGTCGTCGGCAACCAGGAGAGATTGTCGACCATCGCCGGGGTCAGGACGATGCAGTCCGGCACGTGCTTCAGCCGGTTGGGGTAGTCGCGACAGCGGCAGGTCTCGCCGTCGAGGAGCTTGCACGCGATGCTGGTCGGGTAGACCTCGGCCGTGTCCTCGTATTCGAGCTTGATGAGGCAGCACTTGCCACAGCCGTCGCACAGGGACTCCCATTCCTGCCGCGACATTTCGGCAAGGCTCTTGCGCCGCCAGAACGGCTCGCCGGTCCCGGATGCTGGAGCGGTTCGACCGCGCGGCAACTGAGGCCTCCCTATTGCGTCTCGTCCCCACGCAGCCCGAGCGCCCACATCACACCGATCACGCCGCCCTTCACGAAGGGGAGGGTCGCCAGCGTAAGGAGGAGCGTCAGTGTCGGCCAAACCGTCATCTGCAGCCAGAGGGCCGGGGCGTAGGCCTGCTCGACCAGGAGCGCCAATGGCACGATCAGATGCCCGACGATGACGATCGTGAAATAGGGCGGCATGTCGTCGGCGCGGATTTGGCCCAGGGATTCGCCGCAGGCATCGCAGTGGTCGACGATCTTGAGATAGCGTCGCAAGCTGGTGCCGACGCCACACGCGGGACAACGCCGCTGAACGCCGCGGGTAAGCGCGCTGATTATCGAGCGTTCGGATTTCTGCTGGATCATGTCGTCTGGTCTCGGGGAGGCACCGTGGCTCTCACATGGTGGAAGTCGCCTTCTACCGCAAGCGGCCGCCTCCGGCCCAGCATATTCGGCTCGAGTGGACGCTTTGCCACGCCGGGCGGCAGCCGTAGGATCGGGGCAGGACGCGATGGGGGATCAGATGACGGGAAACGAGCCTCACGGGAGCAATCGCGGGCCGGCGGCCTTCAGGACCCTGCGCTCCTGGCTGACCCATCTCGCGGAAACCGATCGGCTCGCTGTAGCCAAACCAGGAATGTCCCTGAGATTCGAGATCGCGGCGCTTGCCAAGCGTCTGGACGGCGAAAAAGCGACGATCTTCATGGAAGCCGCCGGATATGAGGGCGAGCGACACGAAATCCCGGTGATTTCCGGGCTCGTGTCCCGACGCGAATGGATCGGCGAAGCTATGGGGGTCGGTCCCGACGAGCTTCTCGACCGGTACCGCGTCGCGGTCGAGAGGCCGCTTCCCTGGATGGAGGTGGACCGGGACGCCGCGCCGGTGCAGCAGGTGGTCCGTCGCGAGTTCGATCTGCGCACCGATCTGCCCATCCCGATGCACAATGAGCACGATAGCGGGGCTTACATCTCGGCCGGCCTCGTGATCGCGCGCAATCCAGCAACCGGCATTCAGAACGTCTCGATCAACCGACTCCAGATCAGCTCCGCCACGCGCATGGGGGTCCTGATCCTGCCGCGCCATCTCCATCGGTTCTTCGATGCGGCCGAGAAGGCGGGGGAGCCGTTGCATGTGGCCGTCGCAATCGGGGTCGATCCGCTGACACTGCTCGCCTCGCAGGCGATCCTGCCGTTCGATACGGACGAGCTCGAAGTCGCGGGCGCGCTCCACGGCGAGCCGCTGCGGGTGGTGAAGTGCGTCACCAACCAGGTGCGCGTGCCGGCCGACGCCGAGATCGTGATCGAAGGGCGCCTCCTCCCGAACGTGCGCGAGTCGGAGGGCCCGTTCGGCGAGTTCCCCCAGTATTACGGGCCGGCCGGCAACAGGCCGGTGGTCGAGGTGGATGCGATCACCCACCGCACGCGGCCGCTCTTTCACACCATCGTCCCGGCGGCGATGGAGCATCTTCTGCTCGGGGCGATACCGCGCGAGGCCTCGATCGTCGCGCTCCTGCAGCGCAGCTTCCCGAACGTCCTCGACGTGCACCTGTCGCGGGGCGGCGTCTGCCGTTATCACCTCTACGTCAAAATCCGCAAGCGCTGGGAGGGCGAGGCACGCAACATCATCATGGGGGCCTTCGCCGCACACGCCGACATCAAGCAGGTTGTCGTGGTGGACGAGGATGTGGACGTGCACGATCCCGTCGCGGTGGAGTGGGCGGTCGCCACCCGCTTCCAGGCCGGCACCGATCTGGTAGTCGTGCCGCGGGCGCAGGGCTCGAAGCTGGATCCTTCTGCGCAAGACGGCATCTGCGACAAGATGGGCCTCGATGCGACCATGCCGGTGGAGCGGGAGGCGTTTCGCTATACCGTGGTGCACGTCCCCGGCGAAGACACTGTCGATCTGGCGGCTGCGATCTCGCCGGAGGGGTTACCCCCGGGCATCTTGGACGAGTAGCGCCTCTTGCCAGTGTTCGAGGCGCCGATTACACAGGGAGCGAAGCTGCGGGCGTCGATTGCGGCGCCTGCCAATAAATGCGGAAGGAGATCCCGAGCGTGGCAACCACGAAGGTCGTTTGCGAAATTCCCGGTACCGTCTGCCGGCTCGAAGCGAATGTCGGTGACCGACTGTCCGAGGACGATCCGATCGTTTTCGTCGAGTCGATGAAGATGGAGATTCCGGTCGGGGCGCCCGTCGACGGGAAGCTGACGGAGATCCTCGTGAGTGAGGGCGATGCCGTCACCGAGGGGCAGCACGTCGCCACGCTGGAGACCTGAGGAAAGCGGCTTCCGCTCGCGTCCAGGCGAGGCGGAGGCCAATCCCCTCAATCCGCCAGAGCAGCCCGCCACTTCCAGGCGATGAGGGCGGTCATCAGCAGTCCTATCGTCGAGTAGAGCGCTACCGTCGCGGCGTAGCCGATCTGCTCGATGACGACGCCCGCGATCAGCAGGCCGAGCGGCAGGCTGTAGACGCACAGCATCCGCACGCCTTGAACCCGCCCGCGGTAGCGCGCGCTGACGGTGCTGAGCAGCGTCACCGACATCGATACCATGCCGATGCCTTGGGCGATGCCGACCAGGGTCAGCAGTGGCAGCCCCGTCGCCTTCGTCTCCATCTGGCCAAACAGCATCAGCAGGCCGTACCAGATTGCGATCGCCACCAGCATCATTCGGACCGATCGGCGTCCGCCACCCGTCGCTGCCATGATCAGAGACGCCACCAGCGCCCCGCCCGCATAGCCGGCGACAAGGTGGCCGAGGCCGTTCTCATCGACCGAGTAGACCTCCCGGGCGACATACGGCAGCAATGAGTTGCAGATGGGGAAGGCAGTCAGGTTGACGAGGAACGCGAGCCACATCATGGCCAGGACCTGCGGTGTCGTCCACACGTAACGGATGCCGTCGACGAGGTCACGCCACGCGGACGCCACGAAGCCGAGGTCGGTCGCCTCCCGTTCCGCGCGCACGGATGCGACGCGGAGCGTGAGAAGGAAGCTGAGCCCGTAGAAGCTCGCGACCGCTACATACGCGGGGCCGATGCCGAGCGCGGAGAACAGGCCGGCACCCACCAATGCACCGACAATCCGAGCCGAGTCCTGCGTCGTGCGCGAGACCCCCATGGCGTTACCCAGATAAGCCAGCGGGATTGTGTCGCCGATCAATGAATTGCGCATGACCAGGTCCGATGGTCTGACCAGGCCCATCAGGAATGCTATCGCGAAGACAAAGACGGGTTCGAGCAAGCCGGTCAGCCCGAGCGTCATGATCAGGCTGGCCTGCACGGTGTAGAAGGCACGCATCGAGCAGAGCATGGCACGGCACCCGACACGGTCGCCGGCGACGCCGAGCATCGGTGAGATCAATGTCCCCAGGAACTGCAGAGATCCGAAGACGGTCAGCAGCATGAGTGAATCCGTCTCGACGAGGACGTACCACCCGAGGATCAGCGTCTCCATCTCGAACGCCCACGACGTCAGCAGGTCCGCCGGCCACTGATAGCGGAAGCTCGGGATTCTGAACGGGGCGAGCGCCGACGGCTTTTCGGCGCCTTTAGAGTCCTGCAGTCCCCTGACGACCATGCCTTCTTGCTCTTGTCCATGGCGCGGCCGCCCGCGCTGCCTCGGCTCAGCCTAGAACGGGCGGCGGCGCTTGGGAACGGTCGGAACGGGCGGGGGGAGGGGGCGTTGACGTCGGCAGGTGCAAACTCACCCGGAATGGGAGGACAACATGCAGAGCAAGGCATCCGCAGTATGGACCGGCGGGCTAAAGGACGGCGGAGGACACCTCACCACCACGAGCAAGGTTCTATCCGACACTCCCTATTCGTTCGCCACCAGATTCGAGGGGGCGCAAGGAACCAATCCGGAAGAGTTGATCGCCGCCTCGCACGCCGGCTGCTATTCGATGGCGCTCTCTTTGATTCTCGGGGAAGGGGGTATGAAGCCCGAACGGATCGAGACGGAAGCGACCGTGACGCTGGAGAAGAAGGACGGCGGCTTCGCCATCACACGCTCGCATCTGGAAGTTCGGGCGAAGGTGCCGGGGGCAAGCGAGGAATCATTCAAGGAGGCCGCGCAAAAAGCGAAGGAAGGCTGTCCGGTGTCGAAGCTGCTGAAGGCCGAGATCAGCATGAACGCCACGCTCGATACCTGAACCGACCAAGGTAGGTCCGGCCGCTCCCGCAGGGAACGGGCCGCCCGTACGGCTGTTAATGGGCACGTCTCCAACTGATGCTAGGGAGTGTCCGATGGAAGATTTCGTTGCCTTCCTCTGGACGGCCGCCCCGGTCATCGGCGCCGCCGTGCTGGGGATCGGGCTCGTCTACGGCATCTACCACTCGCGGCGCCGGCGGCGGGACCAGCCCCCGCCGCGCTGACTCGCGTTCAGGCTGCTCGGTCCGAATTTCGTAGGCTGCGGCAGCGCCAAACCGCGAGCCCCAGCACCACCAAGACCAACACGGTGGTTGCCGGATGCGGATGAATCGACACCAGCCCGACCACACCGAAGAACGCCCGTTCCCACGCCGCCAACTGCCTGAACATCCAGCCGACAATCGCGACGGACACCGCGAAGAAGGCCAGGAGCAGGCTGAAGGCGCCCCAGATCGCTTCAATCGCTCCGCCGTCGAGGAGAAGACCGGGGTGCAGCAGGAAGCCGAACGGGATTAGAAATCCCGGCATGGCCAGCGACACCGCTTTCCAACCCGTAGCACTCGAGGAAGAGCCCGAGATCGTGGCCGCTGCATAGGCCGCCAGCGCCACCGGCGGCGTCAGCATCGACATGATTGCGAAGTAGAAGACGAACAGATGGGCGGAGAGGGGTGACAGCCCCAGCGTTACCAGTGCGGGCGCCACCAGCACCGCGCCCATGATGTAAGCCGAGGTCGTCGGCATGCCCGCGCCGAGAATCAAGCTGGCGACCATCGCCAGCACCAGCGTGATCTCGAGCGAACCGCCCGAGAGGAGAACGACCAGTCCTGTGAACTTCGTGCCGAGCCCGGTAAAGGCGATGACGCTTACGATCACGCTCGCCGTCGCACAGGGGAGCGTGACGTTGAGGCAGCGTTCCGCGGTGAGCGCGAAGCTGCGCACGACCGCAAGCGGCCCCTGCCGGGTGGTCCGGCGCAGAAGCCCACAGGCGATGGTCAGCACCACCGCCTCGATCGAAGACGAGGTGATGCTGTACCCCGACACGATTCGGTAGGCTAGCCACGCGAGCGGAATCAGCATGTGACCGCTGTCGCGCAATACCTGACGCACGTCGGGCATCTCGGCGCGCGAGAGCACGGCGAGGTTCCGCTTCCTCGCCTCCAGGTCCACGGCGAAACCGAGCGCCAGATAGTAGAGCAGCGCCGGCAGAAGAGCCGCCAGCACGATGTCGCGGTAGGGCATCTGCAGGTAGTCGGCCATTACGAACGCCGCTGCGCCCATCACGGGCGGCATGATCTGTCCGCCGGTGGAGGCGACGGCTTCGACCGCCCCCGCGAAACGCGGGTCGTAGCGGATGCGCATCATGAGTGGGATCGTGAAGATTCCGGTGCTCATCACGTTTGCGACGGCACTGCCGGAAACGCTCCCCATCAGACCCGACGAGACGATGGCCGCCTTCGCGGGCCCGCCGGTGCGCGTTCCGGTAACGCTCAGGGCCAGATCGATGATCATCTTCCCGCCGCCGAAGACTTCGTACACGGCGGCGAAGAGGATGAAGTAGAAGACGATGTCCACCGCCACCCCGGTCGGCACCCCGAAAATGCCCTGAACCGTCAGGAATTGATTGTCGAGGAAGTCGGTAGGGTTATGGGCGCGGTGGCTCAGCACTCCGGGCAGATACTGTCCGAGAAGCTGATAGGCCACGAAGCCGACCGCCAGCAGCGTGATGCCGAGCCCCATGATCCGCCGCGAAGCTTCCGTCAGCAGCACCAACAGGAGAATGGCGCCGGCGTAATCGCCCCAGAGCAGCGGATCTAGGCCCGAGTAGCGATCCTCGATCCGCTGCGCGTGAAGGATGATCCAGACGAAGGGCAGGAAGGCCGAGAAGGCGAACGCCGCATTGATGCCGCGCCAGAGTCGGCCTTGCGGGAGGCGGGGCGCCGTTATCAGAAGCGCCAGCGCCACGGCGAACGCCACATGGCCGCTCCGCTGGATCGGAACGTCGATCAGCGGCCAGATCACCAGCGAGATCTGAAAAGCGGTCCAGGCAAGGGCGACTGCCGCGGCCGGCGTCGCGAACGCTTGCCACGAGCCATAGCGGGAACCGCCCGACGTTTCAGGTCGGGCGGGTGCTTCGTTACTCACGGGCGAGCCTGATTCGAGGGCGAATTAAAGCCAGCCGCGCTCCTCGAAGTAGCGCTTCGCGCCGTCGTGGAGCGGCAGGACGGTCACCGACGGATCGATACCCGCCTGGCAGTCGAAGTCGCTGAGCGCCTTGTGCTGGCTCTTGAACCTCTCGACGTTCTCGCAGAGTGCTTTTGTTATGGTGTAGGCGAGCTCTTCCGGCATGTCCGCATGGACGAAGAGGTTGGTGGAGGTTCCCGGCAGCGTCAGGTCGCGGTCCTGGTCCTCGAAGCTGCCCTTGGGCAGCACTGCCGCCTTCCAGCCGAATTCGGATTCCATCTTCGCATTCACCTCGGGCGAAGGTTCGAGGAAGCTCACGTCGTTGTTTATGGCGGCTTCCGTCATGGCCGGATGCCCGATGGTGATCGTATGGATCCACAGATCGGCATTGCCGGCCGAGAGCTGGCTGAGAACGACGTCGAACGAGCCGGCGTCGAGCCAGTTGCCGCCGCGCTCCTTTACCTGCTCCTCGCTGGCGCCGGCGAACTCCAGGATCTGAGCGCCGCCGACGCCGCCGATGCTGCCCCGTCCACGAAGTATGACGTTCAGGTCGGGCTTGTGCTCGGTCACGTACTCGTCGACGGTCACGGTCACGTTGGGCTCATTGACGAGTATGCCGAGGTAGTACTGGTCGAAGCCGCCAACGAGAGCGCGGAGGCCGTCCATTGGTTTGTCGTAGACCACCCGACCCTCCTTCGCCCAGCCGCTCACCACGGCCATCCCGAAGGCGAGATCGAACTTGCCGGCGGCTACCAGCAGCGGGTTCTTGGTGCCGCCGCCTTCGGGGGGCGTGTCGACGGTCGATCCTTCCGGGAGAACGCCCCGCAGAATTTCTGCGAGGCCAACGGCATACGCGTACCAGCTCGATTTCTGTCCGAAGGAGGCGATCCCCAGGTTGACCGGCTCGGCCGCCGCGGCGGGACCGGCGGCACCGAGCAAGAGGGCGCCAGAAGCGGTCAGGGTGAGGATCAGCTTCCGCATTGTTCGTCTCCCAGGGTCTGTCGTTTTTGGCCGGCAGGATGGTAGAGGCTCCGCGGTCCGCTGGAAAGTCGGCGTGAATGGAGGAAGCCTTCTGCTCATCGTCCATCCCGGCACCGATCCGCTTCGGAACCACGGCGGCGCTGCCGCCATCATTCATATAGACCGGCCGAGCTGGCCGTAGAGGGGAGAAGGAGGATTCCGACGATGCGCCGACTGATGATGACGCCCGCCTTCGCCGTCGCGATTGCGGTGTCGTCGGTCGCCCTTGCTCAACAGCATTCCGGGACCGAAGCAGGACAGGTGCCGCCGGCGCCGCAGAGCGATGTTGTCCAGCGTGCTCAAAAGGATTCCGAGCTGAGATCCGACTGGGTGCAGGGAACGGAGGTGACAACGCCCGATGGAGAAACGATCGGCACGATCAATGATCTGCTGATCGATGCCGAGACCGGCGAGATCACGGGGGCAGTCGTTTCGGTCGGCGGATTTCTCGGGATCGGCTCGAAGAGCATCGCCGTTCCCTGGGAGGAGCTCGATCTTCAGTACGATGCGTCGGAGATCACGCTCGCGCTTTCGAAGGAAGAGGCCGAAGCCGCTCCGGAGTTCGAGGTTCGTGGCCAAGGCGAGCCGCCCCCGGCGAAGCCGTAAGAGCAGGCTCGGGGGCGAGCCTGGCGCTCGCCCCCGGTCTTCGGCCGGAGCCGGTTAGCTCCTCCGGTTACTTGGCCTGTCGGCTGCTAGAGGTTCTTTTCCTGAATCTTCGCGATAACGCGGGAATGCAGCGCGGGGTCGTTCTGCGCCAGCCGCGCGATCTCGTTGAACTCTTCGATCGTCAGTCCCTCGTCCTCCACGGCGGAGATGATGTCTTCATTGGCCTGGCGCTGCAGGTCTTCCGGGCTCTCGCTGGTGCCCGGCTCTGACAGCTTTGCGCGCGCCTCTTCGTTGATCGTCTGAATCTCGACCGCGGCGGCCGCGAACGAATCCAGCTTTTCCTCCGACACCTGGCCGCCGGACATGCCCGGCTGGGTCGTCGGAGCCGGATTTTGCATCTGCTGCTGGCCTTGCATCGACTGGGCTGCAACAGGCGTCACCGCCAGCAGGCTCGCCGCGAGGACCGTGGCGCCGAGCGAGGTAATAGGCCTGTTCATGACTGCTCCTGATTCGGGTGGAAGTCTCAAACCGAGCGACGGCCGCAGCCGACCTCGACCCAATCGACACTCGAGCTGTCCGGCCGGTTCCCAGAAAGACGGTCCGGGGGCGAATTGGCGGCAACATTCCCTTAGAGGGAACTGCTCGAGGTGTTTTGCCGTCTGTTGCCGGAGAAGTGGCAAAATGTGGAGACTCGGTGCGGATGAGACGAAGTCCGGTGATCGCAAGCCTGCTGCTGCTGGTCGGCCAACCGGCCGCGCTCGCGGCAGAGGGGGTAGTGCGCCAGGAACACCGGCCGAACGAGCTTCTCTCCAGTTGGCTGGTCGGGGCGGAGGTCAAGGGGGCCAACGCGGAGACCTTGGGAACGGTGCGGACACTGATCCTCGATGAGGAGAGCGGCCGCATCACCGGTGTGGTCGTCGCTAGCGGATCGGTTCTGGGGTTCGGCGGCAAGGACGTCGGCCTCCGATGGGATCAATTGAAGATCGAAGGCGAGGGGCGTGAGCTCCGGGTCGATATCTCCGCCGCGGATGCGGATGATGCACCGGTCTTCGGTTTCCGTGAGCGTCGCGTGCGGCCGCCGGAAAGTCCGCCTACCGAGCCCTCGTCGGCGTCCGAGCTTCCGGGGGGACGATGACCAACGACATCAAATGGCTCATCTCCCGCGAGATCCCGCACCTGAGGCGGTATGCGAGAGCGCTCCTCCAAAATGCAGAGGCGGCAGACGATCTCGTCCAGGACTGCCTTGAGCGGGCGATCAGGAAGCGGCACCTGTGGCGCCGCGAGGGCTCGATCCGGAGCTGGCTGTTCCGGATCCTCTACAGAATTTACCTGAACGACCAGAAGCAGCGCGGCCGCTCGAAGTCGATTCCGATCGAGGAAGCACACCTGCAGTCCAGTCTGCCGCGGCAGGAAAAGCGCATCGAAGTGCTCGACGTCGCCGAAGCGCTCGACCGGCTGCCGGTCGAGCAGCGGGCGGCTATCCTCCTAGTGGCCCTCGAAGGGATGACCTACGACGAGGCTGCCTCGACGTTGCGGATTCCGATAGGAACGGTCCGCTCGCGCATTTCCAGGGGGCGTGAGGGGCTGCTGGCGCTCGGCATCCCATCGCCGACTGCCGCGCGTCTGCGGAGCGTGAAATGACCCAGGAATCTCGGCCTATCGACGAGCGAGACATCCAGGCGTACGCCGACGGACTTCTGGACCGCGACCCCGCGCGGCGGATAGAGGTCGAACAATGGCTGCGCTCGAGGCCGGCCGAGGCAACCCGTTGTTGGGATTACCGGGTGCAGAACACTCTGATTGCGGAGCGCTATGCCGGCGTGCTCGAGGAGCCCGTGCCCGACCGGCTGTATCGTGCGCTCGATGCGCACCGAAGTGTCTTCGGTCTGGCGCGTGCGGCTGCCTTCGCCGCGACCATCCTGACGGCCGGCGCGATCGGCTGGTGGACAGGGGTCGAGAGCGTTTCGAGTCCCTCCCCGGCTCTACGATTCGCCGAGCTCGTTTCCGAAGGCAGCCGGCTTTCCCAGGCCTCGCATGGCAACGCAGGTGTCCCCGCATCGGGGCAGCTGGTTGGTGGCGCCGGACAGGTCCATCCGCTCGGCTGGCTTTCCGAACAGATCACGATCCCGCTGCGGCTGCCCGATCTCAGCGCTCTCGGCTACATGCCCGTCGAGCGACGATTGGTCGGATCCCGGGGGGCAAAGGCGGTCGAGGTCAAGTATGCCGGCGTGGATCGGAAGCCGGTCGTGCTGCTGATCGCGCCGCGATGGCAGGATGAGACCTCCGACATCGAGATTGTCGAGCGAGAGGGCCTGCGTATCGCCTACGGCTTCAGAGGACCGCTCGGATATGGTGTCGCGGGCGAGATGAACGAGGATGTGATCCGTCAGGTGGCTGAAGCCGTGCAGAGATCGTGGGATCAGAGCACGACCGGCAATCCCGCCTCGGCAATGGGAATAGAGCCGTCCGGGCTGCCGGTGGAGCCGGTACAGCCGCTGGCCGTGAACCCGCGGACCGTCCGAGGGGACGGCACGATGTAACCGGCAACGGCCGGTGACGCGTGGAGGGGGCTATCCGGTAAAGAGGATCCAGGCGCCGAGACCATCCCCCGGACCGATTGCCAGCTGTCCGGGGAACCGCTGCACCGCCTCAACGTCGTTCGCGGCGAGGACTTTTGCGGTCCGGTCGAGATCGGAACTGCGCAGGGTGACGGCGGCACAATAGGGCAGCGAGGGGATGCTCATGCCCGGGAGCTTGCGGATTGCAACATCGGCGTCCGCGATCAGGAGGCGACCTCGATCGAGCTCGATGACCGCCGCTCCGTCCTCCCGCCTCGCCGGCCGCAGGCTGAAGCGTTCGTATCTCCGGACGGTCTCCTCGACGTCCTCGGCCACGATCAGCATCTCCGTCAGCGCCTCTGCGGCGTTGGCGTGATCGCTCATGCCCGGGCGCCAGACGTGCTCCGGCGTGAGGTGCTGGCAGTATTGGACCCGGCCTTCCGCCATGACTCCGGGAGCGGTGCGCAACACGGTAAAGCCGACAGTAACTTCCCCTTCCGGCGTTTCGATGGGGCGACGCAGGCTCACGATCGGCTGCAGTTCGAGGCCCTCCGCTCGGATGCGTGGCTCGATGGCAGCGACATCGGCGTGCCCGAGCGCGATCAGATGCAAGCCTCGGTAGCGCTGCAGCGAGCGTCGAAGCTGGTCGGCGAGCGGTGTATCGGACGAGGCGGCCAGAACTTCGAGATAGCCTGCGCGAAACGTGATGAGTCGGTTCACCGTTCCGGCCGGCACCAGTTCACCCGCTTCGTTCGCGTTGAAATGGGTGTTCTGTTCGGAGACGGTGAAGCCCAGCCGTCCGAAGCGTCTGGCCGCTTCGTCCATGTTCTCGACGAAGAAGCCGACGTGGTCGAGAAAGACTTCGTCCCGCTCGGGGAGCTGGCGATCGACCCATCCCATGGCTCAGGTGCCGTTGAATCGCGGCTTGCGCTTTTCCTTGAACGAGGCCACGCCTTCGGCGAAGTCGTGGCTGCCGCGCAGCCGCCCGTACGCCTGCCCTTCGATCTCCATCGCCTGTTCGAGCGGTGAATTCTCGCTCTCGTTCAGCACCTTCTTCAGCGTTCGCTGCGCGAGAGGCGAGAACTGACGAAGCTCATCGACGAGCTTCTGCGTCGCCGTCTCCAGCTCTCCGTCCGGAACACACTCGCAGGCGATGCCCCAGTCGTAAGCCTGCCGTCCCGAGATGCGGAGTGCCCGCATCGACAAGTTCTTGGCTCGCGACACGCCGATCATCTTCTGTAGCCGCGCGGAGCCGCCGGAGCCGGGTATCATCCCGATCCGAATCTCCGGAAGCGCCATTTGCGTGGTCTCACTGACGACCCGGAAGTCGCACGCGAGCGCGAGCTCGAAGCCGACGCCGAAGCAATAGCCGCGGACCGAGGCGATCACCGGTTTCGTGCACCGCTCCGCCGCGGCGATGTTCTTGTGGAGCTGCGAGACAGTCTCCTGGCTCGCTTCCATGAAGCCGGGAATGTCACCGCCGCTGCTGAAATGCTCCCCCTCGCTGCGGATGACGATGATGCGGACCCGCTCGTCGTGATCCAGCTCGTCGATCACCGCGGCGATCTGTGGGCGCTGGGGCATGCGCACGATGTTGAACGGCGGCCGGTCCAGCACGATGTCCGCCCTCTCCGCCTCGGCCGAGATCTCGACGCGAAATCCGTCGAGATCGGAAAGCAGGCTCGTGCGGTAGGTATCTAGAGAATTCGCCATGTCGATCGCCGCTCGCTCTGATGCCTCCACCGTTTGTAGGAGGTCGGTCGGGCGAGCGCAATCCTGTGCGCGGTGCGGAACTGACGCGCTGTTCGGTAGTTGAAGGTGGAACCAATCGCGTGAAAGGGCAGACGAATGAAGACTCGCTACTTCGCGCTCGTGTACGGAATCGTGTTCGCCGTGGTGGGAGTTGCCGGCTTCATTAGTGGCCTCGTGACGTCTCCGTATCCGGACGATCCCGCACTCGCGGTCGATGCAGGTCATGGGCGGTTGTTCGGACTATTTCCCGTCAACATCCTCCACAACCTGTTCCATCTCCTCTTCGGTATTTGGGGCATCCTGGCCTATCGGACCTTTCTCGCTGCCCGCATGTATGCCCGGTCCGTGGCCGTGGTTTACGGCGTGCTGACGATCATGGGGTTGATCCCTCTGCTCAACACGACGTTCGGTTTGATTCCGATCCACAGTCACGACATTTGGCTGCACCTCTTGCTCGCCGCTGTGGCTGCGTATTTCGGGTTCGCCGAAGTCGATCGGAGCGAGCATACCCCAACGAGGCCAGAAGTCCGCTGATGAACGGCGACACCGGGAACCGGGGAGCCTTCCTTCCGGTTTCCAGGTCGCCACTCCCGTTCGCGAGGTATCAATGCTCAAGTTCATCGGCGGCACCATCGGGGTCATCTTTCTCATCGGCCTGCTCGTGGTCATCGGCATTCTTTCTCTGATCTTCTGATGCGCGCTGAGTGAGGCGTGCGAGTACTGTCCGGAACCCGAGATTGCCTGTCCTGCCCCGAGTTCGAGCGTTCGACAGTTCGCTGCACCTGTTGTCCGAAGGATATTTGTTCGTCTCCAATCGCTGCCGTGAGCTCGACACGGACGTCTTCCAGACGCGGCTGATGCTGGAGCGGGTCGTCTGCATGCAGGGTGCGGAAGCGGCCAGGATCTTCTATGGCGGCGGTCGCTTCTCTCGTAGGGACGCCGTGCCCAAGGTTACGCTCCGGCTGCTTCAAGACATCGGTAGCGTGCAACAACTCGACGGCGCGGCTCATCGTCATCGCAAGTCCATGTTCATGTCGATGATGAAGCCGGATGCCATCGACGCGCTCGCCGAGGCGATGGAACGCCATTGGATGCAGCAGGCCCCGGAGTGGGAGCTCCGCGAAAGGGTGGTCTTGCTCGACGAGGTGCAGGCGATCCTTTGCCGTGCCGTCTGCGAATGGGTGGGGGTTCCCCTCGCGGAAGCCGATGTCGCCGCACGCACGCGCGAGCTTGCCGCGATGATCGAGGCGGCGGGATCCCTGGGGCCGCGCGGCTGGCACGCGCTCCTGCTCCGGCGGCGCAGCGAGCGCTGGGTGCGCGAGATGATCGAGGCAGTCCGGAACAAGCGTCTTCAGCCGCGCGAGGGAAGCCCCGTCCACATCGTAGCCTGGCATCGGGAGCCGGATGGCAGCCTGCTCCCTACGGAGGTGGCGGCCGTAGAACTGCTCAACCTTCTCCGCCCGACGGTGGCCGTAAGCCTCTTCGTCGTCTTCTCGGCAATGGCTTTGCGGTCGCATCCGATTTGGCTGCACCGGTTGCGGGTCGAGCGCGATCGCTGGTCGGAACCATTCGTTCAGGAAGTGCGCCGCTTCTACCCGTTCTTTCCGCTGGTCGGCGGCCGCGTGCGCCAGCCGTTCGAATGGCGCGGCCACGCGTTCGTGGAAGGTGCCTGGGTGGTGCTCGATCTATATGGCACCAATCACGATCCTCGGATCTGGGGCGATCCCGAGCTATTCCGACCGGAGCGGTTCCAGCATTGGGTCGAGGATCCGTACGAGCTGATCCCACAGGGCGGCGGCGCGTTCGACACGGGCCACCGTTGTCCCGGTGAATGGGCGACCATCGCACTGATGAAACGGGCGCTGGACCTCCTGACGTCAAAGATCGAGTATCAAGTTCCGGAACAGGACCTGTCTCTCGATCTCGCGCAAATGCCGGCACTTCCGCCGAGCCGCTTCGTCATCAGCAACGTCGCTCGAACCGCTTGAGCCTTGCCGGCGGCCGCGGCTAACCAGCGTCCTGACCGGTCGACGCAGGCTCCGGCTTGCGCCGGAACTCGCCGGCCACGAGCAGCCGTCGGAGTATCTTGCCGACCGGCGACTTCGGAATTTCCTCGACGAAGACGAATTCGCGCGGCTTCTTGAATCCGGCCAAATCCGATCGGCGGCACCAGTCGTCGAGGTCCTTGGGCTCCAGCCGTCCTAGCGGCTTTACGAATGCAGTCACGCGCTGCCCCCAACGCTCGTCCGGCAAGCCGACGACGGCCACCTCGGCCACGCCCTCGTGCAACGAGAGCACGCTTTCGATCTCGACCGGTGAAACGTTCTCGCCACCGGTGATGATCATATCGTCCACACGCCCGGTGACGAACAGGTCGCCTTCCGCGTCGAAATAGCCGGTGTCGCCGGTGAAGTACCAGCCCTGTCGCAGCGCGCGCGCGTCCGCGTCGGGGCGCCGCCAGTAGCCTTCGAATGCTTCATCGCTCGAGGATGCCGCGATGATCTGTCCTTCCTCGCCGACTGCCGCGAGATCGTCCGGATGCTCGCTGAAGAGCTTCACCACGCGGATCCGCTGATTGATGCCGGCACGTCCCGCTGATCCGGGCTTCGCCGGAGCGTCCGGCTCGATCGTGAACGTGTAGATCTCAGACGAGCCGTAATGGTTGACGAACAGGTCCGGCCGGAAGGCATGGTCCAGCCGCTTCAGCAGCCCATCCGTCATGGGGGCGCCGGCGAAGCCGAGCTTCCGCACCGAAGACACGTCGGTTCGTTCGAATTGCGGATGCGCCAACAGGTCGTGGTACAGGGTCGGGACTAGATAGAGATTGGTCACTTTCTCCCGCTCGATCGCCTCCAGGCACCGGGCCGGGTCGAACCGCGTCTGGCAGACGAAGCAGCCGTCGACCAGTGCCATCGAGAGCAGGGAGCGCACCCCCATCGTGTGGTAGAGCGGCATGACGCCGAGAGTGACTTCGCCGCGCCTGTACTGGTTCTGCGCCACATGCGCGATCGCCGCAGCACGCTCTGCCCGGTGCCGGCGTGGCACGCCTTTGGGCCGCCCGGTCGTGCCGGAGGTGTAGAGCATCAGCGAAATGTCTTCGGCAGTAGCCCCCGCACGCGGAGCCAGCGGCGCCTCGCGCTCGAGATCGGCGAAGCGGTGGCTGCCGCCAGCGGCGTCGCCGACGGCGATCCTAGGGATGTCCTGCGCTTTCCCGGAACCGGCGACCGCTTCGGCGGAGACCTCCTCGAAGACGACGGCCTTGGCGTCCGAATCGCGGAGGCAATAGTCGACCTCGTCCGCCTTCAGCCGCCAGTTCAATGGAGTGACGATGATGCCGGCGAGCTGACACGCCCAGTGCAGCGTCGCCATCTCCCACCGGTTCTGCAGGATGACGGCGAGGTGGTCGCCGTGGCGGATGCCGAGCGATGCCAGCCCGCCGCCGATCGCACGCGCCCGCTTCAGCCATTCGCTGTAGGTGAGCCGCAAGCCATCGTCGACGATCGCGACCGCGTTCGGGCTTCGCTCCGCTGCCTGGATCAGTGCGGTTCCGACATCAAGCATCGGCGTTCCCCTTCGCTGTTTCGAGCGCCGCGCGAACGATCCCGGTGTAGCCGGTACATCGGCAGAGATGTCCGCTCAGCACTTCCCTCACTTCCGGTTCGGTGGGGCTCGGGTTCTTTTCCAGAAAGTCGTCCAGCGACATCAGGATGCCGGCCGTGCAGAAGCCGCATTGCAGCGCGTGATTGCGCCGGAATGCCTCCTGGAGTGGGGAGAGGCGGCCATCGCTCCCACCCAGCCCCTCGACCGTCTTCACGTCCCGCCCCGCCACCTGGACGGCGAAGAGCAGGCAGCCGCGCGTGGCGACGCCATCGAGACGGATCGTACAGGCGCCGCAGACACCATGTTCGCATCCGACATGCGTACCCGTGACGCCGATGACGTGGCGCAGGAAGTCGGTGAGCAGCATGCGCGGCTCCGCCTCGCCACGTACAGCTACCCCATTGAGCGTGAAGGCTACCTCATGGCGCTGGCCAGCCTTCAGCCGCGGCATCGCATCGCTTCCTCTATCACCCGTCGGCCGACCTTGCGGACGAGGCCGCGGCGGTATGCAGCCGTCGCGTGCTGATCGTCCTGTCCGCGTAGCTCCCAGGCGAAGGCGTTGAGCGCATCGTCCAGTGCGGCTCCCTCGAGCATCGGCCATTCCCGAGATACCGGCCGGTCCGCCACGCCGCCGACTGCCATCCGGATCGTGCGCGGACCTGCAATCGCGGCGAATGCGGCCAACGCGAAGTCGCCGTGCCGCCGCGACACCTCGTCGAAAGCATAGCCGTATGCAGGCTTCGGCAGCGGGAAGCGGACCGCCTCGATCATCTCGTCCGGAGCGCAGGCCGTCGAGATGACACCCAGAAAGAAGGCCTCGGCCGGGACGCGCCGCCGCTTCTGCCGGCTCCGTAGCAGCACTTCGCCCCCGAGCGCCATCAGGCAGAGTGGCAGCTCTGCACTCGGATCCGCGTGCGCGATCGAGCCGCAAACGGTGCCGCGGCTGCGGGTCTGGTAATGCCCGACGTGGGGGAGTGCCGCTTCGAGCAGGGGGTGACGACCCTCCCGGCTCAGCCGGTGCGAAAGGGCTGCCTGAGTGCATGCGGCGCCGACCTCGATCGCATCGTCTCTTGTCTCGGCCCGGTCCAGCTCACGTAGGCCCGAAATATCGATCAGGGCCGTCGGTCGAACCAGGCGCATGTTCAGCATGGCTGCGAGCGACTGCCCCCCCGCGAGGATTCGCGCCTCGTCGCCGAGCTCGTGCAACGCGTCCAAAGATTCGTCGACGCTTCCGGCCCGGATGTAATCGAACGGCGCGGGCTTCATCGACCTTTCCCGAGCGGAAGGTGCTTCCGCCACCACGGTCGCTTGGCGGCGGGCGCGGCGCCGACCTCCAGGCGCTGCAGCATCTGGCGGATCAACAGGCGCGCGGCGCTTTCGAGCATGCGCCCGCCGACGGCGGCAACCTTTCCGCCCGCTTCCGCCTCCCAGCGATACTCGATGCGCGTGCTGCCATCGGCCGGCTGCAGAACGATCCACGCAGTGCCGCTGCCGGTGCCCAGCGTGCCGCCGCCGTCGCCGTCGAGGCGCAGGGAATGCGGAGGCTGGAGCTCCGAGAGCCGCACTCGCGCCGTATATCGGCCGGTAACCGGACCCACTCTGACGGTAACGTCCGCCGCATAGGTATTTTCATCGATCGCTTCCAGCCGCTCGCAGCCGGGCAGCAGCCGCGCGAGCGATGCGGGATCGAGGATGGCTCGCCAGATCTCGTCCGGTGTCGCGGCGATAGTTGCGGTGCCTTCGCCCGATAGTGCTCGCCCAGGCTCACGCGCCTCCACTGCGGCGGCATGCGGAGGCGGCGGCTCGTTCGGCTCGATGAGCGCCATGACTTGCGCAGGCGAGAGGGGAAGGTCGATGTCGCTCACCCCAAGCGCGTCTGCGACGGCGTTGGCGAGGCAAACCGGCGTCGACATGCAGTTGCCCTCGCCGATTCCCTTCGCGCCGAGCGGTGTGAAAGGGGAGGGGCATGCCATGTGCAAGATCTCCGGCTCCGGCACTTCGCAGGCGGTGGGAACCAGATAGTCGGCGAACGTGCCGTTGAGGCACCTGCCGTCCTCGCCGTAGGCGAACTCCTCGTAGAAGGCGGCGCCGACCGCGTTCGCGAAGGCGCCGCGCACTTGCCCATCGGCGAGCGCGGGGTTGAGGAGGCGGCCCGCGTCGTGGGCGGTGACGTAACGGTCGATGCTGACCTTGCCGGTATCGCGGTCGACTTCGACGCCGCACATGTCGAAGATGAACCCATAGGCGGCCGAGCTGTTGATGACGTCCCCGCGGTCGGGAGCCGCGAGCTCGGGCGGCGACCAGAACGCCGTCTCCCGCAACGCCGGGTCCACTCCGTCGCCGAGGGTGCCCGGCGACCAGTGACTGGCGCCGGCCAGGCGGTGGAACGAGAGAGAGTTCTCAGGGTTGCTCCGTGCCGCGACCTTGCCGCCCGAGAAGACGATTTCCTCGGCCGGCACGTTGAGCCGTTGGGCCGCGATCGGGGCGAGCCGGTCGCGGAGGCGCATTGCGGCCAGGTGGGCCGTGCCCGCGACCGCGGCAGCGAAGCGGCTCGAATAGTTTCCGGCTGCGATCGACCAGGCATCGCGCGCCGTGTCGAGCTCGACTGTGACCGACACGTCTTCCGGCCTCAGACCGAATACGTCCGCCACCACTTGCGACAGCACGGTCCGGTGGCCCTGTCCCTGCGGCGTGGAGGCGACCGCCACCGAGACGCCGCCGAGCGGGTCGAGCGCCACCGTGGCCGATGCGACGGCGCCATCCTTCGGACCGGCCTTTTCACGCTCCTCCGCCGTCAGCACCGTAGTGATGTAGCCCATGTTCGAGACCGATGGCTCGACGACGGCGGCGAAGCCGATCCCGTAGAGACGGCCCTCCTTCCGTGCCTTCTCGCGCCGCGCCAGCAGGCCGACCAGGCGGCCCTCGCCGATGGCGAGATCGACCGTGGCTGCATAGTCGCCGGAGTCGTAGAGGGAACCCGCCGCCGCGCGATACGGCATCGCTTCCTTCGGCACCAGATTGCGTCGGATCACCTCCAGCCGGTCGAGGCCCAACTCGTCGGCGATCCGGTGCATCAGTCGTTCGAGCGCGTAGTAGACCTGCGGACCGCCGAAACCGCGGTTGAGCCCGGTCGGCGTCTTGTTCGTCAGCACGACCCGATTCCGCACGGTGAGATTCGGGATCTGGTAGGCGCCGGTCAGCGTGCCGTGCATCCGGTAGAGCGTCGCCGGCTCGGGCGCTTTCAGATAGGCGCCGCAGTCCTCGAGCTGGTCATAGCGGAGTGCTGTCACCCTGCCGTCCTCGGCGACGGCAGCCTCGATCCGCGTCACCCGGTTCGTGGCCGAGGAGGCGGCGGA
This sequence comes from Alphaproteobacteria bacterium, assembly GCA_029268305.1. Taxonomy (GTDB): domain Bacteria; phylum Pseudomonadota; class Alphaproteobacteria; order JAJUGE01; family JAJUGE01; genus JAJUGE01. Next base: position 77,312 of record JAJUGE010000004.1, read on the forward strand.
GAGATGCTCCAGCCGGTCCTCTATCCACTTCACCGGCCGGCCCGCGACGCGCGCAGCGACCGCCATCAGAACGGCATACGGCACCACGCCCTGCTTCACGCCATAGCTCCCGCCGGAATCGGGCGGGGTGCGGATGCGCACCTTCGTGCCGGGTACCTTCAGGGCCAGCGCCATGACCGGGTGCAGCGCGAACGGCCCCTGGAAGTGCGTCGTGATCTCGTAGGTGCCGTCATCGGGCCGCCAGTCCGCGATCATGCCGAAGCACTCGATCGGCGTGACCGAATTTCTCGGATAGCGAATGGTGGTTCCGACGACGTGCGGCGCTTCCGCGAAGGCTGCCTCCGGATCGCCGTACGCGAAGGAGCGGTCGCTCACGACGTTGGCGCCGACGTCGGGATGCAGCAGCGGTGCATCCGCTCGGGCCGCCCGCTCCGGGTCGATCACGGGAGGAAGTGGCCGGTATTCGACGCTGATGGCGTCCAGCGCGTCCTCGGCGAGATAGCGGTCCCGGGCCAGCACGACCGCCACGGGCTCGCCGACATAGCGGACCCGATCGACGGCGAGGCACCAGTGCTGCATCGGCTGACGGACGCCGACGGTGAAGGGGCGGGTGAGGGCGGTGACATCCTTCCGGGTTATCACCGCGGCGACGCCGGCCATCTTCAGCGCCTCTGCCGCGTCGATCGAGACGAGCTCCGCATGGGCGTGCGGCGAGCGCAAAATAGCGGCGTGAAGCGTGCCTGCACTCGACGGCAGATCGTCGATGAACCGGCCGCGGCCCGTCAGGAGGGCGGCGTCTTCGACGCGCTTCAGCGGCCTCCCGGTGTAGGCTTCTTCCCGAGCTAATTCCGCCGCAACCTCGTTCAACAGGCTCGCACCTCCGACTCTCGCCATGCTACGGCCGGGGCAGGGAGCCTGCAACCGGAGGGCCGGCCGCGTCTGCAGGTGTCAGCGCATCTACGTCAGGCGAGGCGATGAGGGGCGGTCTGCTGCCAGCCTTGGCCAGATCGAAATAAGCGCTATCGAGCGGGGCCGAAGTACTGTCCCGGTTGCTGCTGACCGCCATAGCCCGGCTGTTGGCCATAACCCGGTTGTTGGCCGTAGCCCATCTGCTGGTGCTGCTGCAGCGGCAGCCCCGCCTGCTGCCATGCCTCGATGCCCCCTCGGTACCAGAGAACGTTGCGGTAGCCGAGATTGATCGCCCGAAGGGCGGCGTTGTAGGACATCCAGCATTGAGGGTTCAGGCAGTAGAACACCATCGGCACTTCTTTGCTGCCGCCGGACGCCTGCTGCAGATAGGCGCCGAATTGCTGCTGGAACTGGTCCTGAAAGGTCCCGGGTTGGGCCGCCGCCACCGCGGGCATGGCTCCGGGGAGCGTCTGTGGCCCGCCGAGAACGTCGAAGATGAGCTTCGGCATGCTCTGGTTCTGCACGAGCTCGACCAGACCCTTAGTGGTGATCACCTGCCCGCCCGGAAGCTGATTTGGCGTCGGACCGTGCGGCGGACCGGCATGCAGCTCGCGCTGCGGCGGCACGCCGAAGTCTTGCCGCTCCGCCTGACTCATCCGGTCGAGGTCGGGCATGCCGCTCGGGCTCGGCCCCTGGCCATATTGCGGCGGTTGCCCATAGGGAGCTTGCGGGCCGTAGCCTGGTGGTCCGCCGAAGCCGGGCTGCTGACTGCCGCCATAGCCAGGCTGCGGCTGCCCGTATTGCGGCTGTCCAAATCGCGGCTGCCCGTAACCGGGTGCTTGACCGTAAGGCTGCTGCGGTCCGGCTCCAGGTTGCCCATAGCCCTGCGGCTGCCCGTATCCCGGAGACGACGGCCCCTGCTGGCCCGGTGCCGGCTGCCCGAACTCCGGAAGCTGGGTCTGGAGCTCGGGGAATTGCTGCTGTGCCGCCGCTGGCCCGGCCAACAGAAGCGGCGTCGCCAGCAGGACCGCCACCGTCACCCGTCGCGGCTCCCTGCGACATCCACCAACGTACTTCATTGCGCCCTCTGCAATTCCACGGCGTTGATGCCGAATTCCACGTACGGGTTGAGGTTCGGATTGTCCGTCATGAGATAGCTGCCGTCCTCAAGCCGCCAGGCGTGGCTATAGGTGTTCGGCAGCTCCACCTGTTCACCCATCTGCGGGTCGTTGTAGATCTCCTGGCCGCGGATCGCCCGGATCAGCTTGTCGTGAGACTTGTCCTCGATCGCTTGCCGCGCTTTCCAGCCCTCGTGGATCATCGTGCTGATCTCGGCGTTCGCCTGCGCGGTGATGCGCGAGCGTTCCCGGGCGCCCTTGGCGTTGATCTGGGCGACCGTCTGGTTGTGCCGGTTCATACGCGCCTGCCACTGCGGGTCGGGCTTCATCGAGAGCCGGATCGTTTCGTAGAGCTGAAAGTCGAGAGCCTCGTCCGGGGCGCGCATGGCGAAGGCCGGTAGCGAGGAGCCGTACATGAACTCCATCACGCCGCCCATAGCGTCCGCCATGCGCGTAACACTGAAGATCGCGGAGGCGCCGATGATCTCGCGCACGTTCTGCGACTTGTAGCGGTAAGCGATCAGGACTTCGCCGGCATCGGCCCAGGTGCGCTGCTCGATCCCCGGCATCGGCGCCATCGCCGTCTGGGTGAGCATGTCGCCGAGCGGCTTGGCGATGTCCGCGCGCGGCCGGAAGTCGAGAATCGCCGCGCCCGGCCGACGGGCCTGGACCAGCGCCTGCAGGAACTGCCGGATGTCGGAGAAGCCGGCATTGGTGCAGCCGCCGGTGCTCTGGAACTGCGGCGGCAGATTGGTCGCCTGCCAAGCCGTTGCGGGTACAATCTCGACGGCGCTGGCGCCGGCCGGGTCGCCCGCCGCCCATTCGAAGCGTGTCGCCTCCGCCTGACAGCCGGTCTGCGGATTCCAGATGACACCGCCGCGATGCTGCCAGCCGACCGGGATCATGATGCGCGCAGCCGGAACCGGTGCTTCGAAGCCGTTGTGGTCGATGATCTCGACGAGATTGAAGCGTTGCGCCCCTTGCGGCGCCGGTTGTGCCGCGGCCGGGTCTGCGATCCACCCGATGCTGATAGAGAGAACCAACGCCGAGACGGCGCACGCTTTCGCTGTCATGGTCCCACCCCCCACCAGATCATCGTACCAGCGTCCGGATCGTCGGGCGATGCCCGCCGCATCTCTCAGGCCGGTATTTCTAATCCGTGTGAGGGGCAGCGGGAGTGATGCACGTCACCCGTGGTCGTGGTCGTGGTCGTGGTCGTGGTGGTGTGCGGAGGGTTTGGACGCCCCCGCCGACAGCTCCACCGGTGCCCCGTGCGGCGTGTTGAGATAGGCGCGGCGCCACTGCTCGGTGCGTGCGGCGACGGCCTCCCCACCGACGTCCGAGCGCGCGGCGAGCAGCTGCTCGAGAGCGGCGAGCGCAGCGGCGTAGTAGGTCGCCTGGGTGTCGGGCTCGCCGCGAGCCGACGCGGCTCTCAGTTCGGCCCCCAGGGTGTCCGACCATTCCACGCGGGAGAAGACCCCGCGCTCGGCGAGGGCATATGCGAGCGCAAGCACCTCCGCTTGCCACGGCTCCTCGAAGGCGGGCTCTCCGTCCGTGCGGGCGAGCGGTCCGATTGCCGCCTCATTCGCGGTCAAGATAGCTCTCCCACAGATCGAGGAAGACGCGGTCGCGGTGGGTCACCTCCGGCCACAGATCGGAAGCGGCGAAACCCACGGTGTAGAGCGGCTCCGCCCGGTCCTCCCCGACGGCGTGAGCGTCGGGGAACACGTGCGGCCCATGGCTGGCGACGATCACGCCGCGATGCCCGCGGACATAGCGGGGCAGACGCGTGTGGCCGGGGATGCCGTGGGCTTTCGTTCGCACGATATCGCCGGGGCGAAATGCCGGGTCGGCCGCGCCGGGGCGATCGTAGCGGGTATAGCCGGCTCGGCCGGTCCTGAAGCTCTCGGGCGGCGGCGCCGGCGGAACCTTTTTCGGCCGGTATGTCGATTTGCCGGTCGCGATCTCCTCCACGGTGGCAACGCCCGAGTTGACCAACATCGCCGAATAGGCCTGCATCCATTGGTCATAGTAGGGGCGGGTGAGGTAATCGGCCGGATCGATCAGTTCACGGCAATGCCGGAACCAGTCGATGTTCCAGTCGGCCGGACGCGCCATGCAGCGGGCCATGCCGAACATGCGTCCCTCCCACGGCGCGTGGAAGGCTTCCTCCGGTTCATCGACGTCGATGCGGCCGAAGCCCTGCAGACCGCCGAGATCGTGAATGCCGTCCATCAGGTCGCCTCCTTCACCATGCGGGAGAGGTCGCGGTCAGTGCCGATCATCGAGTTGCGGGTGACGAGCTTCGCGAGCCGCTCTTCACTCCATCCCTCGGTGTCGGCGGGACGCTGCGGCACCACCATGTGGCGGAGCTCTGCGGTGCTGTCCCAGACCTGTACTTCCACCTCGTCCGAGAGGCGGACGCCGAACTCCTCCAGCACGCCCCGGGGCTCCCGTACCGCGCGGGCCCGGTAGGCGGCCATCTTGTACCAGGTCGGCGGAATTCCGAGCACGCCCTGGGGATAGCAGGAGCAGAGGGTGCAGACCACGAGGTGGTGCACGTCGTCCGTGTTCTCGTGCGCCGTCAGGTGCGAGATGCCGGTGCCGTCGAACCCGAACTGGGCCGCGGCCTCGGCGGCATCCGATAGCAGCAGCTCGCGGAAGGCGGGATCGACCCAAGCACGCGCCACCATTCGCGCTCCCCGCTTGGGGCCGATCTCCTCGCTGTAGCCTTCGACCCAGGCGTCGACCGTGCGCGGGTCGACCAGTCCCTTTTCGATCAGCAGGCTTTCCAGAGCCTTCACGCGCAGCGCCGGCTCCGCCGGCAGATGGCTGTGCAGCTCGTCGTGGATGTGCCTGACGGCACGGGAATCATGATCGACCATTGTCACATCCCTGCTGGGAGACGAAACCGGATCTCAGCATAGCAGGGTTTCGGGAGAATCCGACCGTTCGGGTCGGTCTGGCTGCGTCGGGCTCGCCGATCGCCCATGGCGTGCCCTTGGCTCAGGCGCCGCGGTGAGAAGTAGGCCCGACACGTCTCCGCCGGGCCTGCGCTCCTCAGGCCTGACCCTTGTGAATCGGGTCGACCCAGGCGACCTCCTCCGGCTTCTCGACCGGTTCGATGTCGAGATTGACGACGACCGCCTCGTTGTCGCTCCGTACCAGTACGCATTCCAGCGTCTCGTCGCTGGACGCGTTGATCTCCTGGTGCGGCACATAGGGCGGCACGAAGATGAAATCGCCGGGGCCCGCCTCCGCGACGAATTCCAGCTTCTCGCCCCAGCGCATGCGCGCCTTGCCGCGAATTACATAGATGACGCTCTCGAGCGGACCGTGATGGTGTGCGCCGGTCTTGGCGTTGGCATGAATGTGCACGGTGCCCGCCCAGATCTTCTGTGCGCCGACGCGAGCGAAATTGATCGCGGCCGCGCGATTCATGCCTGGAGTGCTCGGCGTGTTCGTATCGAGACTGTCGCCCGGAATCACCTTCACGCCGGTATGCTTCCAGCCGTCTTCGGGAACCGCGTGTCCGCCGTGTGCTTCGTCCGCCATCGAGTGCTCCTATGTCATTGCTGCGCGGCCGGGGCCGCTCCCACGCATTGAGGCGCTATTTAGGCGATCGGCTCGTTCATATCCACCGGCTTCGGGCCGGAGCCGGCAGGCCCGGAGCCGGTCAATTCGCCGCGTGGATCGCCCGCCCAACGGATCGGTTCATTCCCGCTCCGCGCAGCCGGCAGTGGACGTCACGGCCCCGCCTGCGCTATGAGGCGGTTCAGGAGGATCGCATGGCTGATGGCAAGTTCAGGTTCCCCGCAGTCGAGCTCGGTCCCGAAGCAACCGAGCTCCGCAGAGAGGTCCGCGCTTTCCTCGCCGAGGAGCTGAGGACGGGCGGGTTCAAACCGATAGCCGATAGCTGGACCGCAGGCATGTCGCCCGAGTTCAGCCGCAAGCTCGGTGCGCGCGGATGGCTCGGCATGATGTGGCCGAAAAAGTACGGCGGGCACGAGCGCACCGCACTCGATCGCTATGTCGTGACGGAGGAACTGCTGACCGCAGGTGCACCCGTCGCGATGCACTGGATCGCGGATCGGCAGAGCGGCCCCCTACTGCTCCGCTTCGGAACCGAGAAGCAGCGCGAGGAGATCCTGCCGAGGATCGCCCGGGGCGAGTGTTATTTCGCCATCGGCATGAGCGAGCCGGATTCCGGCTCCGACCTCGCGTCGCTTCGCACGGCAGCGAAGAAAGTCGACGGCGGCTGGGTCGTGAACGGCCGCAAGATCTGGTCGAGCGGCGCCCATCTCTGTCATTACATGATCACGCTGGTACGCACCGCGCCGAAAGAGGACGGCGGGCGCCACGACGGCCTCAGCCAATTCCTCATCGACCTGAAATCGCCGGGTGTGAGCATCCGCCCGATCAAGAACATCGCCGGCGATTCGCATTTCAACGAGACGGTTTTCGACGAGGTCTCCGTCCCGGACGAGATGGTCGTGGGGAAGATCGGCGATGGCTGGCGGCAGGTCGTGAGCGAGCTCGCCTACGAGCGCAGCGGCCCGGAGCGATTCCTCAGCACCTTCGTCGTGATGCGCGAGGGCCTGCGGGAGATCGGTGCGGATGCCGATGCACGAAGCGACGAGGCGTTCGGTCGCCTGGCGGCGCGCCTGAAGACGCTCCGCCGCATGTCGCTCGGTGTCGGCAGCCTCCTGCAGCAAGGCCAATCTCCGGTGACGGAAGCGGCATTGGTGAAGGACATCGGCACGCGCTATGAGCGGGAGGTGCTGGAGGAGATGCGGCGGTTGTTGCCGGCGCGACCCTTGGGGCAGTCGCCCGATCCCTACGGGTCGGTCCTGCGCGACGGGATTCTGTACGTGCCCTCCGCGACGATCCGGGGCGGCACAAACGAGGTATTGAAGGGCATTGTCGCCCGTGAGCTGGGGTTGAGATGAGCGACAACGACAACATCATCGTCGACACGACGACGCGGCTTCTGCAGGACCTGTGCACGCCGAGCATCGTCAACGATGCCGAAGAGGGCAAGTGGCCCACCGTCCTCTGGAACGCGCTCGAGGAAGCCGGTCTCCCACTCACGTGGGTATCGGACGAGCTCGGCGGTGCCGGGGCGGAGATCTCCGACGGATTTGCCGTGCTCAAGGTGGCTGGCAGCTTCGCCGTGCCCGTGCCGCTCGCCGAGACGCTGATGGCCGGCATGCTGCTGGCCAAGGCCGGAATGAACGTGCCGCAGGGGCCGATGTCGATCGCACCGGTGCAGCCCGGCGCCACCATCGGGCTGCAGGGTGGGGTGCTGAAGGGAACGACCCGGTTCGTTCCGTTCGCCCGGAGCGTGAAGCATCTCGTCGTGCTCGCAGACGGTAACGTGTGCCTCGTCGCCGCCGGCGATTGTTCGATGAGCCACGGCATCAGCCTGGCCGGGGAGCCGAGGGACGATGTCTCTTTCGACGGCGTGAAGCCGCTCGATGTCGCTCCCGCCGGAGAGGTTAGCGCTGATTTCGTGCAGCAATTGGGTGCCACGGTGCGCTCCGTGCAGATGGCCGGCGCATTGCAGCGCATCCTCGACCAATCGGTCGAGTACGCGATGGAGCGCGTGCAGTTCGGGCGCCCCATCGGCAAGTTCCAGGCGGTGCAGCACAACCTGGCCGAATTGGCGGGTGAAGTGGCGGCGGCAGGAGCCGCCGCCGACGCGGCTGCCGAGGTAGTGGCCGACCCCAGCATCGACGCCGACCGGCGGGCAGCCGAAGTGGCGACCGCCAAGGTGCGGGTGGGCGAGGCCGCCGGCAAGGGAGCCGCGATCGCTCACCAGGCACACGGCGCGATGGGCTTCACCTATGAACACTCGCTCCATCACTCGACCCGCCGCCTCTGGTCCTGGCGCGACGAATTCGGCAACGAAGCGGTCTGGGCAGGGCGTCTCGGCCGTTTAGTGGCGGCGCGAGGGGCCGACAATCTCTGGCCCTTCATCACCGGGGAATAGGCCAGACTCCCGCGAAAGACAAGGGCCGGTCCTTCGCAGGACCGGCCCTCGCTTTATCGGGCTATGGTCAGGAGTTACCTGCTTCCGCTACCTGTCACCGGCCCTTCTGAAGTGTTGCCGGTAGTCGCCCCCGTCCCGGTCTGGGTCGGCTCGACGCCCGAACCCGCCTCCGGGCTCATCGAGCCCCAGCGCTCGCTGGACCAGGTCTCGTACTCTCGGTCCATGCGCTCCATCTGCGACTCACGCCATTCCTGATAATCGCGATCCATGTCGCTGCGTGAGTACTTGTCGCCTATGCTGTCTTGGCCGTGGATCGTGCCAGACCGCGAGCGCTCGGCCTTGGTCTGCAGCTCGCCCGAGTGGCCGGAGCGGTCGCTGGACCAGCTTTGGAAGTCCCGATCCATCCGCTGCGTCTGCTCGTCGCGCCAGGTGCTATAGTCTTTATCCATGTGCACGGCGCTGGCGCCACCTTGACCATGAATACCGCCGGTCCGCGCGCGATCCGCGACGTCCGACTGGGCCATCGCTGCGGCGGGCACCATCAGCGCGCCCATCGCGGTGGTGATCAGTGCATATCGAAGCGTCTTCATCGAAATATCCCTCTCGCTTTGCCAGGCGGGGGCCGCTGATCGGGCCCCCCGCCTTCCCACGCACTGAAAGGGATGAGTGCACCAAGAGTTCCGTGCTCAGTTCAGCATCGCGGCCATGGCGGGAGACATCTCGAGACGGTGAGCATTGTCTTTTCCGAGTGTGAAGAGGGCGGCAATGTCGTGTGTGGCGGCGAGGCGAAGGCCTTTCTCCGGGCCGAGGACGGCCAGCGCAGTCGCCCAGGCGTCGGCGACCATGCACCGCGGGAACACGACCGTCGCGGTCGTGACGACGTCGTCGAGGGCATGTCCTGTACGAGGATCGACGAGGTGGGTGATGCACGCCTCTCCCTCCCGCCGATATCGGCGGTAGCCGCCTGAGGTGGCGATGGAGACGCCGTGCAATGCGACGACCGCGTCCGGGGCTGCGCTTCCGGGGCTCCGACCGGCCCACTCGATCGCGACCCACCATGGCGTGCCATCGGGCTTCAGGCCCGACCCGCGGCACTCGCCGCCGATTTCTACGAGGTGGTCCGGCAGCTCGTGCCGGAGCAGTAGCTCCGACACCCGGTCGACCGCGAAGCCTTTGGCGATCGCGCACAGGTCCAGTTGCACGCCGCCCGGCTGCAGGACGCTTCGGGTGACGGGATTCAACGGAAGGCCGGATCGGCGCGCTGTGGTGGGATCGCGCTCCGAGCGGGGTTCAGTTGGCAGGATGGGGCCGAATCCCGCTCGATTGACCAGGCTACCGACCGTCGGGTCGAACGCGCCGGCGGTCTGTTCGGCTATCCGCGTGGCCTCTGCCAGGACTGCGAAGAACTCCTCCGGCAGTCGGTGCCAGGTGCCGGCCGGCGCGCGATTGAAGACGCTCAGGCAGGATTGCTCTTCCCATGGGCTCATCTGGCGGACGATTTCGGCCAGAGCCTCCTCGATTTCGTACTGCAGCCGGTCGAGCTGCAGGCCGCCGGGAACCGCCGCCTTCACCGACCATGTCGTGCCCATCGTCGCGCCCGCCATCGTGCGGACATGAAGGCCGATCGGCGGCCGAAGCGGAGCCGGGTTTATATCGACCGGAATGAAGATCCGCCGCATAGCGATGGCAGGAATGTCGAGGTTACTGCGGCAGAACCTCGAGAGTTGCCGTGTAGCTCGCGGTCCGTCCCTCAGCTTGCTCGATCGTCGAGCCCGCATCCTCGACACTGGCGTGGAGCCAATACATCCCGGCTTCAGGCCAGGTGATCTCGAGCTTTCCCTGGGCATCGGTCCTGGCCTGAATCGCGCCGGGGTCGTCCCGATAGCGGCTGCCGCCGCGGACGATCTCGACGTCGATGTTCGGCGCCGGTTGGCCATCGAGCAATAGCTGGAAGTGTGCCGTCTCGCCGGCGAAGAGGTCGTTCGGATGGGTCACCGGCACCAGCTCCAGGCCCTGCCTTGTCGTCGGGTCCCCGACGTCCGTCGGTGCGCCCACCGTCGCGAACGTCTCCATGCGGCGTTGCGAGTGGCGAATGTGCACGTCCTTGGCGTCGGCCGGGATCTCCGCCAGCGTGTCGACCGTGCCGCGCCACCGCTTCTCTTCGCCGTTCAGCTTGTATCTGCCGAAGAGGGAGTCGCCGACGATGGCCAGGCGATAGGTGCCCGGCGCCTTCAGGCGGACGTCGAACGTGCTCCTGTATTTGCCGACATTCGCGTTCTCCACATCGAGGGATGACCCGTCGGGGGCGGTCACCGTCAGGCCGTCCAGGCGAAGCGGGTGGTGGTTGAAGTAGAAGAGGTCGTTCGAGACGGCGGCGTCGACTGTGATCCAGACGTCCTCGCCCGAGAGAACGGTAGCCGACGGCAGCATCCAGGCCCGATGGGCATCTGCGGGCGCTGCGACAAGGGCAATTCCCAGCGCGAAGAGCGGGGCGGCAACGAGGCGTTTCATGTCGTCGACTCCGTGTTCAGGGGCTCAGCTTGAGGGTCACGCGGCCGAGTTCGCTGGTCCCGCTCTCGGTCAGGGAGGCATCTGCCATGGGCGGCCATTGGAACGGGATGCGCAGGATCTCGCGGCCGCCGACCTCTCGGGCCGCCTCGACGACCAGCGCATACTCCCCCGGCGGGAGGTCTTCGATCACCTCCGCCTCGTGGGTCACGTCGACGTCGTGCACCCCGGCGGGACGGGTCGGCCCGGTGACGCCGTCGATGGGCATGTCGAGCTGTCGGCCGATGCGGCGCCACCATTGCCGCATGTCCTTCAGCCACTTGGCGCCTTCATTGTTCTTCAGCTCAGTGTCGTACCAGACGGCGAGATTGGCAGCGACCTTTTGGTCGGTGTCCTCGATCCAGACGGCGACATAAGGCCGGTGGTACTCGGCTACGTTCAGGCGGGGGATTTCGACCGTGACCCCGAGGTCACCGGCAACCGCGGGCGCGGCGAGGATGCAGCACAGGGTGGCTGGAGCGATCGGACGCATCGCGCCTCTCATTTCGGTGCTCTCGTGTCAGTGGATGAAGAAGGCGGCCAGAACGAACGGGATGAGCAGTCCGAGGCCGACCATGGGCCACGTCGCCGGGCGCCTCGCGGCGTGGGTCTGCAGCAGGAAAAGACCCGTGAGGCTGAACACCAGCGATGCGGCGGCGAAAACGTCGATGAACCACGACCAGAGGATGCCGGTGTTCCGTCCCTTGTGCAGGTCGTTCAGATAGGAGATCCAGCCGCGATCGGTGTGCTCGTACAGGAGGTCGCCGGTGGCGCGGTCGATGCTGAGCCATGCGTCTCCGCCCGGGCGCGGCAGAGAGAGGTATATCTCCGCTTCCGACCATTCCGCCGATCTGTCGAAATCGGGGAGGCCGAGCTGCTCCCGTAGCCATTGCCGCACATCTGTGGGCAGCGGCGCGTCGACGAGCGGCGTCGGCGCGGCGATCGAGGCCAGCAGCTCTGGCGGAAGTGCTTCCTCCAATTCCGTCACGACCGGCTCGGCAGCGATGTCCGCGGCATGATTCAGGGTGATGCCGGTAACCGAGAATAGAAGCATCCCGATCAGGCAGACGGCGGAGCTGACCCAATGCCAGCTGTAGATCTGTCGGAGCCAGAAGGCGCGACGCGCCTTCTTCCGGTGCAGGTGAGCCTTCTGCGCCGGAGCGTGCCCCGCGTCGGCGACCCGGCTGACGGGTGCGGTGGTCATTTCGTGAGGGTCGCCTCGGCACGAGACTGGAGAGCGACGACCTCGATGCAGTCCTGGCTGCCTTCCCGGCCCAGGACGCAGCCGGGAAGGTCGTTCACCAGGATGGTGGCGATGTCGCCGCACGTCAGCCCGTCGACATCGAACAGCTTTACCGTCGTCTTGCCGGATCGAAGGGGGCTCGCATCGACGATCAGGCGCCGTGCGATCACGTCGTCCTGGCCGAACATCACGAGGTCGAGTTTGAAGGTGTCCAGCCGCTCGTCGGTGCCGTTTCGGAAGACGAAGGAGAGGCGACATCCGCCCGTCCCGTGTTCCTCCATCTTGTTCAACTCGACCCCGAGTTCGGCCGCGTCCCCGGATTGCTCGGCGGCCGCTTGCGAGGAGGCCCAGCAGAATCCGAGCAGAATTGCAGCGAAAGCCGCAGCGCCCTTGGCGGGCCTGCATGAAAAGCTGGAGATCATGGGCTGCCTCCCGTCCTGCTGTCCCTCAAGCCTCGGCCCACATCCGGAGCAGGTTGTGGTAGATGGCGGTCAGGTTTACGCCCTCCTGGTTGCCGGTGCGGGCGAGGCGTTGGATCGACATGTCGAGCTCGAACAGCAGGCGGCGCCTGGCGTCGTCGCGCACCATGCTCTGAATCCAGAAGAAGGAGGCGAGGCGGGTGCCGCGGGTGACCGGTGTCACGTGATGCAGGCTGCTCGCGGGATAGAGCACCGCGTGACCGGCGGGCAGCTTGACGCTGTGCCGCCCGTAGGTATCCTCGACGTTGAGCTCGCCGCCGTCGTATTCGGACGGGTCGGCGAGGAAGACGGTCATGGAAAGGTCGGTACGAATGCGGTGCGGGGTGCCCGGTATGTGACGTATCGCGTTGTCGACATGGTCGCCGAAGGATTGGCCTCCGGAATACCGGTTGAACAGGGGAGGGAAGACCCGGAGTGGCAGCGCAGCCGCGATGAACAGGGGGTTGGAGGAAAGCGCTGCCAGGATCGCCTCGCCGAGCTTTCGCGCCGCGGGCGACCCCTCCGGGATCTGCATGTTGTCTTTGGTGGCGGCGGACTGATGCCCCGCGGTGACGCGGCCGTCGACCCATTCAGCTTCGTCCAGCAGTCGCCGGCACGCGGCCAGCTCGTCGGGCTTCAGCAGGTCGGGGATCTGAACCAGCATCGTCCGCCTTCGCCTAGAATCGGAAGTTGGTGGATACGAGGAACGTTCGGCCCGGTGCGACGAGGGCGTGCTGACCGGCGTGTGTCGAATCGTAATACAGCTCGTCGGTGAGATTCATGACGTTGAGCTGCACCGCGACGTTCTCCGTGATCTCGTATGCGGCCATGGCATCGAAGCGCCAGTAGCTCGGCAGCTTTCGATCGTTGGTGTTGTTGGCGTAGCGGCGATCGCTGTAGGTGGCGCCGAACCCGAGGCGGAGCGCGTCCGTGACGTCGTAAGCCGTCCAGAGGCTGAAGTTGTGCGGCGCGATATTGGCGAACTCGTTGCCCACCTCCGCAGGGTTGACGGATTCGAGAATCTCGCTGTCGAGAAAGGTGTAGCCGCCGAAGACGCTCCAGTCCTCCGTGATGTTGCCGGCCAGCCCGATCTCGACCCCCTGGACCCTCTGCTCCCCGTCGAGTACCTGCGGCGCTCCCCGGCCGGTGGATGTCCGTGCGTTCGTCTTGTCGGTACGGAAGAGAGCCGCATTGACCAGCAGCTTGCGGTCGAACAGCTCCCACTTCGTCCCGAGCTCGTACGACTCCGATTCCTCCGGCTTCAACTGGTCGTTCGTGTCGCTGAGCGTAAGCCCTTCCGCCGAGGGATTCACCGATGTGCCGTATGAGAAGTAGATCGAGCCGTTGGGCAACGGTTTGTAGCTGACGCCGGCTCGGTAGCTGACGACGGAGTCGGAGCGCTCGAATCTCTCGCCGTCCGAATTGGTGTAGTCGGTCTCGAAAACATCCCAGCGCACGCCGCCGGAGATCGCCCACTGGTCCGTCAGCTGAACGGTATCGAAGGCGTAGATGGCGAGGCCGTCGGTCACGGATTTGGCTCGCTGCCCGTCCGGCGTGATCGCCCCGTTATAGGGCGTGTGGGGATCGGGATCGTCGAAATCGGCGGGGACCGCATCATCGATCGAGCGGCTCTGATTGCTCGACTTCTCGCGTGTGAGGTCCAGTCCGAGGGACGCCGAGTGTCTTAGGGGACCGGTAGCGAAATCGGCCTGCAGGTTGGTCTGGTTGGCGATGATCTCGTCTTCGCTGTCCCGACTGCGGTCGCTCCGATAGACGGTGGGATCGCCAGCCGTGTACTCCGGCTTGGTGACGATGAAATCCTTCACCGACCGGCCGTAGCGCATGGTGTTCTGCAACGTCAGCGAGTCGTTGAGATCGTGCGTCACCTGCAACGTCGCGATGTCGGACTCGACGATGTCGTGGTCGCGGTCGGTCAGGCCATAGAAGTTGTCGCGGTCGACGTCGATCGGCTTTCCGGTCGCGGGGTTGAACGGATGTCCGTAGTCCGGAATATCGTCCTGCTCGAAATGCTGGTAACCGATCGTAACCCGGGTCGGCGTGCCGAGCCCGAGCGTCAGCGACGGCGCGATGCCCCAGCGTTCGTAGTCGACTTCGTCGCGCCCCGGCACGGTGCCTTCGTGAAACACAGCGTTCAGCCGGACCGCTCCGCCTTCGAGCCCTGAGTCGGCGAGCGGCTGGTTGAGGTCGACCGTGAAGCGCGTGCTCAACTCGTTGTCGATGCTGGCGGAGCCTGCATAGAAGGCATCGGCCCGGGGCGTCTTGGTCACCAGATTGATGGTGCCGCCGGTCGACCCACGACCGGCGTAGGCCGAGCCCGGCCCCTTAGTCACTTCCACCTGTTCGAGGTTGAACGGATCGCGAAAGTAGCTGCCGAAGTCCCGGAATCCGTCGACGAACGTGTCAGTGCGCGCGTCGAAGCCGCGGATGAACGCGCGATCGCCGAGCGGCAGGCCACCCTCACCAGCCCCGAGGCTGATACCCGGTGTGGTCCGGAGAACTTCCTGGAGCGACGTGGCGCCCCTGTCTTCGATGACCTCCTGGGGGATGACGGTGATGGTTTGAGGTATGTCGACCAGAGGCTGCGAGTACTTGGGGGACTGCATGCCGCTCGCCTTGTAGCCGGTGCCGGGGGCCTCCGCCTCGACGGAAATTGCCGGCACCTCGACCGGCGCTTCCTGCGCCTGCGCTTGAACCGCGGTCGTTCCGTAGGCCAGCGCGATGCCGATCGCACTCCCCGCCATCAGTGTCTTGCGGGTGGGGCAGGGAGCCGCCGCTAGTGACAGGTCGTTGGTCTTGGTCGCCATAGGTCCCCCGGTCATGGTCGGAATTCATTTCGACTCCTGGCTGGCGGTCCCGAAGGAACGGGGGCTGGCTTGGAACGGGTGTGGGCAGCGCGATGCCGCCTATTTCGTGAGGATGAGCTTGTCGTTGTTGGTGAGGCGCAGGCGATATTCGGATTGACGATGCACCAGGATCAGCTCGCGCTCACCATCCAGCAGGTCGAAGACGTTAATGCGGCGAAGACGCGGCGGTTGGAGGGCGTCCTCCGTATCACCGGCGCCAGTCCGATCATTGCGATCCACCTCGACGTCCCCTCATGGAAACAGGTTCGTTGCCCATGCGCCGAGCGGCGCACCTGAGAGTCATTATCAAACGCCGGCGATCGCTGCAAGTGAGTATAGTTCGCAAAGCGGATCGTTAACGAAGATGAAAGCGGACGGGGATCACGAACTCGAGCTTGCTTCCGCTGAATCCGTCCGGCGCAGCCGGCAGCGGCTGGGCGCGTCGGATCATCTCCTCCACTTCACCGTCGAGGATCGGATAGCCGGAGCTGCGTTGCAGGCGGTAGTCCAGCACGCGGCCCTGACGGTCCATGGCGAAGTAGAGTAGGGCGGTGCCTTCCTGGCGCCGCAACTGCGCGCGCCGAGGATATTCCTTGTGGCGCTCGAGCCACGATCTCAACAGCGCGAGATAATCGGCGGGAGCGCCGGCCATCCCTCCGCCGCCGGCCTCCGCGGTCTTGCTCGGGGCGGCCCCCTGCTGAGCGACAGGCCTCGTGCTCTGCGCCGCGGTTGCAGCCGCCGTCGTTTGGCTAGGTGATGCTGTCGGCGCCGTCGAGGGCCGCGCAGGCGGAGCTGGAGTGGGTCTCGGTTTTGGCGCTTCGGCGAGCTCCCTTCGGGGGGGAGGTTGCCGTGGGCGCGGCTCGGCCCGCCGCACCGGCCTCGGCTCCGGTTGCTTCTTCACGATCTTGCGTTCCGGCTTCGGTTTGGGCGTCGGCGGAACCTCACGTGCCTCCACGGTCTCGGCAACCTCGGTGGGCTCGGGCTCTGGAAGCTCGGTAGCTGTCACCTCCAGCGTATCGGGCGGCGTAACGGACTGCTCTTCACGGGGTGTCTCGGCTTCCGTCACTTCCGCTTCTTCGATCGGCTCGACGGGGTTGACCTCGGTCTCCTCTATCTCGATCGCTTCTTCCGCCGGCTGCGCAGCTTCCGGTGCCGCTTCGGCGACGACCTCCTCGGTTGCCGGAGCCTCTGCCGTCGGCGTGGCAACATCTGCCGCCGTTTCCGCGTCCGAGGGGGACCCGGAAGTTCCGAGACTAACCTCGATGCCGCCCATGCCCGCACTGACGGCACCGGGTGAAGGAGTTTGCCAGAGCATGGCGATCGCAACCGCGACGTGAACCGCGAGCGCCGCGACGAAGGCGAGCAGCCAATGACGTCCGCGAACCTGCATCAGGTCCTCGTCGCTACCGTCAGTAGCCTGAGACGCTCGACGCCGGCTTCGCGCAGCTTCTCCATCACGCGCACGATCATGGTTGCGGGTGCGGCGCCGTCCGCCTTGAGCCGCACGGGCGTTCCGGGCGCATCCTCGAGGCGCTGGCGAAGGCCGGCCAGGAGCGCGTCTTCCGCCATCGGTCTGCCGTCGAGAGCGAGGGCGCCATCCGTTCCGACCAGCACCGTCACGGGATTGGCCTCGACCGCACCCTCCGTCGCGGAGCTCGGCGGTACGACGGGGAACGGATCCGCGGCCGTCAGTCTGCCTGCGAGTATGAAGAAGATGAGCAGCAGGAACACGACGTTGATAAGCGGGAGGATCCGCTCGTCATCGTTCCGAGGCCGTGGTGGCTGAAAGTTCATCGGGTCGCTTCCGGGGCGCGAATCAGGGTCATATTGGCAGCCCCGGCTGCCGCGAGCCGGTCCACGATCCCGACAGTCTGTTGCAGATCGACGCCTTCAGACGGCTTCACCAGGACGCGCAGATCAGGCGCTTCTTCGAGCCGCTGCCGCACCGTCGCCTCGAGGGCCTCGGGCGTGATTCCGCGCCCCGCGAGGCGCACCCCCTCCGGATGCACCTCCACGAGCAGAGATCCCTGCATCGAGGACCCTCCGGCAGTCCGTTGCGAGGCGTTGAGCTCGATGGAGCGCCAGTCGAGAAAGCTGGATGCCAGCATGAAGAAGATGAGCAGGATGAAGACGACGTCGATCAGGGGCGTCAGGCTGATGAGGGCGCGACGCCGCCTACCGTCAACGGCTGGCGTGAAGAGTGGCGGCGAAGCGGGCATTGCTGCGCGGTGCCTCCCGGTCGGGTTCCACCGTCAGGTCCTCGGTGAAGACTTGCGTGACGACGCTGTTCATTTCGTGGGCCACCCGATCGATGCGAGTCTCCAGCCAGTTCAGGATCGCCACGACCGGAATGGCCACGGCCAGGCCGACCGCGGTGGTGAGCAGGGCCACCCAGATGCCGCCCGACAGAATCGACGGATCCACCTGATTGCCGGCGGATTCGAGCTGCCGGAAGGCATCGATCATGCCGAGCACGGTTCCGAACAGTCCGAGCAGAGGGGCCAGGGAGGCGATCACTTCCAGCGGCCGGAAGTAGGACCTGAGATCTTGGAGCAGATCGCTGCCGAAGCGGACGACCTCTTCCCGCACCACCGCATCGTCCACATCCGCCCGCCGGTGGCCGCGGATAGCCTGTGCGAGCACCTGGGCGACTGGGTTCCTGGAGGCCTCTGCCCGCGACAGCGCCTCGGCGGAGCGCCCGCTGCGATGCAGCGTCAGCGCTTCCCGGGCGGTTTTTCGGTCGCCGAGCTGAAAGGCGGCGAATTGCCAGATCTTCAGGAGAATGATGGCCAGCGCCGTCACCGACATGAGGAGGAGGATTACGACGACCGGCCCCCCGGCTTCGATCAGTTCGATGATGCCGGCCCACGGGGCGCTGTTCGGTTGCTCGATCACGTGCATACCTTCGCGACGGGAGGCGCAGATCTGCCGCGCCTCGGAAAGTCTAAATGAGACGCATTCTCATTGCAGATCGCGCTATCGATAGCAAGCCCCCAATCGCAGGCTTGGAGCGCTGGACTCCACGCCGACGCCTGACCTGCCCGAATCGGTGCTTGGGAAGGCGAGAGACTCCGTTCCGCGCATTGGCCGCCCGGCAGAAGTTCGAGCTTCGTGCGGGGAGCTGGAGGAACGTCGCGTTCTATTTCTGCCGGACCTCTTGCGATCGCGAATGCAGCGGTGCCATCTGCGGCTGCGACAGCATGGAGGATGACATGTTGGCCGAGGTCCAATCCGAACTTTCTTCTTCTTCTTCGGAAGTTTCGCTGATCCCGCGGATGTTCGCGCTGGAGGAGGTCTCCTGGCTTGCGAACGAAGCACGTGTTCTGCGCACGTTGGCGGGGCCCATCGTCTGGCTGGACGACCCCGATCTGCGCGTCGGGCCGTTCCGGCGGCTCGCATATCACCCGCGCCTCTCGGCGGCGCTGGCCGATGTTGTCGAATGCGCCTCGACTGTGAGCCGGACGACGCTCCTGTTCGCGCGGCGCGGGATCATTTCACCGAGTGCACCCTATTGGCAGGCTCGGACCCGCGCCGCCTCCGGGCCGCTCGCCGTCGTTTTTCTGGGCGATGCAGAGATCAGCGTCACCGGAGAAGGTCGCGTTTTCCGACGCGCCACGGGCGCGATCGGCGACGTGGCCGTGGTCTCGCACGAACGTGGTCTCACCGCGACCACCGACGGTCCCACGACGCCGCTGCTTCTGGTGCAGTTCGGTGACGAAGGTGCCGGCGCTCGTGGGAGCGGGTCGCTCAGGCGACCGCAACTCGCGGACGATTGCCTTTGGCAGCCCGCCTACTGGACGGCGGGGTGAGCGCCGTCAGATCGGCAGCGCGGTGGAACGCTTGATCGTTTCCATCGCGAAGCGGGAGGTGACCTGGCTCAAAGGGGCGGCACTGATCAGCCGCTTGTAGAAGGCGTCGTAGGAACGGATGTCCGGCGCCACCACCTTCAGCATGTAATCGACGTCGCCCGACATCCGGTAGAACTCGACTACTTCTGGCATCCGGCTCACTTCCGTGGCGAAGCGCTCGAGCCACGCGGGCGTGTGCTCGCCTGCCCGAACGTCCACGAAAACCGTCAGCCCGTATCCGACCGCATCGGGGTTCAGCAATGTCACCCGGCGCTCGATGATTCCTTCCTGCTCGAGCCGCTGAACCCGTTTCCAGCACGGCGACGCAGAGAGGCCGACGCGGCGCGCCACCTCGGCGATGGTGAGGCCTGCGTCCTCCTGCAACTCCTTCAGGATCTTGCGATCGAAATCGTCCATCTGTCTCTCGCTTCCGGCTGGGGTGGCCCATGCTCCCGCAGCAGTCACTTGGGAACGATCTTTTCTATTTCAGCGGTGATGGTTGCGCAAAGTAGAAAAATATTTCCATCTACCGCCTGAATTCGGGGGCGATGAAGCCCGTTCAGACCAGGAGCGAGGGACATGACGGTTCGCATCGGCGACGTGGCGCCGGACTTTCAGCAGGAGTCGACCGAAGGGCGCATTTCCTTCCATGAGTGGAAGGGGGACAGCTGGGCAGTGCTGTTCTCGCACCCCAAGGACTTCACCCCGGTCTGCACAACCGAGCTGGGCGAGGTGGCGCGCCTTCGAGACGAGTTCGCGAAGCGCGGAGCCAAGGTGATCGGGCTTTCGGTCGACGGGCTCGGCGATCATGAGAAGTGGGCGGACGACATCTTCGAGACCCAGGGACAGCGGCTGAACTTCCCGCTGATCGCCGACAGGGACCGCACCGTCTCGACCCTGTACGGCATGATCCACCCAAACGCGAATGACACGCTGACGGTCCGCTCGGTCTTCATCATCGACCCCAGAAACGTCGTACGGCTGATCATCACCTATCCCGCCTCGACCGGCCGGAACTTCGAGGAAGTGCTGCGCACCCTCGATTCCCTGCAGCTCACCGACAGGCACAGTGTGGCGACCCCGGTGAACTGGAAGCACGGCGACGACGTCATCATCGTCCCGTCGCTGAAGGACCCGGAGGTGTTGAAGGCGAAGTTCCCCAAGGGCTGGACCGAGCAGAAGCCGTATCTGCGGGTGACGCCGCAGCCGGATCTCTGAGAGAAGGCGGCCCTCGATGATTCCGATCGCTCTCGATCCGGCACGCGTCCGCATGGGGCTGACGGGCCGCGGTCCGCAGGCGGACCGCCGCCTCCGCCTGCTCCGCGGCGGCGGTGCCGACGTGCGGATCTGCACCGAACGGTCCAGCGATGAGGAGCTCGGGCGGCTGCACCTGCTCTGGATCGTCGGGCTCCCGGAGGCAGACGCCCTCGCGCTCGCCGAGAGGGCGCGCGCGCTCGGGGTGCTGGTGAACGTCGAAGACGTGCGTGAGGGCTGCGACTTCCACAACGTCGCCGAGGTACGGCGCGGCAACCTGCTTCTCACCGTCTCGACGAACGGCAGGAGCCCGGGGCTCGCCGCCCTCATCCGGGGGCAGCTGGCCGAGATGTTCGGTCCGGAATGGGGCGAGCGGGTGGAACGTGCGGCATCGGCTCGCGACGCGGCGCGAGCGTCCGGACGCTCGATGGCCGAGGTCGCGAAAGAAACCTCGCTGCTGGTCGGCGCTGCTGGATGGCTGGGATGAACGACGTCGCTTCCCGCTTGCGGTTCCCGGAATTCCGCGCAGGCTCGGTTTGGCTCGTCGGAGCCGGGCCTGGCGATCCCGGGCTGCTCACCCTCCACGCGCTGCACGCGCTCGACAGTGCCGATGTGGTGCTCCACGACGCTCTCGTCTCCGAGGCCATCCTGTCGCTCGTTCCGAATGGGGCGAGACTGGAATGCGTCGGCAAGCGTGCCGGGCGGCCGAGCATGCCCCAGCTCCGGATCAGTGCCCGGCTGGTCGAGCTGGCGCAGCGGGGACGCCGGGTCGTCCGGCTCAAGGGAGGCGATCCGTTCGTTTTCGGTCGTGGCGGCGAGGAGGCGGTGGCGCTCGCCGCGGCTGGCGTGCCGTTTCGGATCGTGCCCGGTGTCACGGCGGCGGCCGGGGCAGCCGCCGGGGCAGGCGTGCCGCTTACCCATCGATCGGTGGCACGTTCGGCGACGTTCGCCACCGGCCATACCATCCGGGGGGCCGAAAGCGGCCCGGACTGGAGCGCCTTGGCCGGCTCGGACACGCTCGTCCTCTACATGGCGGTCGGCCGCATCGGTGAGATCGCGGCGGCCCTTCGGGCAGCCGGCCGTCCCGCCGACGAGCCGGTCGCGCTGGTCGCCGACGCCACCCTGCCGTCGCAGGAAGTCTACGAAGCCACCTTGTCGACCGCGGCGGCGGTGGCCGAGGAGATTTCGCCCGGCACCCCCACGATCGTGATCGTCGGGGCCGTCGTCGGCTTCCGCGACGCGCTCCTGCCCCAACTCGAGACCGCACCTGCGAGCGCTGGCCTTTCCAGCGTCGTGCTCGAGACCGCATGAGGTGACAAGAACATGAGTGCGACTCTCCGACTTCCGTCGACCGCTCCGTTTCCGGCCGACAGGATCGAGCTGCTCAACCGCGCTCTCTCCGACAGCGACGCGCTGCAGCGCTCCTGGCTCAGCGGATTTCTCGCTGGGATCGAAACGGCGACGGACGCGGCGCGACCCGCGAACGAAGCGGCACCCTCCGCGCCGCCGCGCGCTTCGGTACCGCTCCTGATCGCCTATGCCACAGATTCCGGCAATTCCGAGGCATTGGCCTTCGACGCCAAGAAGCTCGCGGCACGCCGAGGGTTCGCGCCGCGGGTCGCCGACATGGCTGATATCGACGTCTCCGACGCTGCTGCCGCCGGCAACCTGCTGGTCATCGCCAGCACCTGGGGCGAAGGCGACCCGCCGGAGCGCGCGGTCGACTTCTACAATGCTCTCTTTGCGGACGACGCGCCGAGCTTCGAGGGCGTCAGCTTCTCGGTGCTGGCTCTCGGCGATCGCGCCTACGTCAACTTCTGCGAGACCGGGCGACGGATCGACGAGCGCTTGGCGGCGCTCGGTGGGCATCGTGCTGCCACGCGGGTGGATTGCGACCTGGATTACGAGGCAGCGGCGGGGGAATGGCTCGACGGCGCACTCGAAGCCCTGAAGCCGGAGGTGGAGGAGGTGAACGGCACCGTCGTCCACCTCGCCTTCCCACCGAGTGAGCCGGCAGCATCCGCCTGGTCGAAATCGAGCCCGTTCGAGGCGGAGATCACAGAGCTAGTCAACCTCAACGGCAGCCGCTCGGAGAAGGCGACCTGGCATGCCGAGTTGTCGCTCGAAGGCTCCGGGCTGGTCTACGAGCCCGGCGACGCCATCGGCATCGTACCGGAGAACGACCCCGCCGAGATCGACGCGGTGCTCGCTGCCGCGCGGATAGAGGGCGATGCCGATTTGCGCGCTGCGCTTGCTCACCGTTTCGAGATCACGCGCCTGACGCCGCCGGTGGTGCAGGCCTACGCTGCCCTCTGCGGAGACGAGACGCTGCGCGAAATCGCCGCTGGGCCGGGGCTCGCCGATTTCATGGCCGAGCGTCATCTGGCGGATGTTCTCGCCGAGTTTCCGACAGATCTCGGACCTGAAGAATTGCTGTCGCTGCTGCGCCCCCTGCCGCCGCGTCTCTATTCGGTGGCGTCCAGCCTGAAGGCGACGCCGGGGGAGGCGCATCTGCTCGTGGGCGAGGTGCGGTACGAGCTGCGGGATCGCACGCGCCGCGGCGTCGCCTCTTCGTTGGTCGGGCTTCGCCGCAAGGTCGGTGACCGGCTGCGGATCTACCCCAAGCCGAACCGCCACTTCCGGCTGCCGGCCGACGGCGACACGCCGATCGTCATGATCGGCCCGGGCACGGGCGTGGCGCCGTTTCGCGCCTTCGTCCAGGAGCGTGAGGCGACGGGCGCCGGAGGCCGGAGCTGGCTGTTTTTCGGCGACCGCCACTACACGCACGACTTCCTGTACCAGCTCGAGTGGCAGGAGGCGCTGAAGAGCGGCGCCCTGACCCGTCTCGACGTCGCCTTCTCCCGCGACCAGCCGGAGAAGGTCTACGTCCAGCAGCGGATGTGGGAGCGGCGGGCGGAGCTCGACGCCTGGCTTCGGGAAGGCGCCTGCCTCTACGTCTGCGGCGACGAGAAGCGAATGGCCAAGGACGTTCACGCGACGCTGGCACGCATCCTGATGGACCGACGCGGGCTCGATGAGGAGACGGCGGAGGCGGAGCTCGCCGCGCTTCGCCGCGCCGGCCGCTATCTCCGCGACGTCTACTGATCCTCCTCCAGACTTGAGAGCAATGGACATGCCTTCACGGCAGCACTCGCCGATGTCGCACTCGGCTCGGCTCAGGCGCGCGGAAGCGCTGAACGCGCGGTACGAGGGCTCGCAGCCGTGGGAGATTATCGAACGGGTCGTCCGGGAAGAGTTTCCGGCCGATGCCGCGGTCATCTCCTCCTTCGGGGAGGAATCGGTCGTGCTCCTGCACATGGTCGCGAGCGTCGATCCGACCACCCCGGTCGTGTTCCTCGACACCGGCTACCAGTTCGAGGAGACGCTGGCGTACCGGGATCGCCTCATCGAGACGCTCGGGCTGATCCAGGTGATCTCGGCGGAGCCCGATGCCGAGCAACTCGCCGCCGAGGACCCGGGCGGGCTGCTGCATCGACGGGACGCGAACTTCTGCTGCCATCTTCGCAAGACGCTGCCGATGCTGCGCGCGGTGCGGGGCTATGGCGCGCTGCTGACCGGGCGGAAACGGTTCCAGAGCACCACCCGGGCGGCGCTGCCCCTGTTCGAGGTCCAGGACAGCTGGATCAAGGTCAACCCGCTCGCGCTCATGAGCCGGCAGGAGATCGAGGCCTACGCCGAGCTGCACCGACTGCCCCGTCATCCGCTCGTGCGACAGGGTTACCGCTCGATCGGCTGCCGCCCCTGCACCGTGCCGGTGAAGCCGGGCGACGACGACCGGGCCGGCCGTTGGCCCGGTCTGGAGAAGACCGAGTGCGGGATCCACTTCGGCGCGCCGGGACAGCCGGTGCGCCGCGCTTCGCCGCAGAGACAGGACGGCCGGTAAGGCCGGAGGCAGATTGACATGACCGACACCCCGAAGCTCTCCGCCAACGAGGGCATCAAGGAAAGGAGCCGCTATCTTCGCGGCACGATCGGCGAGGGCCTGCGACGCTCCGAGACCGGAAGCCTCGTCGCCGACGATACCCAGCTCACCAAGTTCCACGGCATCTACCAGCAGGACGACCGTGACCTCCGGCCGGAGCGGCGCCGCAAGAAGATGGAGCCGGCTTACAGCTTCATGGCGCGAGTCCGGATTCCCGGCGGCGTTCTCACCTCCGCGCAGTGGCTGGTGATGGACCGTATCGCCTCGGATTTCGCCAACGGCTCGATCCGGCTCACCACCCGCCAGGCGATCCAGTTCCACGGCATCATCAAGACCAACCTCGCGCGCAGCATCGCGACGATCAACGAGGCGCTGCTCGACACGCTGGCCGCGTGCGGCGACGTGAACCGCAACGTGATGAGCGCCGCCAACCCGTTCGAGAGCCCGGCCCATGCCGAGGCCTGGAAGCTTGCCGGGCGCATCGCGGGGCATCTGGCGCCGCGCACCCGCGCCTACCACGAGATTTGGATCGACGGCGAGAAGGTGCACGACGGCGCGTCGGAGGCGACGATCGAAGACGACGAGGAGCCGATCTACGGCCGCACCTACCTGCCGCGGAAGTTCAAGATCGTCGTCGCCGTCCCGCCCGTGAACGACGTCGACCTCTACGCCCACGATCTCGGCTTCGCCGCCGTCGTCGAGGGCGGCCGGGTGGTCGGCTACAACGTGACCGTCGGCGGCGGGATGGGCATGACCCACGGCGAGCCCACGACCTATCCGCGTCTCGCCGACGGGCTCGGCTTCTGCACGCCGGAGCAGGCGGTCGACGTCGCCGAGAAGGTGGTGACGGTGCAGCGCGACTTCGGCGACCGCGCCGATCGCAAGCAGGCCCGGCTGAAGTACACGATCGACCGCCGCGGGCTCGACTGGTTCCGCACCGAGGTCGAAGCGCGGCTCGGCTACCGGCTCGGCGAGGCGCGACCGCTCGCCTTCGAGCGCACCGGCGATCGCTTCGGCTGGACGAAGGGGGCCGACGGCCTCTGGCACCTCTGCCTCTACATCGCCAACGGGCGTGTTGCCGGCGAGATGCGCACCGGGCTCCGCCGCCTCGCCGAGAGCCACGACGGCGGCTTCGTCCTGACCCCGAACCAGAACCTGATCGTGACGCGTGTCTCCGGTGGCCGGAAGCGGCTGGTCGAGACGCTGCTGCGCGAGCACGGTCTGCTCGGCGAGCTGACCGGCCTCCGCCGGAACGCGATGGCGTGCGTGGCGCTGCCAAGCTGCGGCCTGGCGCTGGCCGAGAGCGAGCGCTATCTGCCCGACCTCGTGACGGAGCTGGAGGCGGCGATCGAGCGCGCCGGGCTGGCCGGGGACGAGATCGTCGTCCGCATGACCGGCTGCCCGAACGGTTGCGCCCGGCCCTATCTGGCCGAGATCGGCTTCGTCGGCCGTTCGCCCGGCGTCTACGACATCTTCCTCGGCGCGGCGTTCGACGGCAGCCGGCCGAACCGCCTCTACAAGGCCAAGGTGCCGCAGGCGGAGATCGCCGGTCTGCTCGGGCCGATCATCGAGGCCTACGGGCGCGAGCGCCGGGCGGGCGAGCGCTTCGGCGACTTCGTCATCCGCACCGGCGTCATCCCGGCCCCGACGGGTGCTCCGGCGGAGTACCACGAGCCGGTGGCGGCGTAGGGAGCCCGCCCCCTCACACCCGGCCGTCTTCGAGGATCATCGCCGAGGCCTTCTCGGCGATCATGATCGTCGGCGCGTTGGTGTTGCCGGTCGTCACCGCCGGCATGATCGCGGCGTCGACGACGCGCAGCCCCTCGATCCCGTGCACGCGGAGACGCGGGTCGACGACCGCCATCGGGTCGACGCCCATCTTGCAGGTGCCGACCGGGTGGTAGACGGTGACGCCGGTGCGGCGGATGAAGTCGTCGAGCTCGTCGTCCGATTGCACCTCCGGCCCCGGCGTCAGTTCTTGCACGCTGTGCTTCGCCAGCGCCGGCGCGGCGAAGATCCGGCGCGCGATCCGGATGCCCTCACGCGAGACGCGCAGGTCGTCCGGGACGGAGAGATAGTTCGGGCGGATCGAAGGCGTCTCCGCCGGGTCGGGCGAGCGCGCCATGATCGTGCCGCGGCTCTGCGGCCGGGCGATGCTCACGGCGATCGTCATGCCGGTCTCGCGCTCGAGCGTGCCGAAGCGGGCGTTGTCGTAGCTGGCCGGCGAGAACAGGAGCTGAATGTCCGGGCTCTCCAGCCCCTCGCGGCTGCGGCAGAACACCTGGGCGCTGGACACGCCGAAGGTGAGGGCGCCGCGTCCGATCGTCAGCCAGTTCGCCACCTCGCCCACGAGCCGCAGCCCGCGCGAGAGCTCGTTGATCGAGACCGCATCCCTGGCGCGGTGCGAGACGCGCACACAGTAATGGTCCGAGAGGTTCCGGCCGACGCCGGGCAGGTCGTGCACGACCTCGACGCCGATCGAGCGCAGATGGTCCGCCGGCCCGATGCCCGAGATCTGGAGGAGATGCGGCGAGCCGACGGTGCCGCTGGCCACGATCACGCCCGCCTCGGCGCGGAAGACCCGCTCGGCGCCGCGCTGGCGCACCGCCACGCCGACGCAGCGCCGCCCCTCGAACAGGAGCCGCGTCGCGAGCGCATCGGTCTCTACGCGGAGGTTCTTTCGCCGGCGTGCCGCGGCGAGAAAGGTCCGCGCGGTCGAGCCGCGGAAGCGCCCGTTGCGCGACATCTGCGAGTAGCCCACCCCTTCGGCCTGCGCGCCGCTCAGGTCCCTGGTGAAGGCGAAGCCCGCCTGCTGCGCCGCCTCGACGAAGCGGTGGGTCAGCGGCAGGACGGTGCGATAGTCCTCGATCAGCAGCGGCCCGGACTTGCCGCGATGTTCCGGGTCGCCGGGGCCATAGCGCTCGATGCTCTTGAAGTAGGGCACCAGCTCTTCGTAGCGCCAGCCGGGGCAGCCGGTCTGTGCCCAGGCGTCGTAGTCGGCCGGGTTGCCGCGCACGAACAGCATGCCGTTGATCGAGCTGGAGCCGCCGAGCACGCGGCCGCGCGGCCAGTGGATCGCGCGGTTGCCGGTGCCTTCCTCCGGGTCGGTCTCGAAGTTCCAGTTCACCTTCGGGTGCTTGAGAAGCTTCAGCACGCCGGCCGGGATGTGAATCCAGGGATTCAGGTCGCGCGGGCCCGCCTCCAGCAGGATCACCCGGCTGCCGTCGGCGCTGAGCCGGTTCGCGAGCACGCACCCGGCCGAACCCGCGCCGACGATCACATAGTCCGCCCGTTCCGCTTCCATCGCCCGTTCCTCCCGGTGTTCTTGCTTGGGTGGGACGATAGCGCGGCGCGTGGTCGGTTGTCGAAGGGCGGGCGAGCTCTCAACGGGCGAGCGCCCGTGAATCGCGCACCTCGACGTGGGAGAGCCAGTGGGGCGGGGTCCAGGGCTCGTCGGCCCAGGCGTTGTCCCAGCCGTGGCGGCTGGCATGGAAGGCGCGGTCCTGCGCAAAGCGCGAGCGGGCCCACTTCGGCGCGGCCGGGTTGGTCGCCCGTGGCGGGCATTGGGCGACCAGCCCCGCCTGCTCGGCCGCCTGCTGCGTGGCGACGCGGTGGATGCGCGCCTCGACCGGGTCGACCTCGGGCTCGAACCCGTCGTGCCCGGCCGGCTCGATCAGCCCGCCGGCGGGTTGTTCCGTCACCGCTTCTTCAGTTGTCATCGCCGGGCTCCGACCCGGCGATCCAGGGGGCGCGTCCACGGTGGTGCCGTCTGGATGCCCGGGTCGAGCCCCGGCATGACAATCGCGAGAAGAATCCATGGGGAAATGTGGGGTTTCCTCGGGATTCGTGGGGGTGGGCGCCGCTTCGTCCTCCTCGTCCCACTCGTCGAACAGGCGGTCGGGGATCATGCCGGCGGGCCGGCCGTCGCTCATGTCGAGGAGCGGGTCGGCGCCGGCGAAGTCGTGGACGGCGCGGTCGGGGAAGAGGCCGCAGAGGCGCGCCTCGACCTCGATGCAGCGGATCGCGGCGCGGTGGTCGCCGGCCTTGATCGCCCGGCGCATGAGCAGGCGCAGCACGTCGACCAGCTCTGAGACGCCGGCACTGCGATTGCCCTCGCGCCGCATGCGCAGCTCCTCGATGCGCAGGCGGACGTGCGGCTGCTGCAGTAGGTTGCTGCCCTGCTGCGCGGCGTTCCCCGGCGCATACCCCGCCGCCCGCGCCGCCGCCGCGCCGCTCGCGCCGCGCGCCACGTGCCGGCAGAAGATCTCCTGACGCTCGGTGAGGGTGCGGGGCTCGCGGGGACGGTGGCGCATGGGGACGGCTCCTTGGCGCATAAAGGTTTATTATCCTAGCATTGAATTCCTAAATACGCAATTTCTCTGTTGTAATGCCCGGGCCTCCACCCGGGCCTCCAGGGGTGCGGGGCCGTCGCGAGATGGATCGCCGGGTCAAGCCCAGCGATGACAAGAGGGGGGCCGAGGGAGGAGGTCGGCAAAGATGAAGCGGTTGTTCCCCCCTTGTCATGCCCGGGCTTGACCGGGCATCCAGGGGTGCGGGCGCCGGGGTGAGATGGATCGCCGGGTCCAGCCCCGCGATGTCAAAGAAGGGGGCCGAGGGAGGAGGTCGGCAAAAATTAAGCGGGTGTTCCTCCGCTTGTCATGCCGGGCTTGTCCCCGGCCACCAGTGGTG
>JAJUGE010000005.1 GCA_029268305.1 Alphaproteobacteria bacterium
GCTAACCTGCTCAATGGCGGGGCCGGCGACGACAACTTGAGTGCCGGTGGCGGCGACGACACGCTGGAGGGCGGTGCCGGTGCGGACACGCTGAACGGCGGCGGCGGGTTCGACGTCGCGTCGTACGCGGGCTCGTCCGCAGCGGTGGACGTACGTCTGAACAATGGGACGGCTACCGGCGGGCACGCTTCCGGCGACGTTCTGTCGAACATCGAGGGACTGATAGGTTCCGACTATGGCGACATTCTGAAGGGCGACAGCGGCTCGAACTTCCTCGATGGCGGTACCGGCCACGACAATCTGAGTGCCGGTGGGGGTAACGATACGGTCTACGGGGGCAATGGTCAGGACACTGTTTCCGGCGGCACTGGCAATGACCAGCTGTTCGGTGAAGACGGCAGCGATGTTCTGGAGGGCGGAGCAGGGGCCGACACACTGAACGGCGGCAGCGGGTTCGACGTCGCGTCGTACGCAGGCTCGTCCGCGGCGGTGGACGTGCGTCTGAACAATGGGACGGCCACCGGCGGGCACGCTTCCGGCGACGTTCTGTCGAACATCGAGGGGCTGATAGGTTCCGACTATGGCGACATTCTGAAGGGCGACAGCGGCTCGAACTTCCTCGATGGCGGTACCGGTGACGACAATCTGAGCGCAGGTGCCGGCGACGACACGCTGGAGGGCGGTGTCGGTGCGGACATGCTGAACGGCGGCAGCGGGTTCGACGTCGCTTCGTACGCAGGTTCGACCGCGGCGGTGGACGTGCGTCTGAACAACGGGACAGCTACCGGCGGGCACGCTTCCGGCGACGTTCTGTCGAACATCGAGGGACTGATAGGTTCCGACTATGGCGACATCCTGAAGGGCGACAGCAGCTCTAACTTCCTTGGCGGCGGAAGCGGCGACGACAATCTGAGTGCAGGTAGCGGCAATGACACCCTGCTGGGCGGAGCCGGCGACGATACGTTGAACGGCGGTAGCGGCAACGACCGCTTCGTCTTCGGCGATAGTTCCGGCAATGACCGGATCACGGACTTTGCCGGCGGAGTCGGTGTCGGCGACGTGATCGACCTTGTCGGGCACAGCACTCTGAACAGCTTTGCCGACGTTCAGGCGGCCGTGTCGCAGATCGGGGTGGACACGGTGATCGACATGGGCGGTGGCAGCTCACTCACGCTTGCGAGCTTCACCGCTACCAACCTCGCCGCAGACGACTTCCTGTTCTGATCGTCGGGCTCGTCGCAGCCTCGCACCCCGGGGCTGCGCGAGCCAAATCTTCGGTCCGGGTGAGGCGGCTGTTGTCGCCTCGCCCTTTTTCTTCGTCGGGCGTCGACGGCCAACCGCTCCGGTGCTCAACCCCGCCCTTCACCTACTCCCCGTAACGGCCTACCCTGTCCGACTACGGCGCTGGAGGAATGCCGGTATGAAATGGTCGGAACTGGCGCGGGAGCCCTGTTCGATCGCGCGCACGATCTCCGTGGTCGGCGACAGATGGACCTTGCTGATCCTGCGCGACTGCTTTCTGCGGGTGCGCCGCTTCGAGGATTTCCAGGCCCGGCTCGGCATCACGCGCCCGATCCTCGCCGACCGGCTGCGCAAGCTTGTGCGCGAAGGCGTGCTGGAGAAGGTGCCCTACCAGGAGAACCCGACGCGGCACGAATACCGGCTCACAGAGCGGGGGCGCGCGTTCCATCCGGTGATGCTGGCGCTGGTGCGTTGGGGCGACGAGCACATGGCGGGCGGGGAGGGGCCCCCCAACCTCTACCGCCACAGGACGTGCGGCCACGATTTCCATCCCGTGACGGTCTGCTCGGCCTGCGGCGAGCCGGTATCGCCGCGTGACGTCGAGGTGCGTTCGGGCCCCGGCCGCGCCGACGAGACGAGAACGACCGCGGGAGGAAATTCGTGAGCATTTCGATCACGCCGCTATCCGAGCACACCGGCGCCGAGGTGCGCGGCATCGATCTCCGGCGGGATGTTGGCGACGAGGCCCGCGAGCGGCTCAATCGCGCCTTTGTCGAGCATTCGGTTCTGGCGATCCGCGGCCAGCGGCTGTCGCCGCGGGAATTCGCCGATGCCGCCCGACTCTTCGGCGAGATCTTCGTCCAGCACAACACCCGTTTCGCGCTGCCCGAGTGTCCGGTCGTCCACTACATTTCGAACGAGGACAAATACCCCGACGGCAAGCCCTACATTCCCGGCGCCGGCTATCATACCGATCACTCGAACGATGCGACCCCGCCGAAGGCGACGATGCTGCATGCGGTCGAGCTGCCCGACAGCGGCGGCGACACCCAGTTCGTCAACATGCACCGCGCCTGGGAGACCCTGCCGGAGGCGATGCGGCAGCGGATAGAAGGCCTGAAGGCGCTGCACGTCTACCAGAGCCGCCATAGCGAACGGAAGCTGTTCGGCCTGCCGCCGGAGGCGAAGGGGCGGGTACCGGACGCGGTGGTGCACCCGATCGTGCGCACCCATCCGGAGACAGGGCGCAAGGCGATCTACATCAACCCGATCCGGATCGAAAGCATCGTCGGCATGGACGACGACGAGGCGCTGCCGTTGCTGGATGCCTTGCTCGAGCATGCCGTCCGGCTGGAGCACCAGTACCGCCACCGCTGGCAGCCAGGCGACGTCGTGATCTGGGACAATCGCTGCCTGCTCCACAAGGCCAACGGCGACTACGACATGAGCCAGCGCCGCTATCTCTACCGTCTCATGCTGAGGGGCGACGCGCCTTTCTAATGCGGTCGGCCGTGGCGAATGCTTCGTACGCTGGCGGTTGCGGCCGGGCCGCGATTCCCTATCGGCTAAACTTGGCGCGCGGGCGGCCTCCTTAATCTTGCCGCTCTCCTTCTCGCCACGCTCCGTCCTTCGGTTGCTGCGGAAACCGCGGCGCTGCTGCAGATGAAATAGAGCGCGCCCGAAATGATGCGGCGGCAGCGCTTCGTCGAGCGCTCTGCGCGGAGCTCCTAGGGATCGAGCGCTTCCAGCGCCTCCGCTCCACCTCGTCCTCCGGCATCAGCCCGTGCCGGACGAGGGCGGCCATCAGATCGCCTCGCCGCCTGAGGAACCGGTCGCGGTTACGTCGTGCGTCGCGCGCCAGCCGCCGCGCCGCTCCCCGCGAGGTGCCGGCCCGCCCCTTCGCTGTTGTGCACTTGGCTTGCTCTTGAACATATTCCTATGATAGGCTCATTCTGTCGTTGACGGAGGGAAGGATGAGCAGATCGCCGAGGCAAGTGCCACCCGGATGCCTTGCGCCGCACCCCTATTTATCCCTACGAATCCCAACAAATACCTATGATCTTTTCTCCCGCGCGGCACGCCGCCCCGATTCACGCCGACGGGGCGCGCGTCTTTCCGAAATCCAGTCGCGCGAGGCTCGCCGCCATTCCGGCGAGGGCGAAGGCGGTGCCGGCGAGGGCGGCGATCAGGGTGCTTTCGGCCGAGCCGCCCCCGTCGGGCATCAGATTGAAGACGACGGCGACCATGGCGGCGCCGGTGGCGAGGCCGATCTGACGGGAAGTCGAGATCGTGCCGCTGGCCGCACCGCTGCGCGCGCGGGGAGCGCTGGCGATGATGACGCGGCTGTTGGTCGCCTGGAACAGCCCGAATCCGAAGCCGCAGACCACCATCCGCCAGACGAAGGCGACGGCGCTGCCGTCGGCGGGCATGAAGGCGACCAGGATGAGGCCGATGGCGAGGATCGCGAGGCCGAGACTCCCGATCACGCCGGCCGGTATGCGCTCGGCAAACCGCGCCGCGACCGGTGTGACGAGCGCGATCGTGAGTGGCCAGGGTGTCAGGAGCAAGCCGACCTCCACCTGGCTGCGACCCAGCACTTCGTAGAGGAAGAAGGGCAGGGCGACGAACGCCACGCCCTGGGTTCCGAACGCGAACATATGCGTCGCGGCCGAAAGGGCGAAGATGCGATTGCGGAACAGGTCGACCGGAAAAAGCGGCATCGGCGAGCGGAGTTCGCGGCGCACCAGCGCCCAGCCGCTGAGGATGGCGCCTGTGAGGAGTGCCGCCAGAACGGCGGGATGAGAGCCGTGGCCGACCCCATCCATGGCGATGATGAAGAGACCGAAGGCGACCGCGTTGAGGAGCGCGCTGACGGCATCGAAGCGGTGTCCGGTCGGCTCGGTGCGCGGCAGCGTTGGAAGCGAGAAGGCGAGCGCCAGGAGACCGAGTGGAACGTTGAAGAAGAACAGCGCCTGCCAGGGGGCGGTCGCGAGGATCGCCGCGGCAACCGAGGGGCCCGCCGCGGCGGAGACCGCGACAAACATGATGTTGAGCCCGATCCCACGGCCGAGCTGGGCCTGCGGATAGATGAAGCGCACCAGAGCGACGTTGACCGCGAGGATAGCGGCGGCGCCGATGCCCTGCAGAACCCTCGCCGCGATCAGCTGCGGCAGGGTTTCGCAGAGGCCGCAGAGGGCTGCCGCGAGCGTGAAGACGCCAAGCCCGAACAGATAGACCCGCCGGTACCCCGCTATGTCGCCGAGCGACGCGAACGGCAGGATCGCGATCGCCAGCGTGAGCTGGAAGGCATTGACGACCCAGATCGTCGCGGCCGCGTCCGACTGCAGCTCGTGCGCGAGGGTCGGCAACGCCACATTGGCGATCGACGTGTTCAGAACCGACATGATGACCGCGATCGAGATCGCGGCTATCGCCCAGAGCCGCCTTGCACGCGGCAGACCGTCCGTCTCCATGCCGACCTGAACCCGGATCGCCGTTCGATGAGTGGTGATTGGCGCCGGAGACCCCGGGCCGCCGTCAGGCTAACACGCCACTTTCCGCCGCAGCATCGCCGGAAATGCATGGCGCGTCGGCCGGATCGCCGGGCGTCTCAGGCGACGCCCGGTTCCGACGTTATCAGAGCCCGAGAACACCCTTGGCGATGATGTTCCGCTGGATCTCGTTGGTGCCGCCGTAGATCGAGGCGGCGCGCCGCAACAGGTGCTCGGTCATGAGGCCGACCCCATGGCGCGGCACCACCGGGTCGACGTTGGTGTCGGCGCGCAGAGACTCCAGTTCGTACGGCATGCCGTAATAGCCGAGCGCCTCGACCAGCATCTCGTTCAGGGCCTGCTCGATCTCGGTACCGTTGATCTTCAGCATCGAGACCTCGGCTCCCGGACCTTGACCGGCCTCCTCCTTCGAGAGCATGCGCAGGAGCGTGTAGTCGAGCGCGGTCAGCTTGGCTTCGACGGCCGAAAGCCGGGACCGGAAATCCGGATCCTCTGCCAGCGGCCGCAGGCCCGCCTGCTCGATCTCCGCGATCCGCTTCAGGCGCTCGACCTTGGCCTTCGACTGTCCGACGCCGGCGATGCCGGTGCGCTCGTGCCCCAGCAGGAACTTGGCGTAGGTCCAGCCCTTGTTCTCCTCGCCGATGCGGTTCTCGACCGGAACCCGGACGTCGGTGAAGAAAACCTCGTTCAGGTAATGGCTGCCGTCGATCGAGATGATCGGTCGAACTTCGAGCCCCGGCGTTTTCATGTCGATTAGCAGGAACGAGATTCCCTCCTGCTTCTTCCGGGCGCCGGGGTCGGTGCGGACGAGGGCGAAGATCCAGTCGGCATGGTGAGCGTGGGAGGTCCAGATCTTCTGGCCGTTGACGACGTACTCGTCACCCTCTCTGACTGCGCGGGTCTTCAACGACGCCAGGTCGGAGCCCGAGCCCGGCTCGGAGTAGCCCTGACACCAGAAGATGTCACCGGAAAGGATCGGCGGCAGGTGCTGGCGTTTCTGCTCCTCGGTGCCGTAGGTGTAGATCACCGGCCCGACCATCGTGAGGCCGAACGGGCTGAGCCGCGGCGCGTGCGCCGCCTGATATTCTTCGCCCCAGATGTGACGCTGGGTGGCAGTCCAGCCGGTGCCGCCATATTCCTTCGGCCATGCCGGCGCGATCCAGCCCTTTTCGTAGAGGATCTTGTGCCAGAGGCGCACGTCTTCCTTGGAGACGTAGGAGGGGGCACGGATCACCTGATCCCGAATGTGCTCCGGCAGATTCTCACGGAGGAACGTCCGGACCTCGTCACGAAAGGCGCGTTCCTCGGGGGTGAATTGTAGCTGCATGTCTTGGCTCCGCTGCTTGGCTGGGGCGAACCCTACAGCCGGCTCTCCCGCAAGTGAACAGTCTCCTTGGCGAACGGTTCGGGGTGGCGAAGGTCTTTACACCGCGGGGACGTTGGAAGAGGCTGACGCTCGATCCGACCACCCGGCATCCGGCCGCTCCGGCCGTGGACGAAGAGGAGAATCGACATGTCACTGTCCGACGAGCATCGGATGCTGCAGGAGCTGGTGGCGAAGTTCGTCGACAACGAACTGATGCCGCTCGAGAAGGGCGTGCTCGCGCGCGAACAGCAGGGCCAGCCGATAAATCTGACGCCGGATGAGGAGGAGCCACTGCTCGCGAAGTGCCGCGAGCTCGGCCTCTGGGCGCTGGATGCGCCGGAGGAATTCGGCGGTGCCGACCTTCCGGCCGTCGCGCTGGTGGCGGTGAACGAGGAACTGGGGCGGACGGTCGTTCCCTTCACCTTCCCGCCGGATTCCCCGAACCTGCACATGCTGAAGGCAGTGGCGAACGAGATGCAGCGTAAGCGCTATCTCGAGCCTTACGCTGCGGGAACCGCGAAATCCGCGATCGCTATCTCCGAGCCCGGCGCCGGCGGCGACCCTGCTGGAATGATGACCCGGGCGAGGAAGGATGGGGATCATTGGGTCATCAACGGGCGGAAGATCTGGATCAGCCGCGTCGCTCATGCCGACTTTACTATCGTCATGGCACTCACCGACCCGGAGAAGCGGGCCCGCGGCGGCATCACGGCCTTCATCGTCGAAAAGGGTACGCCCGGCTTCATCATCGAGCGCGAGATCCCCATGCTTGGGGGTCACCGAACCTATGAGGTCGTCTTCGATGATTGCCGCGTACCGGAGGAGCAGGTACTCGGGCCGGTCGGACAGGGCTTCGGCCCGATGCAGCTCCGTCTCACCGTGCGGCGCCTGCAGATCGGCAGCTGGTGCGTCGGCATCGCGAGGCGCGCGCTGGCGATGATGTGCGCGCATGCCATGGAGCGTGTCACGTTCGGCGTTCGCCTCTCCGACCGCCAGGCGATCCAGTGGTGGATCGCCGACGCCGCAACGAAGATCCACGCCTGCAGGCTGATGGTCTACGATGCTGCAGAGAAGCAGGATCGAGGAGAGGACATCCGGACCGAGGCGTCGATGATCAAGGTGTTCGCCACCGAGATGGCGACCGAGATCGTCGACAACGCGATGCAGACCTTCGGCGCCATGGGGGTCACCAAGGAGATGCCGCTGCAGCTCTTCGCCCAGCGCTTGCGGGTGATGCGTGTATATGAAGGGCCGACCGAGGTGCACCGCATGGTGATCGCACGCCGGACCCTCGCCAACGCTTGAACAGCCAAGCCGAAAAAGGAGAACAAGGGTGCCCGAGAGAAAAGCTTATACCGACATCGCGCTGGAGCGCGACGGGCTGGTCGCGACCGTCATCATCCAGCGGCCGCCGCACAACTTCTTCGATAACTCGCTGATCAATCAGATCGCCGACGCCTTCGAGGAATGCGATGCCGACAGCTCCATCCGCGCGATCGTGCTCGCCGCCGACGGCAAGTCCTTCTGCGCCGGCGCCGATTTTTCGCGGCGCGACGACCCGGCGCAAGCCTCTTCGAGCTCGAGCCCGAGCGCCAAGCACCTCTACAAGGAGGCGACTCGTCTTTTCCGGTCGAAGAAGCCGGTGGTAGGCGCGATTCACGGAGCGGCGATCGGCGGCGGCCTCGGGCTAGCCCTGGTACCGGATTTGCGGGTCACCTGCCAGGAGGCACGCTTCAGTGCCAACTTCACGCGGCTCGGCTTCCATCCCGGCTTCGGTCTGACGGCCACCCTGCCGCGCCTCGTCGGCGTGCAGCAGGCGACGATTCTGTTCTATACCGGCCGACGCATCCCCGGGGACGAGGCGGTCCGCATCGGATTGGCTGACGTGCTCGTGCCGCAGGCGGAGGTCCGGTCCGCAGCGCAGGCGCTTGCGCTGGAGATCGCACAGTCGTCGCCTCTCGCGGTTCTCTCCACCCGGGAGACGCTGCGCCGGGGCCTTGCCGACGAGATCGAGGCGGCGACGGAGCGCGAGCTGGTCGAGCAGGATTGGCTGCGCAAGACGGAAGACTTCAAGGAAGGCGTGAAGGCGATGGCGGAGCGCCGGCTGCCCGATTTCAAGGGCCGCTGATTCGCTGCGACCGACTGAGGCCGACGGCCGGCCTCAGTCGGTAACGGCGCTACTCGCGCCGCTGTCGATCATCGCTTCGATCGTGTCCTCGGCATAGCCGAGCTCAGACAGGATCTCGTGCGAATGCTCGCCGAACCGGGGCGGCGGCCGTCTGATGGCTGCGGGGCTCCTGGAGAGGCCGATCGGCGGGTTCATCAAGCGAATGCGCCCTTCAGTCGGATGTTCGCTCTCATGCCAGAAGCCAACATCGGAAAGGTGCTCGTCGTCGACCACCTCTTCTAGGCTCGCGATCGGCATGCAAGGCACCCCCGCTTCGGCGAGCGCTTCGGCCCAGAACGCCGTCGGTCGCTGCGTCAGCAGGTCCGCGACGATGGCCATGATCTCGTTACGGTGCTCGAGCCGGCTCTTGCGCGTGGCGAACCGGCGATCTTCGATCAGCTCGGGACGGCCGGCAATTTCGAGGACCGCCCGCCAGTGTTTGTCGCTGGAGGGCAGCAGGCATATGTGCCCGTCGGCGGTGGCATAGGGCCAGCGGTCGGGATTGGCATGCCGAGGCGAACCCGGGGGGCCGAGCGGCGGATCGAAGCTGGCACCCCAGAGATGCTCCAGCATGGTGAAGGAGACCATGCTTTCGAACATCGGAACCTCGACTTCCTGGCCCTCGCCGGTCGCGAGGCGATGGTAGAGAGCGGCGGAAATCGCATAGGCGGCGAAGAGGGCGGTCGTCTTGTCCGCGATGAGCATCGGGACGTATCGAGCCTCCTTTCCGCCATATCCTTCCAGTGCTGCGAGGCCGCTGGCCCCCTGGATGACGTCGTCGAAGGCGGCACGTCCAGCGTAACGACCGCGCCGCCCGAAGCCCCAGATGTTGCAGAAGACGATGTCGGGCTTGATCGCCCTGACCTGGTCGTAGTCGAAGCCGAGCCGCTTGAGGGGCTCGGGGCGCATATTGTGTACGAAGACGTCGGCGGTGGCCACGAGCCGGCGGAGAGCCTCGGCGCCCTCGGTCGTCTTCAGATCCAGCACCAGACTGCGCTTATTCCGGTTGGTCTGCATCCAGTGGGAGGTCATTCCGGGATTGCGGTGCGGTCCCGTGAGACGGGACATGTCGCCGTCCGGTCCTTCCACCTTGATGACGTCGGCGCCCATATCGCCGATCAGCTGGCTGGTGTAGGGACCGACGATGACGGTCGTCAGATCGATCACCCGAAGTCCTGAGAAGGGTCCTTGCATTCCGCGCATTCCGGGCCAGGGGAAAACAGGAGGTGCGACAGAGTGCGCACCGCGGGCCGGCAGCGCAAGGGGCGCCGCCGCGACGGTCTCTTCGCCGTCGCAAGCGGGCGAAAACAGACAATTCGTTCTGACGAGGATATTGAATATACTTCGAGTCTCTTTGCTTCGGAGGAACGGCAAGCAACATGAACTGGTCTCGTAAAGCCGGCGGGGGACGCCGGCGGCCCACCCGTGATCCCTGGGAGATGGATCAGCCAATGCCGGATACCGGCCCCTTTGGCGGAGGTGGGCGTTCCGTTGCGAGTGGCAGCACACGCCCCCCCAGCGCGCCCCTCGAGCGCGAAAATGCCACCGCAGTGGTGAAGTGGTTCAACGCCCAGAAGGGCTTCGGCTTCGCCACTCCCGACGACGGGTCGGCCGACGTTTTCCTGCACATTTCCGCGTTGGAGCGCGCCGGGTTCAACGAACTGCCGGAGGGGGCGACGATCGTGTGCGACATAGGTCGCGGCCAACGCGGCCTCCAAGTGGTTGCCGTTCACGCCGTCGACACTTCCACGGCGAGTCCGCAGAGCGCGCGCCCGCCCAGAGATACTGCCGCGCCATCTGCCGGTGCGACGATCGAAGGGACGGTGAAATGGTTCAATGCCGAAAAAGGCTTTGGATTCATCACTCCAGACGGTGGAGGGAACGACATCTTCGTGCACATCAAGGCGGTGCAACGCGCCGGCCTCGACACGCTGGAGGCAGGCGATCGAGTGAGCGCCACGGTCAAGGCCGGTCGGAAAGGACCGGAGGCCGACTCGCTTCTCGTCATATAGACCCCGCAGCTACCGCCGGGGAGGCGGTGCGACTGGAGCGCCCCGTGCAGTGCGTAGGCAATGGCCTGACGCCTGCAGTTTGTCTCTGAGACTTGCCTCCTCCTCCGACGAGAGGGCGCCGGGGAAGCGGCGCCCTTTCTACTTTGGCAATATCCGCAATCAGGAGAATCGGATGGCTTTCAAGCCCAATTACAACCATCAGCGCGCCGAGCGCACACGCGCCAAGGAACAGAAAAAGCAGGAGAAACTTCAACGGCGGGAGGAAAAGGCGGCAAAGCGGAAGGCGGGAGACGTGGAAAAGCCGTCCGCAAGCGACGTCGCGGAAAACGGCTGATCTTCGCGGGATCACTTCCTCCTGGACCAGCTGGATAGAGCATCGTCAGCCGTACATCGGTGATCTGCCCGGAGTGTTCGTCGCGAGCCGCGCTTCCTCCCCGCTCTCATTCGGGGGAGCGGGACTTGTATGAACGGAAATGTCTGTCAGGATCGGAGGACAACGAAAACAAGCATACGGAGGAGACGATGGCGAGAGGTCTGATCGCATTTGCTGCAGCGGTGAGTATCGGGCTCTCCTTGGGCGCCAGTGCCGCCGAAATGACCGACCACGAGAAGCAGCTCTATGAAGCCGCCAAGGAAAATGGCGAGCAGGTCACCTGGTACGTCGCGCATTTCAATAGCGAAACTGCGGAGGCAGTCGGTAAGGCGTTCGAGGAGAAGTATCCGGGCGTTTCCGTGAACGTCGTTCGAACCACGGCGCAGGTGGCTTACCAGAGGCTGATGCAGGATCTTCAGGCCGGGGTTTCCCAATGCGATGTCTTCAGCTCGACCGACGTCGGTCACTACGTCGCCCTGAAGGAAGAGGGGCAGCTCATGGAGTATCGCCCCGAGAATGCAGAAAAGATCTACGACGCCTACAAGGACATCGATCCTGACAACACTTACCATGTGACTTCGGCCGGACTCGTCCTCATCACTTACAACACGAAGGAGGTCTCGGAGGAGGAGGCGCCGAAGAACTGGACTGATCTGCTCGATCCGAAATGGAAGGACAAGGTTTCCGTCGGCCATCCGTCCTACAGCGGCTATGTCGGCACGTGGGTCGTGGCGATGCGCAAGCTCTATGGCTGGGATTTCTTCGAGAAGCTAGAAGAGAACAACCCGCAGATCGGCCGGTCGATCAACGATACGGTGACGATGCTGAACTCGGGTGAGCGGACGGTTGCCGCCGGACCCGCCGCTACCACTCTCCGAAGCGCTGCTCGCGGCAATCCGATCGCGGTGATCTACCCCACCGACGGCACGCTGCTGATGATCGCGCCTTCGGGGATTCCGAAGGTCAGTGAAAATCCCAATGCCGCCAAGCTCTACATGGAGTTCCTAATGAGTCCCGAGGCGGCCCAGGTCCAGGTGGAGAACTTCAGCGAGTCGGTTCGTCCGGAGGTGCCGCCGGCCCCCGGAGGGCGGCCGCTGAGCGAGGTCGAGACGATCCGCCCGACGATCGAGGAGATCTCCGAGGGGATCCCCGAGGTCAAGGAACTCTGGCGCGACACATTCGGCGTGTGAGCGTCGGCCGCCTCCGGGCCGCCCGCGGGTTCTCTCACTCTGCAGGGAACCGTGCGGGCGCGCCCGGGAGCGATCCTTTCCTGACCGAGAGGACCGGCGGAGGGCCTGAGCATGACCATTTCGTCGCTACCGGAAACGGCCACGGCGCATACGGACCGACGAGGTTGGGCCGCCCTTTTGCAGCGGCTTCGCCACCTCGAGCCGTCTAGCCTGCTGTGGATCGTGCTGATCGCGATCCTCATCTTCCTGGTGGTCAGCCCGATGGTTCGCCTCTTCATCGCGAGCCTCGAGGCGAAGGGCACCGGTGCGCTGACCATCGCCAACTACATCACCGCCTACAGCCGCGAGCGCTACATCGACGCACTGCTCAACTCGCTGGCCCTGGGCGCTGGCACCGCAGTGCTCTCTGTCGTGATAGCAGTGCCGATGGCATGGGCCGTATCCCGCACCGACATGCCGGGCAAGCGTTTCGCATGGCTGGTGGTCCTCGGCGCCTTCATCGTGCCGCCTTATCTCGGCGCGATTGGATGGATTCTGTTAGCCGGTCCCAACTCGGGCTGGATGAATCAGGCATGGACCTGGATCACCGGAGCCGAGGACGGGATCTTCAACGTCTACAGCTTCCCCGGCCTCGTCATCATCATCGCGCTGAATGCGTTCCCCTTCGTCTTCATCTTCACCAAGGCGGCGCTCGACCTCGTCTCTTCCGAAATGGAAGATGCGGCGAACATCCTCGGCGCCGGCACGCTCACGACCACGTTCAAGGTCACGCTGCCGCTCGTCTGGCCGGCGATTCTCGCCGGGTTCATCATTGTCTTCCTCGAGGCGATCGCCTTGTTCGGGACGCCGGCTCTGATCGCGATCCCCGCCCGCTTCAACGTGGTGACCACGCAGCTCTGGCAGTTCTTCGTGTACCCGATCCAGGTCGGCGTGGCATCTGCCTATGCGATGCCGCTGCTGCTGGTGACCGTGGCGCTGATCTGGGTTCAGAAGCTCGTGCTGGCGCGAAAGGGATTCGTCTCGCAGACCGGGAAGGGTGGCGAGCGCCGGATGATCGAGCTCGGGCCGATGCGGTGGGTGCTCTTCGGCTACTGCTTCTTCATCGGGCTGTTTGCCGTGCTGTTGCCGATGATCGTCCTGATCCAGGCTTCGTTCTCGAAGGCCTGGGGACGTGGCCTCACTCTCGACAACCTTACCCTGCACAATTACGCCTACCTGCTGTTCGACCACGATATGGCGCAGCAGTCGATCATCAATACGTTCATCTATGCGATCGGCGCCGCGTGTTTCGCCGCGCTGCTGGCTCTCTGCATCGCATACATCGTGAATCGACGGCTGGTGCCGCTTGGCGACGTGCTGGGATTCCTCTGCATGGCGCCGTTCGTCATCCCCGGCATCGTGCTCGCGATCGGCTTCTATGCCGCCTACGCTTCGCCGCCGCTTGCGCTC
The DNA here is from genome assembly GCA_029268305.1 of Alphaproteobacteria bacterium. GTDB lineage: Bacteria > Pseudomonadota > Alphaproteobacteria > JAJUGE01 > JAJUGE01 > JAJUGE01. Next base: position 13,312 of record JAJUGE010000005.1, read on the forward strand.
TACGGCACCGCGACGCTGATGATTCTGGCGTTCACGGCACGCTTTCTGCCGATCGCCTACGCCAACAGTGCGGCCGCGATGCGCACCGTCCACCCGGAGATGGAGGAAGCGGTGCGCATCCTCGGCGGCGGTCGGCTCCAGGCGATCCGCGCGGTCGTAGCACCCCTGCTGAAGAGAAGCATCGCCGGCGGCTGGCTGCTCGTATTCATCCTCGCCACACGAGAGCTGAGTGCGGCGATCTTTCTCGTCGGACCGACCACGCGGACGATATCCGTGGTGCTCTACGATCTGAGCGAAGAGGGCAACTTCGAGGTGCTGGCGGCGCTGGGAGGCATACTCCTGGTGATCACGCTCGTGTTCGTGCTGATCGGTTTCAAGGTGGCGGGTCGCGACTTCATGCTCCGCCGGTCCTGATCTCCGGCGGTCGCATTCGCGCGCGCCGCCGATACAGCACAGTCGCCGCTTTCTCTGCCCTGCGCCGGGCGGGGTGCTAGTATGCCTCCCGCGGCATGCCGAAAGGGGGCACGAGCATGAGCCGAAAGGTTGCGCTGATCACCGGAGTCACCGGCCAAGACGGTGCCTATCTCGTAGAGATTCTGCTCGAGCGCGGCTACGAGGTGCACGGCGTCAAACGCCGGTCGTCTTCGTTCAACACCGGCCGCGTCGATCGCTTCTATGTCGATCCGCACGAGCACGCGACCAGCTTCTATCTGCATCACGGCGACATGACCGACGCCACCAACCTGATCCGCCTGGTGCAGGAGGTGCAGCCGTCCGAGATATACAATCTGGCGGCCCAGAGCCATGTTCTGGTCAGCTTCGAAACACCTGAATACACGGCAGATGCCGATGGCCTCGGCGCGCTCCGCATGCTCGAAGCACTCCGCATCCTCAAGCTAGAGGATCGCGTGCGCTTCTATCAGGCCTCGACGTCGGAGCTGTTCGGGTCCTCACCGCCTCCGCAAAGCGAACTGACGCCGTTCCGACCGCGCAGCCCCTATGCGGCGGCGAAGCTCTACGGATACTGGATCACCGTGAATTATCGCGAGGCGTACGGCATCCACGCCTCCAACGGCATCCTGTTCAATCACGAGAGTCCGTTGCGCGGCGAGACGTTCGTGACCCGGAAGATCACCAGAGCCGTCGCCGCGATCACGCTCGGCCTGCAGAAGACGCTTTGGCTCGGAAACCTCGATGCCCGCCGCGACTGGGGACATGCCCGTGACTACGCCGAGGGTATGGCGGCCATGCTCGCGCAGCCGGAGCCGGACGACTACGTGCTCGCGACGGGGGAAGCGCATTCCGTGCGGGAATTCGTGGAGCGGGCTTTCGCTCGGGTCGACCGCCAGATCGAGTGGAGGGGGGAGGGGGCCGAGGAGCAGGGCCTCGACGCCCGGTCTGGCCAGGTGCTGGTCGCGATCGACCCCCGCTATTTCCGGCCGACCGAAGTCGATCATCTCGTGGGGGATGCGTCCAAGGCGCGCGAGCGGCTGGGCTGGAAGCCCCGAACGTCATTCGATGAACTGGTGATCGAGATGGTCGATACCGACCTCGCCGCCGTTCGTGGGGAAACGTGGCGGAACCATGGGCGCGATTGACAAGCTCTACTCCCTCAAGGGCAAACGCATCTGGGTAGCCGGTCATCGCGGGATGGTGGGTTCCGCGCTCGTACGGCGGCTTGCAGACGTCGACTGCCAGATCCTCACCGCCGAGCGCGCGGCGGTAGATCTGAGGCGCCAGGCCCAGGTCGAGGACTGGCTGGCCGAGCACCGGCCGGATGTTGTGTTCGTGGCCGCCGCGACTGTAGGCGGCATTCTCGCGAACGACACCCGCCCCGCTGATTTTCTCTACGACAACCTTGCGATCGAGGCGAACATCATCCACGGCGCATGGAGGGTGGGGGTGGAGAAGCTGCTGTTCCTCGGCTCTTCCTGCATCTATCCGCGCGAAGCACCGCAGCCGATCCCGGAGGGGGCGCTGCTGACCGGGGCGCTGGAGCCGACCAACGAGTGGTATGCGATCGCAAAGATCGCGGGCCTGAAGCTCTGCGAAGCTTATCGCCGCCAGCACGGCGCCCGCTTCATTTCGGCGATGCCGTCGAACCTGTATGGACCTGGCGACAATTACGATCTGGAAACTTCGCACGTGATCCCGGCGCTGATCGCGAAGACGCATGCAGCGAAGATCGGCAATCAAAGATCTGTCCGTGTATGGGGGAGCGGCCGTCCGCGGCGGGAGTTCCTCTATGTCGACGATCTCTCCGATGCGCTCGTGTGGCTGATCGAGCGGTATGATGATCCGGAGCATGTGAACATCGGCACCGGAAAGGATATCACCATCCATGAGTTGGCGGAGACGGTGGCGGACGTGGTCGGCTTCCGCGGTCGTTTGCAGTTCGACCCGTCGATGCCGGACGGGACGTTCCGGAAACTGCTCGATGTGACCCGCCTCGACGCGTGCGGCTGGCGCGCGAAAACCCCACTTCGCGCCGGGCTTGCGCTCGCATATGTGGATTTTCTCCAGCGTCTCGAGGCGGGGCAGCTCGCCGAGGATGCCCGAGCCTGAGGAACGCGGCGGAGCTACAGCCGTTCCTTCGTGGGTTCGATGCTGGGCTGGCCAGCCGCTGGCCACGGGCGAGGCCGGAAGGAGAAGAGATGCGGATCGCGATCATCGGGGCCGGATATGTAGGTCTGGTAACCGGTGCATGTCTCTCCGAGTTCGGCTTCGAAGTTCGGTGCGTCGACAGCGACGCCAGCCGTGTGGCGCGCCTGCAATGCGGGAAGATGCCGATCTTCGAGCCGGGGCTGCAGTCGCTCGTCGCCCGAAACATCGCGGCCGGTCGCCTCGGCTTCGGCACGGACCTTGCGCCGGCGATGCGCGGCGCCGCCGCCGTGTTCATTGCAGTCGGCACGCCCTCGCGACGCGGCGACGGTCACGCCGACATCTCTTACGTGCTGGAAGCAGCGAAGCAGGTAGCGGAGCTCATGGAGCCGCGGACGGTGATCGTGACCAAATCGACCGTGCCGGTGGGGACGGGGCGACAGGTGGCGGAGCTCATCCGGAGAACGAGACCCGATGTCGAGTTCAGCATGGTCTCCAATCCCGAGTTCCTTCGGGAAGGCTCCGCGATCGACGATTTCATGCGACCGGATCGGGTGATCATCGGCACGGAGGACGATCATGGCCGTGAGGTGATGGCGGCAGTCTATCGGCCGCTCTATCTGCGGGAGACGCCGATCGTCTTCACCAACATTGAGACCGCCGAGCTCAGTAAATACGCGGCCAACGCCTTCCTCGCGACGAAGATCACCTTCATCAACGAGATGGCCGATCTCGCCGAGAAGGTGGGGGCCAATGTCCACGACGTCGCTCGTGCGATCGGTCTCGACAAGCGGATCGGCCCGAAGTTCCTTCATCCGGGGCCGGGCTTCGGTGGCTCCTGCTTTCCGAAGGACACGCTGGCTCTCGTCAAGACCGGCATCGATGCCGGTGCTCCGACGCGCATCGTCGAGGCCGTGGTCAGCGTCAACGAGAAGCGCAAGCGCGAGATGGCGGAGCGGATCGTGCGCGCCTGCGGCGGCTCGGTCGACGGCAGGCGGATCGCGATCCTGGGCGTCACTTTCAAGCCCAATACCGACGACATGCGCGATGCGCCGAGCCTCGTGATCCTTCCGGCCCTGCTCGAGAAAGGGGCGGGTGTTCAGGCGTACGATCCCCAAGGGATGGAAGCCGCCGCCGCAATGTTGCCCGGTGTCGATTGGGCGGGGAATGCCTACGAGGCAGTGACGGGGGCGGATGCGGTCGTCATTCTGACCGAGTGGAACGAATTCAGGGCGCTGCAGCTCGGCCGCCTTCGGGAGGCGATGCGGGCGCCAGTGATGATCGACCTTCGGAACATCTACGATCCGGCCAGCGTGCGTGCCGCCGGGTTCATCTACAGCAGCGTCGGCAGACCGTGAGGGTGCGGCGACTTTCGTCTTTCGCTGCCGGTCCGCCGCAATTACCGGTCATCGAGCGTCAGCCGATAGATCCTGTCGTCCCCCGGCAGCGGCTTTCTCCTGCCGTCACGGTTGCTTGTCGCGAAGTACAGTGCCCCGTCCGGACCTAGGGTGACATCCCGCAGGCGGCCGAATCGTCCTTTCGCACGCTCTTCCGCGAACCAGTGCTCGATCTCCCGCACCTGCCAGCCGGACGCATGTCGAGACAACGCGATACGAACAAGCGCCTCGTTCTCCAGAGTTGCGACGAACAGATCGTCGTTCCGAAACAGCGCGCCGGCCGGGGGAATTGCGGCGTCGGTCCAGACGACGAGCGGGTCGGTATACCCCTCCAGTCCCGGAGCTCCGACCACATTCGGCCAGCCATAGTTTCCGCCGGGCTCGATCAGGTTGATTTCGTCACGGGCGAACAGGCCGAACTCGCTCGTCGGGCCATGCTCGGACGAAAACAGCTCGCCGGTTTCCGGATGCCATGCCAGCCCCTGCGGATTCCGGTGCCCGAGTGACCAAACCGGCGACCCGGGAAAGGGATTGTCGGCAGGAATCTCGCCTTCGGGGGTGACTCGAAGGATCTTGCCGGCGAGCGATGCCTGAATCTGCGAAAGGTCGGGTTCGGAGGCATCCCCTGTCGTGACGTAGAGCATTCCGTCCGGACCGAAGCCGATGCGCCCGCCATCGTGAAAGATCGCGGCCGGTATGCCATCGAGGATCACCCGATCGAACTGTCCGGTAGCTCCGCGATCAAGTAGCCGAACGACCCGATTGACGTCGGTGCCGTCATCCCGCCGATAGGTGTACATGGCGTAGACGTAAGGGTGCTCGTCGAAGCGAGGGTGGGCCGCGAGGCCCAGCAGGCCCCCTTCGCCAGTGAAGAAGAGGCTCAGCGCCTTGTCGAATGGGCTAGTGGGCAAGCCCTCCGAAGTGGTGAAGGTGGCGTAAGGCGTCTCGGCGACGGTGCCGTCCACGATCAGCCTGATTCTGCCGGGGCGCTCGCTCACCAGCGCTCGATTATCCGGCAGGAAGATCAGGGACCAGGGCACTTCCAGCCCCTCTACCCATGGTTCTACCGTAGTTCCGGGCGGATCGGCGATATAGATGTCCGCCACTTCCTGCGGTTGCGGCCCCTCGACCGGACCACCGCACGCCGGAATCAACAAGGCTGCGAGTACGGCCGCCGCACGCTTCAATGTGTTCTTCACGACGCGCCTGAGATGCAGCCGGGAGTTCGGCTTCAGCTCCCCGGCGGCCGGTGAGCGGCCTCGCGACGGGCGGCGGGATCCCGCGTCATGACGGTGATGTCGGCCGCAACATGGTGCGTAGGGCCTTCTTCCGCCTGATCGGACTGGAGGATGGTCTTGCCGTAGGCGCTCACGGTTGGGATCGAGGCTTCGTCGATCGGCGCCATCCGCCGCTTGCGGGCCATCGCCGCTTCGATATACGGGGCCAGTTCTGCGGCCTTGCGTGCTTCGCGCGCCTCCATGTCCTCCTTGAGCTTCGGCATCACTTCGGCCGCGAACAGCTCGAGCGAAGCGCAGATATGCTCGTGTCGGTTCCGGCCGCCCTGCTGGATGAAGATCACCTGATCGACACCGGCATCCTGGAACGCCCGCAAATGGGCCGTCAGATCGGCTGGCGTGCCGATGCCGCTGCCTCGGCCGACCTTCGGCAGGTCTGCGCGCGCCATCTGAAATCGGTCCCAGACATTGGTCCTACCCGGCCGGTGATTGCCGTAGACGTAGTAGTGGCCGAGCGAGTAGCCGAAGAACTGGAAACCTTCGGCGCCGCGCCGCTTCGCTTCCGCGGCGTCCGGATGGCAGGAGAAGCCGGTCACCATGGCCACGTTGGCGTTTACGCTGTGGCCGATCGGCACGCACTCCTCGGATTTGATGATGTCGTAATATTCCTTCGCCCACTTGCCCGCTTCCGCGGGATCGACGAAGGCGAAGGTGAGGGCGCCGATGCCCGCCCGTGCCGCCGCGTGGATCGTTTCCCGGCGCGAGCAGGCGACCCAGATCGGCGGGTGCGGTTTCTGCCGGGGTTTCGGCACGATGTTGCGGCAAGGCATCGAGAAAAACTCGCCGTCGAAGCCGGGATAAGGGGTCATCACCATCATGTTGGCGGTCTGTTCGACGGCCTCGGCCCACATGGCCTTCTTCCGGTCGGGGTCGATGCCGAAGCCCTCGAGCTCGACGCGCGACGCCGACTCGCCGGTGCCCCAGTCGACGCGGCCGCTGGATATGAGGTCGAGCGTGGCGATCCGCTCGGCGACGCGCGCGGGCGGATTGTAGGCGGGTGGCGCCAGCACGACGCCATGGCCGATGCGGATGCGCGAGGTGCGTGCCGCGCAGGCTGCGAGAAACACCTCCGGCGCCGACGAGTGGGCGTACTCCTCCAGGAAGTGGTGCTCGACTTCCCAGACGTAATCGATGCCGAGGCGGTCGGCGAGCTCGACCTGAGCGAGCGCCTCATGGAAGAGCTCGTGCTCCGAATCCTCATGCCAGGGGCGAGGAAGCTGGTGCTCGTAGAGCAGTCCGAATCTCATGCGTTCTCTCCCATCGCTTCTTGCTTGAGTTCCGGCCCAGCGGAGGAGCTATCCGCGTTGCACGCTCACCCCGCCGTCGACCGGCAATGTGACGCCGGTGATGAACTTGGCTTCGTCGGAGGCGAGGAAGAGCGCCGCATAGGCCACATCCCATCCGGTGCCCATCTTACGGCCGAGCGGAACCTTCGCGTCGCGCTCCGCGGCCACCTCGGCGCGACTCTTCCCCCAGACGCGCGCCCGGGTGTCGACCGCCATGGGCGTGTCCATCAGGCCGGGCAGGATGACGTTGGCGCGGATGTTGTCGGCGGCGTAGCGGTAGGCGAGCTGCTCGGTGAATGCGACCACACCGGATTTCGAGGTCTTGTAGGCGACGTAGGGATACTTATCGAGCACCGCCATCGAAGAGATGTTCACGATGCTGCCGCGCTTCCGATTCTGCATCAGCGGGACGACGTGCTTGCAGGTCATCACCATGCCGCGCAAGTTGATCGCGAAGACGTTGTCGAACGCTTCTTCGGTGATCTCTTCGAGGATGGCGTCGCCCCCCGCCAGGGACACGCCGACATTGTTGTGCAGGATGTCGATGTGCCCGTAGTGGCTGACCGCCTTCTCGGTCGCAGTCTTGATCGCTGCCTCGGAAGTGATGTCGGCCGCGAGCGCGATCGCTTCGTTGCCTTCCTTCCTGATGAGATGGGCGGTTTCCTCGGCGGCCTCCAGGGACTTGTCGATCGAGATGACCTTCGCGCCCTCCCGCGCAAAGAGCAGGGCGGTCGCCCGGCCGTTGCCGACGCCTTCCCCCGGCGCCTGACCTGCTCCGACAATCATCGCGATCTTGTTTTCCAGCCGCATTCCGAATCGCCCCTACTCTTGATGAAACGCGAGACAGTTTACCTCAAGCGCCGGTGTCGACGATACCGGTGGGGCGAGGAAAAGGCGGCAGAAGGGAGCGGCATGCGCCCGAAAATTCTCTAGTTGGAGACTCCTGCTCCTAGGGGCGCAGCTCGCGAGCCTCTTCCGGTGGGGGCAGGTAGTCGAGGCCGTCCCGATAGGTCCAGTCCACCATGCGCGGCATGCCGTCCTGCACGGTCAGGCGACCGACATAGGTGCCCATGGTGGATTGTTGGTCCGACTCGCGCATGGTCACCGGGCCGAGCGGCGTGTCGAGTGCCAGGCCCTTCAGTGCCTCTACCAGTGCCTCCGTTTCGGTGGAACCGGCCTCTTCGATCGCTTTGGCGATCACCTTGAAGGTCACGTAGCCGACCACGGAGCCGAGGCGGGGGTAGTCGTCGTGCGCCTTCATGTAGGCTTCCCGGAAGGCCACGTGCTCCGGCGTCTCGATCGCGTACCAGGGGTAGCCGGTTACCAGCCAGCCCTCGGGCGCTTCGGCGCCAAGAGGATCGATCCAGTCGGGCTCGCCCCCGAGAACGCTGACCACCTCGCGGCCGTCGAACAGGCCGCGCGTCCGGCCTTCGCGGACGAACTTGGCGAGGTCGCTGCTGAAGGTGACATTGAAGATCGCTTCCGGATCGTACGAAGCGAGCGCCTGCACGGTGGCACCGGCGTCGATCTTGAAGAGCGCGGGCCATTGCTCACCGACGAACTCGACGTCAGGACGTTGCTTCTTCAGCAGGGACTTGAAGGCCTCGACCGCCGATTTGCCGTATTCGTAGTTCGGCGCCACCGTCGCCCAGCGCTTCGCCGGCAACTTCGCTGCTTCCTCCGCCAGCATCGCCGCCTGAACGTACGTGCCGGGACGCAGGCGGAAGGTGACGTCGTTGCCTTGCGACCAGACGAGGGCATCGGTCAGTGGCTCGGCGGCGATGAACACCACGTTCCGCTGGGCCGCGAAGTCGGAGACCGCCAGACCGACATGCGAGAGCAGGGTGCCCGCGAGAAGCGCCACCCCTTCACGTGCGACGAGCTCGTTCGCCGTCGTCACCGCATCTGCCGGCTTTCCGCCATCGTCGCGCGAGATGACTTCCAGTGGCCGCCCAAGCACGCCGCCCGAGGCGTTGATCTCCTGGACGGCCAGCTGCCACCCCTTTCGGTACGGGATCGTGAAGGCCGGGAGGCTTGTATAGCTGTTCATCTCGCCGATCCTGATGGGGTCGGCGGCTAATGCCGGCAGGTTCAGCGTGCTCACAAACCCGAGAATCAGGGCAGCGGCGCGGGTGAGGCGGGTCAGTTTCATGACGGTGCCCTCGGATTATTGCTCAGTTTAAGCATAAGCCGGGAGCGCAAGAGCGCAAGCGGGTGGAGACGCTCGAAGGCAGTGCGTTAGACTGCGACAGCACGCAGATTCAGCTGGCGGAGGCAGCGGTCGATCCACTGCCTGGTCAGCTTTTCCTGCACCGTGTTCTGGCTCAGGCGATCGCGCAACACCCCGAAGTCCACGGCATCCAACGGCTGGTCCTGGTTGTAGCAGGAGTAGACCACGCGCTCCTCGCCTGTGTCCGGATTGCGATGGAGTTGCAGGCACTGCGCGCAGATCTCTTTCATCATGCACTGCATCGGCGAATTGATGCTGCCGATGGCGACATGCGCGCGCTTCAGATAAGGCTCCAGCACCGTGTGCCGCGCCCGCGCCACCGCCGCCATCATCCGATCGGAGCCGATGGCAAGGATGCGGTCGACCTCGTCGAGCGGGATCGAGGGCTCGCCCAGATCGCCGCGGCCGTAGGCGAGCATCGCCTCGACGATATTGCCGACGACGGAGCGATCCTGCGGTCGCCCGGGCTCGAAGCCGGGGCCTTCATCGCAGCACCAGACCACGACATCCGCCGCTTGTTCGATCGCCTCGATCTTGTAGCGGTCCTCCATTTTCTTGTACCCGGCGAAGTAGACGACGCGGCAGCCATTGCCCCGCATCGCCTGGCCGATCGAGAACAGCACCGCATTGCCTAATCCGCCGCCCGCGAGCAGGACCGTTTCGTTCTCCGGGATCTCGCTCGGCGCGCCGGTGGGCCCCATCAGCACGAGCGGCTCGCCCGGCTCCAGCATGGCGCAGAGATCCGACGAGCCGCCCATCTCCAGGACGATGGTCGACAACAGGCCGGCCTCGCGATCGACCCAGGCACCGGTCATCGCGAGCCCCTCCATCGCGAGAGTCGTGCCGTCGACGGTCTTCGCGTAGGTCTCGTAGTTCTGAAGACGGTAGAACTGCCCCGGCCTGAACGCCCGGGCGGCGATCGGCGCCCGCACCACCACCTCGACGATTTCGGGTGTCAGACGATCGACCCGGTGGACGAAGGCCCGCAGCTCCCGATTGACGACCTCGGCCAGATGCGCCGGAGTCGCGGCAGGCTTTGGCAGCCGCTCGAGCATCCGACTCACGATCGGGTAGCCGAGCTTGGCGCTTCCCATTGCCTTTACGACGTTGCCGGCGAAGGAGGGATGCAGGTCGCCAAAGAAGCTGACCGAGCGGCCGTCCTCGACCATCGACATCAGGACGTGCGGCGTTTCGGGCTTGGCGATTCGTTCCGGCTCGACCGGCAATCCGTCCTCGTCGATCGCCTGGAAATACCGGCCGGCGAGCTTCACGTGCACCGGGTCCTCGCGCCCCAACACCGTATTCGGCTGCGTGCCGGCAGCGACCAGAATCGTGCCGGCGCGAAGGGAGACGGTATCGCCGTCGCCGACCTCCCGGCGTCGGCCCTTCTCATCGATCTCTACCCGGCCGAGGCGGAGGCCGACCGCACGTCCGTTCCGGTCCACCTCGACATCGATCGGCGACAGGCATTCGGCGAACCGGATTCCTTCCTCCAGCGCCTTGGCCACCTCCTCGTGGTTCAGCGTGTAGCTCGGCGAGTCGATCAGCCGGCGGCGATAGGCGATGGTCGCACCGCCCCAGCGCTGCAGAAGCTCACGCAGGTGCGGCCGGCGCCCTTCCGCCTCGGCCTTTCGGCGCTCTTCGCGTATTGCCCTGGCATGGGTGATGAATTCGTCGGCGATCTCTTGCTCCCACGGTAGCCATGCCGCGCGCACCGCAGTTTCGCCGCGTTCGGCCACGAGCGTCTCGTACCGGGTGAGAAATTTCTCCACCTGAACGGGGTAGTAGGCGAGCGCTTCTGTCGCGGTATCGATGGCCGTCAGACCACCGCCGATGACGACGACCGGCATCCGCACCTGCAAATTGGCGATCGAGTCGGTCTTGGCCGCTCCCGTGAGCTGGAGGGCCATCAGGAAATCGGATGCCATGCGGACGCCCGGCGCCAGCGCATGTGGCATAGGCACGTGCGTCGGTCGGCCGGCACCGGCGCAGAGGGCGATATGATCGAACCCGAGCTCGAAGGCGGATTCGATCGTGAGGGTTCCGCCGAACCGGACGCCACCGACCATGGTGAACTGCCGGCGACGCTCCAGGAGGAGGCGGATCACCTTCAGGAAGTTCTTGTCCCACCGGACCGTGATACCGTACTCGGCCACTCCGCCGAACCCGGCCATGAGCCGGTCGTCAAGGGATTCCCACAGGGACCCGATGTCGCGGACCGGGTGGAACGGCACCCGCCGACCCTCTCGATCAACGCCGCCGATCTCCGGGGCGAGCGGCTCGATTTTGAGGCCATCGACGGCGACGACGGAATGGCCGTCGTTCATGAGGTGGTGCGCCAGGTTGAAGCCGGCCGGACCGAGACCGACCACCAAGACCGTTTTGCCGCTGTCCGGCCGCGGGATCGGGCGGCGGATGTCGAGCGGATTCCAGCGAGTCAGCAGACCGTAGATCTCGAAGCCCCAGGGCAGCTCCAGCACGTCCTTGAGGATGCGCGTCTCGCTCTGAGGGATGTCGACAGGCTCCTGCTTCTGGTAGATGCAGGATTTCATGCAGTCGTTGCAGATTCGGTGCCCGGTCGCCGCGCAGAGCGGATTGTCGACGGCGATCATGGCAAGCGCGCCGATCGAATGGCCGTCGCCTTTAACCACGTGCATCTCGGAGATCTTCTCTTCGAGCGGGCAGCCGTGGAGCGTCACGTCGAATGGACTCTTCTGGTAAGCGCCGGTCTTACGGTCGCGCAGTCCGCGCGAGCAGGAATCCTTCCCCTGATTGTGGCAGAAGATGCAGTAGTGCACCTCGTCGAGGGCGCCTACCAGGTCGGTTCCCGGGTCGGTGAGCTTGAAACCTTCGCGCTCACGCAGGTCGTGATCCGGCAGGCGCATCATCGCGACGCCGTCGACCGAGACGGTCTCGACCGGGACGAGATTGAAGGGATCGGTCTTGGCCGGCACCTGGAACAGAACGCCGGCTCCGTGGCGCCGGCGGCCCTCCGGGCTGTAGAGCGCCCAGGCGGCGTATCGCTCGGCGGCGCCGATCTGCTCCGCATTTGCCGCTTGGTCCTCCATCCACCCCATGACGGCGACGGCGAACGCCAGCTCTTCGACCCGGCCGCCGAGCGCCTTCTCGACCGCTGCGGTGAGAGCTTCTCCGTCGAGTGCGGCCGCTTCTTCCGGCTTCACCGCCCGTGCCGCCCGCCGCTGGACAAAAAGACGCTTGCAGCGATAGAGCGGCGCGAGCCGGTGATGCGCGTCCGCGAGCGCTTCCGCCTCGGAACGGATCCCGAAGAGGTCGGCGACGAAGTCGTCCACGTGCGGCGCCAGTCCGATCAGCAACTCGGACTCGTCCTTGGCCGCCAGAGAGTCCGGCGCGGCGCGGGCAGCCACGAGGCGGTTATGGAGCGCCGCGTCCGAGCTTGCCAGCCATTCGAGGAACTTGCCGTCAATCCGCGACAGCCCGTCACGCGTATAGAGATCGTCGAGACTGAAGCCGTGCCTTAGGGAAATCTGCTCGTGCGATGCCATGATCTCTCCGTGGAGCTCTCTCTGGACGAGCCCCGGACTGGACGGTCGCTACCATAGTCGGCGAAGCTTGTGCCGCAAGCGGCGGATTTCGACTTGATACAGGGCAAACCCGCGTAGTTTTGCGGCAAAAGGACGCGTGAGATTGTGCACCGCCCCGCCGATAGGTAGTTAGCTCACCGCAAGCCGGCAATCTGTGGCTAGAGGAAGGCTGGAGTGGAGTGACGTCACTTTCTGCAATCGGAAGCGAGATGCGCGCCGATGCTACGAACAGCCGGCGATCGGTGGGAATCTGGCTGCTCGGCTGTTGCGCCGCGATTTTCGCGATGGTCGTCATCGGCGGGATCACTCGCCTGACCGGATCCGGCCTCTCCATCACCGAGTGGAACCCCGTGATGGGCGTGTTGCCGCCGCTTTCCGATGCGGAATGGCAGCGCTTGTTCGATCAATATCGGCAGATTCCCGAGTACGTCCACGTCAATGCCGGCATGACGCTGGCGGAGTTCCGGACCATTTTCTGGTGGGAGTACATCCACCGTCTCTGGGGCCGGGCGATCGGCCTGGTCTTCCTGATTCCGCTCCTCTGGTTCTGGTGGCGCGGCCGGATCGATCGCCCGCTGGGGCTGAAGTTGTTCGGGATATTCCTCCTCGGGGGGCTTCAAGGCGTCGTCGGCTGGTGGATGGTCAAGAGCGGGCTGGCTGATCGCCTCGACGTGAGCCAGTACCGTCTGGCAATCCATCTCGGGCTCGCGCTGCTGCTCTACGCGCTGGTCTTCTGGATTGCGCTCGATCTTCTCGTGAAGAAGCCAACAGGGCGACATACGGCAGGTCTCGTGCCAATGGCATGGGTGGTGGTCGGCGCCGTCAGCCTGACCATTGTCGCCGGAGCGTTCGTTGCGGGAACCAACGCCGGCCTCGTCTACAACACCTTTCCCGAAATGGGCGGGGGACTGATCCCGCCGGACTATGTCGCAGTCGAGCCGGCGTGGCTCAATGCGTTCGAGAACCCGTCGGCGATCCAGTTCAATCACCGTCTGCTGGCGATAGCGACATTGGCCTTGATTATCGTCTTCTGGGCCCGGAGCTTCAGAGTGCCGGAGTTGGGTGTACGCAGCGGGCTGCTGCTCCTCGTCGCCGCTGCTCAGGTCGGGATCGGGATCGCAACGCTTCTCCTGGTGGTGCCGATCAGCCTCGGCGCACTGCATCAGGCGGGCGCTGTCGTGGTTCTGACGGCGGCCCTGTGGGTGGCGCATGGGCTTTGCGACAATCGGGCGGAGCCGGCGACCGCTTGACGGCTTGTCTGCACCTGTGCTGCATGCAGAATCACAGACATGGACGTTAGCGTAGAGAGGCTCGGGAGAGCTGAAAGGGCAGTACGCCTCTGGAGTCAGGGTGTCGAAGAGCTCTCGCGGCTCGACCCGGATCTCCGCCGAGCTTGCGAGGAGGCGGGGCCGCCTCCGCTCGAGGTGCGAGAGGGAGGCTTTTCCGCGCTCCTGCGGGCGATCGTGGCACAGCAGGTCTCGAATGCCGCCGCCCGCTCGATATGGGCGCGGGTGACGGAGCGCGTCGATCCCCTGGTGCCGGAGAAGTTCCTCCTACTGGGCGAAGAGGGAATCAGATCCCTCGGCTTCAGCCGTCAGAAGATCCGTTACAGCATGGGGCTGGCCGAAGAGATCGTCGCCGGCCGGCTCGACCTCGCCGCGCTGGAAGAGATGGACGACGAAGCGGCGCTCGCCGAGCTCGTCCGCCTGAAAGGCATCGGGCGCTGGAGCGCGGAAATCTATCTGCTGTTTGCGCTCGGCCGGCCCGATGTCTGGCCTGCCGACGACCTGGCGCTGGCGGTAGCCGTGCAACGGCTCCGAAAGCTGGAGAGCCGGCCGACCCTGAAGGAGATGCGCGGCATCGGCGACGACTGGCGCCCTTGGCGAAGCGTCGCCGCGATCATCCTCTGGCACTATTACAAGCTGACGCCGTAAGGATCTGACGCATAAGGCCGACTCGTAGCCTCGAGCTCAATCGGTTTCCAACGGCATCAGCGCCTTCCCCGAGCGCTGGTGCCTGATTTCCCGCACGACCGAGTAGATCAGCGCCGCGATCGACATCACCATCAGAACGATGGTGAGCGTGTTGCTCATGAAATAGCCCATGAGCGTCATGCCCCTGGCGTTGGCGATCGTCATCACGCGCTCGAGGTTGGTCTCCGCGAGTGGGCCGAGGATGATGCCGAGGATGATCGGCGCGAGCGGGAAACCTGTCCGCCTGAGAACGTACCCGACGATGCCGAGGAACAGCATGATCCACAGATCGTCGATCATGTTGCGGTAGGAATAGGCGCCCAGCACCGACAGGATCGCCACGGCCGAGGCCAGCACGCCCTGGGGGATCAGCACCACCTTCGCCAGGTATTTGAGACCGCCGAACGCGGCGAGCGCGAAGAACAGGTTCGCGGCGAACAGGCTCAGAATGAACGGGTAGATTATGTGTGCCTGGTCGGTGAACAGCCGCGGCCCCGGCAACATGCCGTGGATCAGTAGGCCTCCGATCAATGCGGCACTGACCGCGTTGCCGGGAATGCCGAGCGTCAACATCGGCACCAGGCTGCCGCCGACCACCGCATTGTTCGCGGCTTCTGAGCCGACGACGGCCTCATAAGAGCCCTTGCCGTACTCGTCCGGATTCCTGGAAAAGCGGTGCGCCTCGTTGCGGCCGATGAAGGAAGCGATGTCGGCGCCGGCGCCGGGCAGCACGCCGACGAACGTGCCGATGATCGCCGAGCGGATGTAGGTCGCCTTCACTTTCATGATTTCGACCCAGCCGGGCCAGAGGGAGCCGACGGTCGGGATGTCGATCTGCTTGTCCATGCCCTTGCCGTGGCAGAGGTAGAGGACCTGGCTGATCGAGAAGAGGCCGACGATGCCGACGATGACCGGGAATCCCTCGTACAGGCCCTGGACCCCGAAGGTGAAGCGCAGGGAGCCGGTGAAGGGGTGGGTTCCGACCGTCCCCAGGATCAGGCCGATGAAGGCGGAGATGAGGCCCTTCGTCACGGAGCCGCCGCCGATGGCGCCTACCGTGCTCATGGCGAAGACGACGATCCAGAAAAACTCCGCCGAACGGATGTTGAGCGCCGCCGCCGCCACGAGCGGCGCCGCGACGAGCAGGACGATCGTCCCGATCTGGCCGCCGAAGAAGGAAGCGGTGATGGCGCCGCCGAGAGCGAAGCCGGCACGCCCCTTCTTGGTCAACTCGTAGCCGTCCATCATGGTCGCCACGGCGGCCGGTGTGCCGGGTACATTGATCAGGATGCTGGAGATCGATCCGCCGTAAATGGCACCGCAATAGGCGCCACCGAGGAAGGAGAGCCCGTGCACCGGTGTCATTCCGAAGGTGACGGGCACCATCAGCGCGATCGTCAGCGTGGCGGAGATCCCGGGTGTCGCGCCGAAAAGCGTTCCGAGTACCGCGCCGACGAACACCAGGAGCAGGTTGACCGGTTCGAAGGCGAGCCACGCCGAATCGAGCAGAATCTCCGTCATCACCGGCCCCTCTCGAGCGACTCTAGGGGTTCTGTCGAAGGCATCAGTAGATCAGCCCGTGAGGGAGCGGCACGCCGAGGAACCTCTCGAAAAGAGCCCACGCGGTGCCGAGCAGGAGGATGATCGGGCTCGCGAGCCACACGGGACCGCGAATGCCGAGGTAGAGCATGTGCAGGAGAAGAAAGAGTGCACTGGTCGCGAAGAAGCCGAGGGTCGGCATGATCAGCCCGTAGGCGACCAGCATCCCGATCGTGACGAGAACCCGGACATCGGCCTGGGTCATCGCTTGCCACCGCGGGCCTGGAGCAGGCTTTGAACGAGGAGGACCAGGCTCAGGAGCATCAGGCCGCCCAGCATCCATTTCGGCCAGATCGAAGCATCTGCCGGATAGCTGCTGACCTCAATCCAGCCCAGCACTCCGAGAATCAGCAGGACGATCGCAGAGATTCCGTCACGGCCGAGGCGGCTCAGCATGCCCTTCCTCCCGGAAGAGGGTCATGGCCGCCGCCCGACCGGGCGGCGGCCGGCAGTCCTATTTCAGATAACCACCCTGCTCGAAATACTTGAGCAGCGAATCCACCGAGCTTTGAGTGTCCGCCATGATCTGCCCGAACTCGTCCCCGATCTTCGGCGTCACCAGAGTCAGCTTTCGGTTCTTCGCCTCTTCCTGGTATTTCGGGTCGTTGGACGCGATCTCGAACGCTTCCCGATAGACGGCGAGGAGATCATCCGGGATCCCGGAAACAGTTGCCCAACCTCTTGTCGAACCTCCGGCCGTCACATCCATTCCCGTCAGCTCCTTGAAGGTGGGGGTGTCGGGAATCAGCTCATAGCGCTCGTTCGACAGGATCGCGGCTTCGACCGTTGCCTCCTGCGTCTGCAACAGGTCGGTGACGTTGCCCATCGACATCTCGACTTCTTTGGATAGGAAGGCGCGGTTGGCCGGGGCACCGCCGGCGTAGGGGATGAAAGTGAACTTCGCGCCGGTCGCATCCTCGATGGCGTACACCGCGAGGTGATCGTCGGACAGCGGCCCGTCGGCTCCTACCGTGACGGATGCGGGCTCTGCCTTCGCCGCTTCGATCGCTTCCTTCAGAGTCCCGAACTTCGCATCGTTGATGCGGACGACGCTCGGGTCGATGACGTTGACGCCGATCGGCGTGAAGGACTCTGTCCAGGGCGCATACTCGGGCTCACGCACCGCCTGTACGAGCGCCACGGCGGGCAGATTTATGACGCCGATCGTAGAGCCGTCTTTCGGAGCACGCGCCAGCGCCGTCCAGCCGACCTCCCCACCTGCGCCGGGCATGTTCTTGACGACCATATTGATGTCTTTGCCCGTCAGCTCTTCGATCGCCGATTCGAAATAGGGAAGGGCGGTCCTCACCAGAATGTCGGTACCGCCGCCGGCGCTGTACGCGACGATGACGTTGACCGTGGTGGGTACCTCGACGTCCTTGTACTTTTGGGCGAATGCGCCCGCGCCGGGGGCGGCTATCGCTGCCGCGACGCAGGTCGCGAGCAATGCATTCTTCATCGTCTCCTCCACCGGGCATTATGAGTTGCAGCGGTATCCCGAGATCGCGGTGCCGCTGAAGACCATTGTGGCTCGACTGTCGTCTTGCCCTGAACGACAGGTCGTTATTGTGGACAACGGCTGCGGCGCGAGTCCACCCGTTCTGTTCACGCCGAACTCCCGGCTATGCTGCGGGGCGAACGATTCAGGAGATGCGACGATGACAGTGACGGAGCTGAACACGCTCGTGCAACTGCTGCGAGAGAGAGGACGACCGGAAAATCCGACCGTTCCGCAGATGCGGGAACGCTTCAAGCTTCTCGGCCAGAAGTTCCCGGCTCCCGCGGACGCAGTGGTCGAGCCGGTGGTGGTCGGGGAGGCCACGGGTGAATGGATCTCCGCGCCGGGCGTGGATCGCTCGCGGGTAGTGCTGCATCTGCACGGCGGCGGATACGTGCTCGGCGACGGGCTCGTCACGCATCGGAACTTCGCCTACAACCTCTCGCGTGCAGCGGATGCCCGGGTGCTGCTTCTGGATTATCGTTTGGCGCCCGAGTTTCCGTTTCCCGCCGCGGTCGAGGATGCGACGGCAGCTTGCCGCCATATCCTGGCGGAAGGGATCGAGCCCCGCCGGCTCGTCATCTCGGGCGACTCGGCGGGTGGCGGGCTGGCCGTCTCGACGATGGTCGTGCTTCGCGACGATGGGGATCCCCTGCCGGCTGGCGCCATCTGCATCTCGCCGTGGACCGACATGGAAGGCACGGGCGAGACGATGCAGTCGAAGCTCACCGAGGATCCGATGATCACGCCGGAGGCGATCGCCTGGTTTGCCGAGCTGTATCTCGCCGGCGCCGATCCGCGGTCGCCCCTCGCAACGCCGCTAAATGCCGATCTCGCCGGTTTGCCGCCGCTCCTGATCCAGGTTGGTAGCGCCGAGTGCCTGCTCGATGACGCGCGGCGACTCGCGGCGCGGGCCGAGCAGGCGGGCGTCGACGTCAGGCTGGAGGTGGCCGACCGGATGATTCACGTCTGGCACCTCTTCGCGCCGATGCTCTCAGAGGGGAGGGACGCGATCGAGCGCGCCGGTAGCTTCGTGCGGGAGCGCACCGGCGGCTAGAGCGGTCAGTTACGGGTCGATCGCGCTATGTGCGAAATTGCTGATGTGGTCCATGCGCACGCTGTGCCACGGCTCCGGGATCCGGCTGTTGCTGAAGTAGGCGAACGAGGTTCCGGAGTCGGGGTCGGCCCAGCAATAGGAGGAGCCGACGCCGCCGTGACCGAAAGCACGCGGTGAGGCGATGCTGCCGAGCCCCCGGATATTCGGCGTGTAGCCGCGCACGTGCGGACCGATGCCGCGGTGCATGGGCATGCCGAAGTTCTCGTCGATGCGGTCGCCGGTATGGTTGCGGGAGACGTAGTCTATCGTCCGCGCCGAGAAGACCCTGACACCGTTCAGCGTGCCGCGGTTTGCCATCATCTGGTAGAACGCGGCCATGGCGCGGGCGGTCGCATATCCTCCGCCGCCCGGAATGCCGGCGCGCTTAGCCGCCGCCGAATTGCGGTCCTCGAGGATTACCGGCTTGCCGGTTTCCGGCGAGGGCTCGTGGATGTCGGCGGCGCGGCCGTGCTCGCTGTCGGGCAGGCCGACATAGAGCTCTCGACCCAGCCCGAGCGGCTCGATCACGGCTTCGCGGATGTAATCGCGAAAATCCCTGCCGGTGATGCTCTCGATCAGCATCGCCGCGGTCCAGTGCGCAGCGGCGCTGTGATAATGGACGCGCGTTCCCGGCGTCCATTCCAGCGTGTAATCGCAGACGCACCGCTTCATCAGCTCGTGGTCGTCCCAGGCCGCTTCGGGCATCACGCCATTCGGATAGCCGGCCTGGTGGGTGAGCACCTGATGAACCGTGATCTCGCCCTTGCCGTTGCGGGCGAACTCGGGAACGTGGTCTGCGACCAGATCGGTGTAGCGGATCTCACCGGCCTCCGCGAGGGCCCAGATCGCGGCGGCAGTCACCACTTTCGTATTGGAGAACATCAGCCAGAGGGTGTCGTCTGCCGCGTCCACCGGCGACGGGTGGATCTTCGCATGACCATAGCTCTTGAACATCGCCAGCTTGCCGTGGCGCGCGACAGCCACCTGGGCGCCGGGGTAGCGTCCGTCTTCGATGTGCTTTCGAATCGCGGCGTCCAGGCGCGAGAGCGCTTCCGGGTTCAGTCGCAGCGACGTCGGTTCGGCCTGTTCGAGCGGAAAGGTCATCATCTCCTCCTTCGGCAGATTTTCTGCTGCGCCGGCGTCAGCCGGCAGGCAACCGTCAGGGCGCGAATGCAGTGCCCTTGAGATACCGACCGGCCTCGTCGAGAGCTTCCCCCGCGGCGCGAATAATCTTGCCCATGTTCAGAAAGCCGTGAATCTGCCCAGGATAGCGGCGCATCGTGACCATCACGCCGGCCTCGACCAACTTGCGTGCATAAGCCTCGCCTTCATCGCAGAGCGGATCGTAGCCGGCGGTGAGCACGTAGGCCGGCGCAACGCCCTCGACGTTGGATGCCTTGATCGGTGAGGCGCGCCAGTCGGCGCCGTCCTCCGGTCCCCGGAAATATTGATCGCGGAACCACTCCATCGTCCGCGTCGTGAGCAGGTAGCTCTGGCCTCGCGTCTTGTGCGATGGCATCGACATGTCGAAGTCGGTCGCCGGATAAAACAGCACCTGGGCGGCAATCGCCGGCGTGCCGGCATCACGCGCGATCAGAGCCACCGCGGCGGCGAGATTGCCGCCGGCACTGTCTCCGCCGACCGCTAGCCGTGCGTGATCGATCCGAAGAAGCTCGCCGGAGCGGGCGACCCACTCCGTCGCCGCCATGCAATCGTCCACGGCTGCCGGGAACTTGTGCTCCGGTGCCATGCGGTAGTCGACCGAGACGACGGCGCAGCGCCCGGCGTTGGCGAGGCGTCGGCAGACGACGTCGTGGCTGTCCAGGCTGCCGATAACCCAACCGCCGCCGTGAAAATAGACGAGAACCGGCAGGCGCTCCTGCGACAGTGCTCCGATCGGCCGGTAATAGCGAATGGGGATGGGCCCCGCCGGCCCCGGCGCTTCCATGTCCTGGATCTCGTTGACGAGCGGCGGCTCCGGCGCCAGTACCCGGCGGCCCTCCAGATAGAGGCGCCTCGCTTCTTCCGCTCCCACCTCCTCGAATGGCGGCTTGTCGGACTTGTTGGCCAGTTCGATCACGCGCGCGGCATCCGGGTCGAGAGTCATCGCATTCTCCGAAGGGCATCTTCCAGAAGGCGAAGGCTAGCACCATGGGCAGAGGGGGGAAGAGCATTTTGCGCCAGGCACTTTCTTGCCCGTGGCGGTGCCGATATCCTCGCCCTGGAAACTGAAGGAGGTATTCGCCGCATGAGCGGATCGGAAAAGTGGGTGCGGGTCGCCTCGGCCTCGGAATTCGAGGAAGGCGATGTGGTCGCCTACGACGTCGAAGGCGAGGAGATCGCCATCTATCGGCTCGAGGACGGCAGCTTTCACGCCACGCACAACATCTGTACGCACGAATATGCCTGCCTCTCCGACGGCTGGCTGGAGGACGGGGTGATCGAGTGTCCGCTCCACGCCGGCCGCTTCGACGTGCGAACGGGGAAAGGTCTCGGGCCGCCTATCGAGGAAGACCTGAGGGTCTTTCCGTTGAAGCTGGAAGGCGACGACATCCTGATCGACATGTCGGCGAAAGGCTGACCGCACGTACGGCCCGAGCGTCCGAAGGCGCGACGGCGTGGTTGAAGGCCGTGCGCCGATCGGGGAAGCTGCGGGAGGACCGAGCCGACCGAAGGGGACGCGGCAATGACCGTCTTCACCAACTTCCTTCAGGAGAAGGTCTATTTCGGGCAGCCGTTCGACGAGGCGCTGTCCGAAGAAGCTGACCGACTGGGCTCCCGGCGCCTGTTCGTCCTCGGCAGCTCGACCCTGGCGCGCAACACGGATTTCATGGAGCGGCTGGAGAAGAGGCTGGGCGAACGTTACGCCGGAATAGCGACGGGCATGCCGGCGCACACGCCGCGCGAGGCGGTGATCGAGATGACTCGCGCGGCGCGGGAAGCGAAGGCGGATCTCATCGTGACGTTCGGCGGCGGATCGTTGACGGACGCCGGCAAGATGGTGCGGCTCGCCCTCGAGCACGGGATCGACGACGTCGATGGCCTGGATCCGTTCCGGACGATCATCCACGAGGATGGGAGCAGCCATCAGCCGGACTTCCGAGCGCCGTCGGTGCCGCAGGTGACGATTCCGACCACCCTGTCCGGCGGCGAGTTCAACCGGACCGCCGGCTGCACGGACACGCGTAGGCACGCGAAGCAGCTCTTCCGGCATGCGCGCCTGATTCCGACCGCGGTCATACTCGACCCCGAGACCACGGTCCCGACACCCGAGTGGCTTTGGCTCTCGACCGGCATGCGCGCCGTCGATCACTGCGTCGAGACGATCTGTTCGCATCTCGCCAACTGGCAATCGGACGGCGCCGCGATCAACGGTCTGCGCCTGCTCAGGCAGGGCCTCGAGCGGTGCAAGGCTGACCCGCGCGATCTGGAGGCGCGTCTGATGTGCCAGATCGGTGCCTGGCAATCCATGGAGCACAACCAGACCGGCGTATCGATGGGCGCCAGTCACGGCATAGGGCACGTGCTCGGCGGGACCTGCAACGTGCCGCATGGCCATACCTCGTGCGTGATGCTGCCGGCAACGCTTCGGTGGAACCTGCCTGCCAACGAAGAGCGTCAGAAGATCGTCGCGGAGGTGATGGGGCATCCGGGCGATTCCGCCGCCGACGTAGTGGCGGCATTCGTTCGTTCGCTCGGTCAGCCCGGACGCCTCTCCGAAGTCGGAGTCACTCCGGACCGCTTCCGCGAGATCGCCGAACACGCGATGCACGACCGCTACATCCACACGAACCCGCGTCCGATCACGTCGCCCGAGCAGGTGATCGAGATCCTTGAGCTGGCTCGCTAGCGCCGGTCAGTCAGGAGCCGGCCACGCGGGCGAATCCCTCATTTGCAGAACCCGGTAAACTGCCCGCCAGAGCGTCAGCGCGTCCCCGGGCGTGACGTCTCTGAGATCAGCGTGGGCGAGGCCGTTGACGACGAAGAGGTCGGCGCGGCCTTCGGGCAAAGCGGCCGCCAGGGCGCGGCTCTCGCTGACCGGAATTATGGCGTCGTCACGCCCATGTACGAGGATCACGTTCGCCGAGATCCGTGAAAGATCGCGACGGCTGACGTCGAGGGCTTCCATCCCGAGGCGGATCGACGGGGGCAGCCCGGCGATCAGTGTGCCGACCCGCTCCGGGTCGCGGTTGGTGAGAAGATCGAGAACGGAGCGCCCCTCGGGCCCCAGATCGCTGACCAGATCTTCCACGGCCGCATTCAGATCGTCGAGCTTCCGGTCGGCGATCGTCCGGAGGAGATGGCGGTCGCGCGGCTCGGTCAGGCGGTCGGCGTTGCTGCGGGCGAAGACCCACTTCCCATAGGCGTTCGGCTCCCGATGCTGCCACGGCTGGCCGAGCCCGTCTCGGTAGAAGCCGGTGCTGAAGAACCTCACCACAGCGCCGATGTCGTAGTAGCCCCCGATCAGGATCATGAACTCGACATCGCGTCCAGCCTCGTCGCCGAGTGCGGCGAGCATGGCCGGTCCGGCGGCATAGGAGATCGCGGTGATGCCGAGCGGGCGCTGCCGCCCCGCGAGGTAGCCGACGGCACCGGCGATGACCTCGGCATCCTCGGCGCTGACCTTCAGCTCGCGCAGATTGGAAATCTCGGGCACGAGCACGAGCAGTCGGGCGCGCGCCAAATCCCGCGCGAAGGCAACGAGGCGCGGATCATCCTTGCCCTGCGGCGTCACGCCCGGAACGAGCACGATCGACGCCCTTGCACCGGCCGGGGGCAGGTAAAGGTCGGCTTCGTACTCCTTTCCCCGAACCTGGTAGCACTCCGCCATCCGCCGCGGCACGGGCGCGGTCTCCTCCTCGGACGCCAGCTCCTGCAGGAGCCTGACGCTTTCGATAGCTCGGGAAGGAGAGCAAGCAGCAAGGGTGATCGCGCCCATGCAGGTGAGCGTCCATCGGAGAGCGACCGCTCGCGTTGATCGATTGCAGGGGATCGATCTAGCCGTGCGGTCGTTCTCCACGTCAGCGGACCGATGTAAGGTCAGGAGTCATCATGAACACGGCGAACCTCCAACTGGAAGGGCTCTATGCTGCTGTCGGCAGTCTCCTGAGCCTTCTGCGGGAAAAGGGCGTTCTCACCTCGGAAGAGATCGAGGGGGCGCTCGCGGAGACCGAGGCGCAGCTTGCCTCTGATCCAGCACGGCCGCCCGGGCTCTCCGCCGCAAACGTCGATGCTATCTGTTTTCCGGTCCGATATCTGCGTCTGGCCAACCGCCTCGAGGCCGAAGGGAACCGGCTACCGTTCAGCGAATTGACACGGCGGATCGGTCGAGACAAGCCCGACCACTGAGCCTCTGAGCCGCCGCGGCCGAGGCGGGCCGGAGAGGGAGGAATGCGTGCGCGTGCTGGTCACGGGGGCGACCGGACTGATCGGGAGCGCAGTTGTCGCCCGCCTCATCGGCGAGGGACATGAGGTCGTCGGCGTCGCGCGAAACGTGCGGCGCGCGGCACGCCGTCTCCCGGAAGTCGAGTGGGTTCGCCGCGACATCGGAGCCACGACATCTCCTGAAGCATGGCTTCCGCATCTGCACGGGGTGCAGGCGGTGGTAAACTGTGCGGGCATTTTGCAGGATGGACCCGGCGACTCCACCCACAGCGTGCACACGACCGGAGCCGATGCGTTGTTCGCCGCATGCGAGCAGGCCGGCGTGCGGCGGGTCGTGCACGTGTCGGCGATCGGCGTAGACCGGGAGACGCCGTCCGAATTCTCCCGGACCAAGCTGCAAGGCGACAAAGCGCTCGCCGGGCGGGACCTCGACTGGGTCATCCTGAGGCCGTCGGTGGTGGTGGGGCGTCCCGCCTATGGCGGCAGCGCGATGTTCCGCGGGCTTGTCGCGCTGCCGGTATTGCCCCTGATGCCGGGGACGGGGCGGCTGCAGATCGTGCAGCTCGATGATCTGGTCGCAACCGTCTGCTTCTTTCTCCGGGAGGATGCGCCGGCGTGCCTCACCCTGGAGCTGGCGGGCCCGGAGCGTTTGTCTTTTCCCGAGGTGATCCGAACCTATCGCAGATGGCTTGGCCGGCGCCCGCAGTGGGAGCTTCGCCTGCCGCCGCCGCTGGCGACGGCGCTCTACCGACTGGGAGATTTCGCCGGCCGGCTCGGCTGGCGACCGCCGATGCGCTCGACTGCCGGACGCGAGATCGTGCGCGGGGCGGTCGGCGACCCGACCGAGTGGAGTCGTGTCACGGGCATCGTGCCGAAGCCGCTCGCCGCGGCGCTCGCCGCCGAGCCGGCCTCGGTCCAGGAGCGCTGGTTCGCCAATCTCTATTTCCTGAAGCCGCTGATCTTCGTCGTCATCGCCGCCTTCTGGATCCTGACGGGGCTCATCTCGCTCGGGCCGGGAAATGCCATCGGTATCAGCCTGATGCAGGAAGGCGGCGCCAGCTTCCTGAGTGCGCCCTCCGTGCTGGCTGGAGCGCTCGCCGACATCGCCATCGGGCTGGCGATCGCCTTTCGCCGAACCGCGCGCATCGGGATCTATGCCGCTCTCGCCATCTCCATCTTCTATATGGTGGCCGGCACGCTGATTCTTCCGCGCCTCTGGATCGAGCCGCTCGGTCCGATCCTGAAGATCTTCCCGATCTTCGCGCTTCACCTCGTCGCGCTGGCGATACTGGAGGATCGGTGACCCTCTACCTGTTCCTCAAATACCTGCACCTGATGGGTGCCACAGTGCTTCTCGGCACGGGCGCCGGAATCGCCTTTTTCATGCTGATGGCGCATCTCACCGGCAATCCGGTGGTGATCGCCGGGGTGGCTCGGATCGTCGTCATCGCCGACTTCCTCTTCACGGCGACGGCCGTGGTCGCGCAGCCGATTACCGGCGTGGCGCTGGCCTGGCATGTCGGCTATCCGCTTAGCGAAGGCTGGATTGTGCTGCCGATTCTGCTTTACCTGTTCACGGGCGCGTTCTGGTTGCCCGTGGTCTGGATACAGATGCGCCTGCGAACGCTCGCAGCCGGGGCGGTCGCTGCCGGCGAGCCGTTACCGCGCACCTATCATCGTCTGTTCTGGACGTGGTTCGCCTTTGGCTTTCCCGCCTTCGCCGCGGTGCTCGGCATCTTCTGGCTGATGATCGCGCGTCCGGCGATCGATCTCGGCCTGTAGAAGCGGAGATCAGGCGTCGACGCGCGCGGGCAGACGCTGCCTGATCGACGGCAACTCCGCCCACGGATCATCCGCCCGGCGGGTCAGAACCTCCGGAACGGATCGGACGGTGAACGAGCCGGGGTCGAGGGTAGGGACAAGCTCCTCCCACGAAACCGGCAAGGCCACCGGCGCGCCCGCCCGGGCACGCGTCGAGTAGGGGGCGACGGCGGTCGAGGTCGGGTCGTTGCGCAGGTAATCGATGTAGATCCTTCCCTTCCGTTCCGCCTTCGAGACGCGGGTGAGATACCGCTCGGGGCGCGCAGCGGCGAGCCGATCTCCGATCGCTTTGGCGAACGCCTTCGTCTCTTTCCACTCGGCGCGGCGTTCGATCGCCACGACGACGTGCACGCCTTTCGCTCCGGTGGTCTTCGCGAAGCTGTGAAGCCCGAGAGCGCCAAGTGCGTCGCGGACTTCATGGGCCGCCTCGACGACATCGGGAAAGCCCATCCCTTCTCCCGGATCGAGGTCGAAGACGATCCGGTCCGGCCGATCCGGTCGATCCACCCGCGCATTCCACGGGTGGACCTCCAGAACGCCCATTTGCACAAGGGCGATGAGACCGCCGATGTCGCGGAGGTAGAGATAGGGCTCCTCGAACCCTGCTATCGTCACCTCTCGGAGCTGCTGCGGCACGCCCGAGCCCGCATGCCGCTGATAGAAGCACTTCTTCTGGCGCCCGGTAGGGCACCGGACCAGCGTCATCGGTCGATCGGCGAGATGCGGCAGCATCCACGGTGAGACGGCTTGGTAATAGGCCGCCAACTCGCGCTTGGTGATGCCCTGTTCCGGATAAAGCACCTTATCGGGGCTGGTTATCCGGACTCCCTCGAATGTGATCTCGTTGTCGCTCATCGCGAGCTTCGCCCCCGGGAATTTGCCAGGCCGCTCTTCGCGGCGATCGGCGGCGGTTGCAGTTCCGGTATCAGGCGCCGCGCGGTCGAAACCGGCGGCGCGATCTGCTCGTGCGTGCATTGGCGGGGCGACTTGTCCGGCCGCCAGCGCATCAGCTTGGTTCCATGCCGGAAGCGGTCGCCCGTGACATGGTCGTAGCGAACCTCGACCACCAGCTCATGGCGGAGCGGCTCCCATTGCCCGGTTCGGTCGGTGCTCCATCTGCTAGGCCCGCCCGGCGCCTTTCCGGTGAAGCCTGGCGGCCCGGCCATCGCTTCCAGTCGCTTCGTCAATGCTGGCCGCTCATCGTTCGAAATAGTGGATGTGTAGCCGACATGGTCGAGGAGCCCGTCATCATCGAAGAGGCCGAGAAGGAGCGAGCCGACGAGCCGGTTGTCGCGCCCGTAGCGAAACCCCCCGACGACGCAGTCCGCCGTCTTTAGCCGCTTCACCTTGATCATGGACCGCTCGCCCGGCTCGTAGCGGCCGTCGAGGCGCTTCGCCACGACGCCGTCCACCGAGGCATCGGTCCGGCCCAGCCAGCTATCGGCCTCCGAACGGTCGCGGGTGAACGGCGACAGCGTCAGGCCCGTTCCTGCGGGAACATTCCCGGCAAAGGCCTCGAGAGCAGCGCGCCGTCGTTCGAGCGGCGCATCCAGCAGGATCTCGCCCTTCGGCGTCATGAGCATGTCGAATGCTATCAGGCTGGCGGGTGTCTCCGCCGCGAGCTTTCGCACCCGGCTCTCCGCCGGATGGAGCCGGAGCTGCAGGGCATCGAACGAGAGCCCGTCATCAACAGCGATGACCAACTCGCCGTCGACGACGAATCGGGATGCCGGCAGCGAGCGCAGCATCGCCGCGACATCCGGGAAATAGCGGGCGAGAGGCTTTCCTGATTTCGCGCGAAGCTCCACCTCCGCACCATCCCGAAAGGCGAGGCAGCGGAAGCCGTCCCATTTCGGTTCGAACTGCCATCCGTCGTCTTCCGGGAGCCGGTCTGCCGAGCGTGCCTCCATCGGGAGGAGGTCGGCGGGGAAGCGGGACGGACCGGCAGCCGCCTCTCGTGATTGTCTGGCCAATAGCTCGCCCTCCATCGTCGAGAACCGGCCGCCAGCTGCGGAGTTCCGAAGCGCCTCCGTGAGCTGCCGCGCTGCTCCCTGATCTGCGAGGAGGAAGGTGAGGGCGAGCTACTTGCCGGTCAGGTCGCTGAGGAGCGGCATCGCCTCTTTCGCGAACCAGGCGATCTGCTCGTCACGCTGCTCGTACGGTCCGACGAAATCGAGGATGACGTGCCGGAGACCGGCGGCATGGAACTCCCGAATCCTCTCGACGACCTCCTCGGGCTTGCCGAGCGCAGCGTAACGCTGGGTCGCCTTGCGAAAATCCATGGCGTACCGAACGCTGAGCGACGCAGCGGCAGCGTCGAGCGCTTTCTCATAGGTGTCGTCGATCCGTGCGAAGAGAAGATGGCCCGTGCCGAACCGGGTCAGGGGGCGCTTCGCCTCTTCGGCCGCGGCTGCAATCTTCTGCAGGGCTTCGCGATACATGTCGGGCGTGACGACGTACGAGACGTAACCGTCGGCCTTGCGTCCGGTGCGGCGCAGCGCGGCCTCCGAGCGGCCGCCGCACCAGATCAGCGGTCCGCCGGCCTGCCGCGCGGGCGGGAGCATCGGCACATCGGTGAAGCTGTGGAAGCGTCCGTGATGCGTCGCCGGCTCTCCGGTCCAGAGCTTCCGCACGATGTCGATGCCTTCGGACAGGCGTGCGCCCCGTTCCTCGCGAGGAACGCCGCACGCCTCGTACTCCTTCGGGAACTCCCCGCCGACTCCGACGCCGAAGATAAGACGGCCTTCCGTCAGGTGGTCCAGCGTCGAGACCTGCTTCGCCACCGGAACGGGATGCCGGAGAGGCAACAGATAGACGCAGGTGCCGAGGAGCAGCCGCCGGCTGACCACCGCCGCCTGGGCCAGCTGGAGCAGCGGGTCGAGGATCGAGATCGCGAACGAAATATGGTCCCCGACCCAAAGCGAGTCGTAGCCGCTGCGGTCGACCAGTTCGACCAGTTCCTTCATCTCGTCGATCGTCGGCATCCAGGGGGCGGTCGCCGGCTCGGTGCGTCGGTGGATCGTCTGAATGCCAATGCTGAGCTTCTCGTCGAGGGGCAGGTCCATCTTTCGTCCTCAGGTCAGAGCTCGAGGTCGCCCTTGAACAGTCGCTGCGCGATCGTGCGCGCGAGGATCTCGTTGGTGCCGTCGGCGACGTTGGCGCGGCGGACGCGCTCGTAGGCTTCCACCAGCCCGACTTCGTTGGTGAAGCCCATCGCGCCATGGGTCTGGATCGCAGCGTCGACCGCACGGACACCCGCCTGCACCGAATAAGCCTTCGCCATCGAAAGCTCCTTGACGGCCCGCTCCCCACGGTCGAGCAGCATGGCGGCGTTGATGCCGAGGAGGTGTGCCGCATGGATCTCGGTCGCGGCTCGGGCGAGGGGAAATGAAACGCCCTGATACTCCGCGATCTTCGATCCGAATGCCTCGCGCGTGCAAGCATGCTCGATCGCCTTCTCGATGGCCCAGCGAGAGATCCCGACCGCGCGTGCCGAATTGTAGATGCGCCCCATCGAGACGCCGAACAAGCCGATGCGGAAGCCCTCGTGGAGAGTGCCGACGAGCTGGTGCGGCTCGACCCGGACCTCGTCGAAGACGCATTCCGCCTCGTTTCCACCGATGTGGCCGTTCATGCAGATGATGCGATCGATCTGAAAGCCGGGCGCGTCGGTCGGCACCAGAAAGGCGCTGATCCCGCCCTTCTTCGCGGCCGCGCGCTCGGGATCCGTGATTGCGAAGACGATGATGTAGTCGGCATAGGGCGAGTTGGAGGTCCAGATCTTGCGGCCGCTGATGCGCCAGCCGTTGCCGTCCGGAACTGCCCGCGTCTTCAGCATCGCCGCGTCCGAGCCGGCGCCCGGCTCCGACATGCCGAAGCACATGGATTTCGAGCCGTCGAGCATGCCGGGCAGCACGCTCTCGCGGATCTCCGGCGTGACTTGGCTCAGCACCGGGCTCGGGCCGAACGCCCAGTGGCTGATCACGTAGTCGCAGAGCCAGTGCCTGGCGCCGCAGACATGGTAGATGCGCTCGATGGTGGCGTAGTAGGCGAGGAGTCCCATGCCCGCGCCGCCGATCGAAGTCGGCACGGAGATGTTGTAGAAGCCGGCCTTGGCTGAGGCCATGCGGACTTCGCGCATCTGCTGTTGCGCAAAGCGGGAATACCGGCCGTCTTCGTCGTACAGCTTACGCGGGTTGTCGAGCAGATCGGCATGCTTTTCGTGCCGCGCCAGCACTTCTGCGCGCACGAAGCTCTCGACACCGTCGGCTGCGGCGGTGATCTCCTCCGGGATGTCGAACCCGAAAACGGACATGGGATTTCCTCCGGCCCTGGCTTCGTCTCTCAATTGACAGGAGGCAGCCTACGACGACGAGGCGCCCCCTTCATCTCGAAATGTCGAGAAGATGGCGAAGCACGGCCATCGCGCCGGCGCAGCGACCCGACGACGATCAACCCATCGCCGCGAAGCCGCCATCGACCGGGATGGCCGTCCCGGTTACGAAATCCGACCCGCGACCGGCGAGGAAGACCGCTGCGCCCGCCATGTCCTCGATGACTCCCCAACGTCCGGCGGGCGTGCGGCGAAGCACATCGTCGTGCAACCCCTGTACCTGCTCTCGTGCGCGGCGCGTGAGCTCGGTGTCGATCCAGCCCGGCAGGATCGCGTTCACCTGAATGTTGTCTTTCGCCCAGGCGACCGCCAGCCCCTTCGTCAGCTGGACGATTCCGCCCTTGCTGGACGCATAGGGAACGGCGAAGGCGCCGCCGAATATCGAGAACATCGAACCGATGTTGATGATTTTGCCGCCGCCGGACTTGCACATCTCGGGATAGGCGGCCCGGCTGCAGGTGAAGGCACTCGTCAGGTTGGTCTCGAGCACGGTGTGCCATTCTTCGAGCGTGTATTCCTCCGGCTGCTTTCGGATATTCGTGCCGGCGTTGTTGATCAGGATGTCCAGACGCCCAAACCGCTCGACCGCTGCCGCGACCATTTCGCCGCAGGATCGCTGATCGGTAACGTCGACCTCGACGGCGAGCGCGGTTGAGTCGAGCTTCTTCAATTCGGCGATCGCGGCGGCATTCTTCTCGCGATTGCGGCCGGCAACCACGATGGTTGCGCCGGCGGCCGCCAGGCCTCTCGCCATCCCCAGTCCGATGCCGCCATTGCCGCCGGTGACGACCGCGACCCGGCCCGTGAGATCGAACAGCCGCATCTGCCTCTCCCCTCTCGCGGCGCACGTCGGAGCGCCCTCGCTAGTCCTTAACCACCCGTTCATCCGGAGTCGGTATGGGTGAACATACCGCCAACTGGCCTGGCAGGAGACCAACCGCCATGTTCAATTGGTTCCTGCGCATCCTATCAGTCGCGACCGCGTCGTGGCTGACCTATGTCTACTTATTGAAGAAGTCGGGCGGCAGCCTGTCCCCTTTGAGGTCTCTGGAGCACGGCCTGACCGGCCTCTGGCTGGAGGCGCGGCATAGAGTCGACGAATTCGAGTGGCTCATCGTATCGCCACTTGGGGTCGGGTTCGTCCTGGTAGCTTTCCTCGCCTACGGACTGTTGCGCACCGCCGGCCGCTGACCGTTCGCTCCTCCGCGTTGCCGCTTCGGCATGAGGCGTGCATGCTTCGACGACCGGAAGCTCGGACAGGGAGGACGTCGTGGCGAGACTCGTGAGGGTAGGCGGAGCGCAGCTCGGTCCGATTCAACCCGAAGACACACGCGCGCAGGCGGTCGATCGCATGATCGCATTGCTGCGCCAGGCCGCTGGCCATGGCTGCAACCTGGTCGTCTTTCCGGAACTCGCTCTGACGACGTTTTTTCCGCGGCGGATCATGCAGGATCCGGACGAGGCGAACGTCTATTGCGAAACCACGATGCCGACGCCGGAGACGAAGCCGCTGTTCGACGAGGCGGCTCGACTCGGGATCGGCTTCTATCTCGGCTATGCGGAGCTCGCGGAAGAGGCAGGGCGAAAGCTGCGCTACAACACCGCCATACTGGTGAACGGCGAGGGACAGATCGTTGGCAAGTATCGGAAGGTGCATCTTCCCGGCCGCGCCGAGCCCGATCCCACGGGCGTCACGAAGAACTACGAACAGCGGTACTTCACGCCCGGCAATCTCGGCTTCCCGGTGTTCAAGGCCTTCGGCGGCGTGATGGGTATGGCGCTCTGCAACGACAGGCGCTGGCCGGAGACCTATCGCGTCATGGCGCTCCAGGGCGTCGAGATGGTGATGCTGGGCTACAACACCGGTGCCGTCCGCTGGGCGGCGGAGGGCAACCGCATCGTCCAGATGCCGAGCCATCTCGAGATGTTTCACAACCACCTGTCGATGCAGGCGGGCGCTTACCAGAATTCGACCTGGGTGATCGGCGTGGCCAAGGCCGGTTGCGAAGACGGCGAGGAGCTGATGGGCGGCAGC
This sequence comes from Alphaproteobacteria bacterium, assembly GCA_029268305.1. Lineage (GTDB taxonomy): Bacteria > Pseudomonadota > Alphaproteobacteria > JAJUGE01 > JAJUGE01 > JAJUGE01. The sequence continues at coordinate 45,484 of JAJUGE010000005.1, forward strand.
TGTATCATCGCCCCGAGCGGAGAGATCGTGGCACTCGCGCGTACCCTCGGCGACGAGCTGATCGTCGCCGATTGCGATCTCGATGCGGTGAAGTGGGGGCGCGAGACCTACTTCAGGTTCGACGTCAACCGCCGCATCGAGCACTACGGCCTGATCGCTTCGCAGCGTGGTGTTATTCCGCCCGAATGATCTTCCAGTCGAGCCGTCCGGCGGCGACCTACGGTATCCACAGACCAGCGTTCTAGGTCGCCCCAGACGGATTGCGTTAACGCATCGTTTCTGGTCTCATGCGCACGTCCGAAAACGAAGGTCGGGGTTGGCGGAAGGAAGCCGGTACAACGGACGTCATCATAGAGAGCGAGTTGCCGGTCATCGAACCGGCACTGGCTAACCGGCTACGATCTCGGAGAACGCCTCGCCCACGCGGTGCGAAACCATCTTCTCCGCTCGGTCGATGTCGATCTCTCAAATTGTGAGCGCGAGCATGAAGAAACCCAGTCTTTTCGGAAGGCCCGCAGGCAGGGATGAGGACGGAGCGGACCAGTCGGCGCCGCCGGGTCGAGCCAGAGAGGCCGGTTCTTCGCACCGCCCCGCTTCGCAGGACCCATTGACACAGCCCGGACGTGGCGCGGCGCCGCCCGATCCAAGAACAGGAGGCACTATGGCGGATCCCAAGAGCCCGGCACCCAATTTCCCGAGCTATCGTGGGCTCGGAGGCGGCGGCGAGCCCGGGGGAGCGCCCGGCGGTCCGGGAGCGGCGGGCATGGGACGTGCGCCAATGCCGGGTGTGCCTGCGGCTTCGAGCCCGGAAAGCGAAGGCAGCAAGCTCATTGTCGGCCGTAACATTCGGCTCAAGGGGGAAATCGAGGCCTGCGATACTCTCGTGGTGGAGGGTTACGTCGAGGCGTCGATGAGCAGCCGAATCATCGAGATTGCCGAAGGTGGCACCTTCAAGGGCGACGTCGACATCGACAATGCCCACGTCCGCGGCAAGTTCGAAGGCAACCTGACCGCGCGCGAGCGGCTCAACATCTACTCCACCGGCAAGGTGTCCGGCCATGTCCGCTATGGGCAGATTCAGGTAGAGGCGGGCGGCGAGATCGCGGGCGATACGAGCGTCTGGAGCAAGGATTCCGCTCCGAGCCGTTCGGCTTCGAGCGCATCTAAGCCCCAGGAGCCATCGAAGGCGGAGGAGAGCGCTGGAGGCGGACCTGCACCGGCGTCGCGTGTGGGAGCAGCGCCGAAGCGCTGACCGTCGAAATAGCAACAGGAAAAGCCGGCCCGCCATGGCGTGGCCGGCTTTTCATTTCCGGAAGCGGCGGGGGAGCGCCAAGGAACAGCCTTTAGGGGAACGTTAAGGCCGGAGCCGACATCCTCCAGTGTTCGCTGCTACTGACGGGATCGATCCATGGCCAGAGCCTACGTGGAATGCACGCCACATCTCGCTCTCGAGCCGGTCAGCCGATGGAAGCGAGTCGGAGTCGCTTGGACGGCCGTCTGCTTCAACTTCTCGCTCTGGGGCGCGTTCCTCTGGTCGGTGGGCCTCGTCGGCTGAATACGCCGCAAGGAATTGCGCCCTTCTGCCTTCGCGCCTCGATCGCGCAGGTCATTGCAAGCCGCTGCTCCGTCACCTAATAGAGCGCCGCTGATAAACTGGTGGCAGGGGCGAGATGACCGCAGCGGATGGGTCGGAACATGGCAGGGCGTGCGCAGACGGCGGCTTGAGAGCTCACGCATGCCGCATTGTCACCGCGGTCTCGTTCCAGAACTTCATCACCGGCGTCATCCTCGTGAACGCGATCACGCTCGGGCTGGAGACGTCCAATGAAGCGATGGCCGCCGCGGGCGGACTGTTGCACGCACTCGACAGGATCGCGCTCGCCATCTTCGTCGTCGAACTCGCGCTCAAGCTCTTCGCGTGGCGGCTGCGGTTCTTCCGCGACGGATGGAACGTCTTCGACCTCCTGATCGTAGGAATAGCCCTCGTGCCCGCAGCCGGTGCGCTTTCGGTGCTGCGAGCGTTGCGCATCCTGCGAATCCTCCGGCTTCTCTCGGTCGTGCCAAGCATGCGACGGGTCGTCTCCTCGCTGCTCGGCGCATTGCCCGGAATGGGGTCGATCATTGCCGTCCTCTTTCTGGTGTATTACGTCAGCGGCGTACTGGCGACGAAGCTCTACGGCGACTCTTTCCCGGATTGGTTCGGCACCATCGGCGCCTCCATGTACACGCTCTTCCAGATCATGACTCTGGAGAGCTGGTCGATGGGCATAGTTCGGCCGGTGATGGAGGTTCACCCTTACGCCTGGGTCTTCTTCCTGCCCTTCATCGTGCTGACCAGCTTCATGGTGCTGAACCTGTTCATCGCCATCATCGTCGGATCGATGCAGGCGCTGCACGACGCCGAAATGGCGAAGGCGACTGAAGCGCGCGAGGCGGCGGCCCATCGTGAGCGGGCGGAGATCGAGGCGCGGGCACATGCGGAGCGGAAGGAGACAGCGGAGCTCGTCCGGTCGATGCACAACGAGCTGCGGGAGCTGAGAAAGCTGCTGGAGAGCTGGCAGAAGGTCTGAAGGGGCAGCGGCTCTCGGGCGCTCAGCCGCCCGCCTTGGGAAACTGCAGCAGAAGCACGTCCGCGCCGCCCGTTCCGGCTGTCAGCTCAAGTGTCGGCGAGTCGGGTGGGATGAAGAGGGCGGAGAGGCGTCCGCATACGCTGCCGCCGTGGAAAATGGAGCCGGCGGTCACCAGGAGCGACTGACCGCTGCCTGCCGACGGAGGTGGTGTGTTCACGGAGCCTCCGGGCGGCAGCCTGAACATGAGCACGGTCAGGCCGCCGTCGCCGGAGAGCACCTGCTCGATCTCGACTTTCTGGCGGCCGCTCAGCGCTTCTTCCGTACTGGTTACCGGCGGCGCCAGCTCATAACGCCAAGGTGCAGGCCGGCGCCGGGCCCGTGCCGCCGGCATGAACTGGGCTCCGGTCGTGTCGGCGCTCGCTCGCAGCGTGAAATAGCTGAGGCCCTGGTCGCTCGGCAGGATCGGCCCGTAAGGTGTGTTCGCCCCGGCGAAATGCACCATGATCGGGGTCAGGACGTGCTTCCCGATCCGGCCGCTGCCGCCGACGACGACCTGAAACTGGTCCACATAATGGAAGTGGGCGTGGACGGTGGCTCCGGGCTCCTGCTCAACGAGGAAGGCCTGCGGGGGGCGGATCTCTCCGGGCTTCGGTTCGACAAACTCCGGCCCTCCGGCGCTACCGGGATCTACCGAGCCCGAATCGACCGGCGAAGGCGGCGGACCGAAGAAGTCGGTGCGCCAGATAGCGGCACCTTCAGGCGTGCGCCGGGCGAAGCGGCTGGGCGCCGCGTCGGCAGCGGTCCTGGCGAAGATCATTCCTGCCTCCGTGCGTGCGAGACCGCTGAAGACTAAATCACCTGCTCCTTGGTGCGGAGGAATTTCAGCTTCGGCCAGGTTTCCTCGGTGTGGCTCAGATGCCAGGCATTGCGCGCGAGGAAAACGGGAGAGCCTTCATGGTCGTCCGCAAATGCCGCGCGATTCGCATCCTGGAATTTCTTGATCTCGCGGTGGTCGTCCGCTTCGATCCAGCGCGCGGTGTGCAGGGCGGCCCCCTCGAACCTGACGGGAATGCCGTACTCCGTACGGATGCGGTCGGCGAGAACGTCGAACTGTAGTGCCCCGACGACTCCGACGATCCAGTTCGAATCCATCAGGGGCTTGAAGACCCTGGCCACACCTTCCTCTGCGAGCTGCTGCAAGGCGCGGCCGAGGTGTTTCGCCTTCATCGGATCGTTCGCGCGCACGCGCTGCAAATGCTCGGGCGCGAAGCTCGGGATGCCGGTGAAGCGAATTTCCTCACCCTCGGTCAGTGAATCGCCGATCTGAAGCTGTCCGTGGTTGGGAAGGCCGATGATGTCTCCGGCCCACGCCTCTTCCGCGAGCTCCCGATCCTGGGCGAGGAACAGGACAGGGTTGTGCACCGCCAATGTCTTGCCGGTGCGCACCTGCTTCAGCTTCATGCCGCGCTTGAACTGCCCCGAGCAGAGGCGAATGTAGGCGACCCGATCACGGTGTTTCGGGTCCATGTTCGCCTGAATCTTGAACACGAAACCGCTCACCTTCGACTCTTCCGGCGCCACCGCGCGGGTCGTGGACGGCTGCGGCCGGGGAGGGGGCGCATACGCGGCCAGCCCGTGCAGCAGTTCGCGAACGCCGAAATTGTTGACGGCGCTACCGAAGTAGATCGGCGTGAGGTGGCCCTCGCGATAGGACTTTTCGTCGAAGGGCGGGCAGAGGCCGCGAACCATCTCGACCTCTTCACGCAGCTTCTGCACAGCGTCAGGCGGAAGCATCTCGTCCAGCTTCGGATCGTCCAGTCCCTGGCAAGCGGCGCCCTCGTCGGGGAGCGCGCCTTTCGAACGGCCGAGCAGCACCAGCCGGTCGCGGAGCAGATCGTAGCAGCCGAGAAAATTGCGCCCCATGCCGATCGGCCAGCTCGCCGGCGTCACGTCCAGGGCGAGGGTCTGTTCGATCTCGTCGAGGAGATCGAAGGGATCGCGCGCCTCGCGGTCCATCTTGTTGATGAAGGTCGCGATCGGCACGTCGCGCAGCCGGCAGACTTCGAACAGCTTGCGCGTCTGCTCCTCGATGCCCTTTGCGGCATCGATCACCATCACGGCCGAGTCCACCGCCGTGAGTGTACGGTAGGTGTCCTCGCTGAAGTCCTCGTGACCCGGCGTATCGAGCAGGTTGAACGTCTTGCCGTCAAACTCGTAGGTCATGACCGAAGCGGTGACGGAGATGCCGCGCTCACGCTCGACTTTCATCCAGTCCGAGTGAGCTCGGCGCTGTTCGCCGCGGGCCTTGACGGCACCCGCGAGCTGGATCGCGCCGCCGAACAGCAGAAGCTTTTCGGTGAGTGTGGTCTTGCCGGCGTCTGGGTGCGCGATGATCGCGAACGTTCGCCGCCGGGCGATGTCGTCAGGCAGGGTGGTCATGTGATCCGGTCGATTGGCAGGGAGTGCTGGGTGATATATGACGCAGTCCAATCGAATTCAAAAGCGCAACGCCCTCTGCAGCAACTCCTACACCGCTGCGCTGTTCAGCTAATCAGGTGAACCGGGCAGAGCTGCCGGTCGTCGCACGCACGATCTGCCACCGCGCGAACGAGATGGGAGGATCCGCCCGTGTTGTCAGGTATTCAGGAGGTGCCATCTCATGCGCTCCACCATCAGGGGTTTCGCGTCCGGCCTCGGCATTCTGGCTCTAGTGGCCTCCGCCAGCGCCTTCGCACAGGGGCTGCCCAGGCAAATCGCCTGGACGGCCTATGACGTCGGTTCCACCGGCTATGGACAGGCCATCGCCATAGGAGCGGCGCTGAAGAACGAGCGAGGCGTGACGCTGCGCGTTCTACCCGGCAAGAACGATATCTCCCGTCTGGCCCCGCTGGCGGCGGGAAAGGTCGATTTCTCAGCCTTCGGAATCGGCGGCTACCAGGCCTCCGAAGGTGTCTTCGTCTTCGGGCGGAAGGACTGGGGCCCGCAGAGGTTGCGGCTCCTCGCCATGTCGAACGGTGATTTCTGCAACTCGATGATCGTGGCGAAGGATGTCGGGGTCGAAACCTACGCCGACCTGAAGGACAAGCGGGTCGCCTATGTCGTGGCGGCGCCGGCCCTCAATCATAACGTCTATGCCTTCCTTCGCTTCGGCGGCCTGGAGTGGGACGACGTGCGTCAGGTGACCTTCGGCGGTTATGCCGCGTCCATGACCGGGATCGTGGAAGGCCAGGTGGATGCCGCGAACACCAACACCACCGCCGGTGTGGCGATGCAGGTGATGTCGAGCCCGCGGGGCGGCATGTACCCGCCGACCCCGCACGACGACAAGGAAGGTTGGGCCCGAATGAAAGAGGTGGCCCCCTATTTCTTCCCGTCGATGTGTTCCGAGGGCGCCGGCATCGAAGAGCCGTTCGAGGCGGCGAATTACCCCTATCCGATCCTCGTCGCCTACGAAGAGAAGGACACGGACGTGGTCTACGAGATGACCAAGGCGATGTTCGAGCTCCATCCGGTCTACGAAGATTCAGCCCCGGGTGCGAATGGCTGGGCACTGGAGAAGCAGGTCCTGGACTGGGTCCTGCCGTATCATGAGGGCGCCATCCGCTACCTGGAGGAGGCGGGCGTGTGGAGTGGCGACCTGCAGGCGCACAATGATGCGTTGATCGAGCGGCAGGACCTGCTTCAGAAGGCGTGGGAAGCCTACATCGAGGAAGCGCCGGACGATGAGGCGGCCTTCGACCAAGGCTGGCAGAAGGCGCGGCTCGCCGCGCTGGAAGAAGCGGGGCAGAGTCCGGTTTTCACCACCTGGTGAGGTCCGCACCGGAGACGCGCCTATGCCGCATTGCGCCCGCTTCGCGGCTGCGGAGCGGGCCCTTGCGGGCTTCCCTGCAGCCGCGCTAATGAGACGGATGCGAACGGGAGAGGGCGGATGTACGAGCTTCTGACGGGAATGCGCGTGATCGAGGGGTCCGCGTTCGTGGCGGCACCGCTCGGCGGGATGACGCTGGCGCAACTCGGGGCCGACGTCATCCGCTTCGATGCGATCGAAGGCGGACTCGATTCCGACCGCTGGCCGGTCACCGCGGATGGGAAGAGCCTCTACTGGGCGGGGCTCAACAAGGGCAAACGCTCCATCGCCGTCGATCTCCGGTCGGAGAAGGGCAGAGAGCTCGTCACTGCCCTGATCACCGCACCCGGCGACGATGCCGGCATTTTCCTGACCAACCTTCCGGCACGCGGATGGTTGGGCTACGAAGCGCTCTCGGCCAAGCGCCCCGATCTCATCCTGCTCAACATCACCGGTTCGCGAAGTGGCGCGCCGCAGGTCGACTATACCGTGAACGCGACGGTCGGCTTCCCGATGCTCACGGGACCCGTTGGGATCGAGGAGCCGGTGAACCAGGTGCTGCCTGCCTGGGACCTCTCGACCGGCACGACCGCCGCGGCCGGCATTCTCGCGGCCGAGCGCTATCGCCGGAAGACCGGGAAGGGCCAGCTGATCCGTCTGCCGCTGCAGGATGTGGCGCTGGCGACTGCGGGCGCGCTCGGCTACCTCTCGGAAGTGGAAATCAACGACGCCGACAGGCCCCGCTTCGGCAACCATATCTACGGCACCTTCGGTCATCACTTCCGGACCGCGGACGGCCGATGGATCATGATCTGCATCTTCACCAACCGGCAGCTCGAGGCGCTCGTCCAGTCCACTGGCCTGGGCGAAGCGTTTGCCGAGATCGAGACGCGGCTCGGTGTGAATCTGAATGTCGAGGGCGACCGCTGGCGGGCGCGCGACGCGCTGGTGGAGGCGATATCGCCCTGGGTGGCGGCGCGCACGCTCGATCAGGTGAAGTCGGAGTTGGCGCCCGGGGTTCTCTGGGGGCCGTATCAGACGTTCCGCCAACTGCTGGCGGAGGACCCGGTCGCGACGCGGGACAATCCCCTGTTCGCCCGCGTCGAGCAGCCGGGCATCGGCACGTACCTCACGCCGGGCTCGCCTCTCGACTTTGCGGCGATCGAGCGCTTGCCGCCGCGGCCGGCACCTGTCCTCGGACAGCACACCGACGAGATTCTCTCCGGCGTGCTGGGGCTCTCGGACGGGGAGATCGCCAGGCTGCACGATGATCGGGTGGTCGCGGGTCCTCGCTGACTCGCCAGCGGAGAGGCTCCCAGAAGCCCGCTGCAAATGCCGCAGTCATAGAACAAACTTGTACTAATACTGCGGCAGTAGCACGCCAATTAACTTTCAGTTTTATCGTTTCATTAATACCGTCGGCAGATAGTTCGTAGGCATCGCGAGAAGTGTTCGCAGGGGCGCTCTCGTCGATCGCATACGGAGCTGGCGGGATGATACGGCGGACCCACGGGGAATCAGGGAGGAGAGCGACGGCGCGGCTGCGTGATCTGCTGCCTGATCAGCGCGGCAATGCCACCATCTTGCTCGCCCTAATGATCACTCCGCTGCTCGCGTTCGTCGGCGTCGCCACCGACGGCGTCCTCGCGATCATGGTGCAAAGTCGCCTTCAGGCCGCCACGGACAGCGCCGCTCTTGCTGCGGGCAAGATCATGTTGTCCCAAGACGCGGAGCGCGAAGCCCGACGGATCCTGGAGGCGAACTTCGCGCCCGGTTATCTCGACACGATGCTGTCGCCGGTCGAGATCTCGGTCGACGAGACGCGGCAACACCTTGCGCTGACGGCGGAGGTCGCGCTTCCGACGCGCGTAATGCGGCTGTTCGGCAAGGAAGAGCTGACGATCGCCGCGCGGACGGTCGTTCATCGGGCCCACCGGGCATCCGAGATCGTCCTCGTCATGGATAACACCGGCTCGATGGACTACGACGGCAAGATGCCGGCGATGAAAGCGGCGGCATTGCAACTCGTCGACAATCTGTACGGAAGCAACGAGACGAAGCCCGACCTGCTCGTCGGCGTGGTGCCCTACGTTGCGACCGTCAACATCGGCAGTGGCCGCACCAACTGGCTCGCTCCTTCCGACCGTGTGCGCACCGATCCGGGGGCATTCGCCCCTTCCCGTTGGAAGGGCTGCGTCATGGCGCGGCCGGCCGGGCACGATCAGGACGATGTCACACCGGCGCAGGCGCCTTTCACCAGCTACTACTATGCCTCTGCGCGGGACAACGCCTGGCCCTGGGTGGACGAGACCCAGGGGGCGAAGAACAACGGCCGTGGTCCGAACCTCGGCTGCGGCCCCGAAATCCTGCCGCTCGTCGCCGAGAAGTCGAGGGTCAAGGCGGCCATCGAGGGGATGGCGCCGTGGCACCGGGGGGGCACGCTCGGGAGTCTCGGGTTGGTCTGGGGCTGGCGTGTGATCTCTCCCAACTGGCGTGGCCTCTGGAGTGAGACGCCGGTCGACCATCCCGTCGACTACGGGCACGACAGGACCGACAAGATCGTGGTCATGCTCACGGACGGTGAGAACCAGCTCTACGACTGGCCGGAAGACGGCGCCGGTCCCGGCGGCTCGGACTTCTCCGCTTACGGGCGTCTGCACGACTTCGGCTACTCGACCCTGGCCGCAGCGCGCGCCGAAGTGGATCGTCGGATGGAAACGATCTGTGGCCGGATGAAGCAGGAGGGCATCGTGCTCTACACGATCACCTTCGGCCCCGAGCCTAGCGCCAGCACGCAGAACCTGTACAGACGCTGCGCCTCGGCTCCCGCCAATTACTTCCACGCGCCAACCAACGAATCTCTCGCCGACGCATTCCAGGAGATCGGCGGAAGGCTCAGCCAATTGAGGATAGTGCAATGAAGGCGATGAAACGGACGCTCCGCCGCTTCAGGGGCGACTCCGAAGGCAACGCCACCATCGAGTTCGCGCTGCTCATCCCCGCTCTCGGCCTCGTGCTCGGGATGGCGATCGAGATCTCGGCGATGGTTCTGGCGGAAGGACTGTTGGAATCGGCGGCTATGAAAACCGCCAGGATCGCCAGCACCGGCTATACCTCGGAAGGAAAGTCGCGCGAGCAGACGATCCAGGAGTACCTCGCGAGGGAGACCTTCGGCCTCCTGTCGCCGCTTCGGGTCGCGGTCGCGTCGAAAGCCTATCCGAGCTACTCCGAGCTGGAAGCAAACCCTGAAGGCGGAGTCGCGGGCTTCGGCGGCCCCAACGATGTGGTTCGCTACAGCTTCAGCTATCCATGGGACGGTCTGACGCCTCTGCTCAAGGGTGTGCTCGGCGCCCAGGTGCTGACCGCTTCCGTCGCCGTCCGCAACGAACCGTTCGAATGAGGAGCAACACCATGTGGTCCGCAGCAGGGGCAGGCCGTCGTGCCCGCAGGTTTTTCGGCGATCGCAGCGGAATCGGCGCGGTGGAGTTCGCGTTCGTGGCGCCCGTCATCATCATGCTCATCCTCGCCACGACCGAGCTCGGGCAGTACATCCTCAAGAGCCAGAGCCTGGGGATGGCGGCCGGCCGCGTCGGCGACCTCGTAACGCGGGAAGAGGGCTTGTCTCGCGAACAGGTGCTCGAGTATGCCGGAGCAATCAAGCAAATCATCGGCAGCGACGACTTCGAGCCGAATGGCCGGGTGATCGTCTCCGCGGTCACGGGCCTAGGCCCGAACGCGCACCGGGTCGCATGGCAGGTCAGCGGAGGAGGCGAGCTCGAGGCCACCAGCAGCATCGGTCGTCAGGGCGAGAGGGCCAGCCTGCCGGACAATGTCACGATCGGCGAGGGCGAGACGCTGATCGCGGTCGAGCTCTTCTATTATTACGAAGGCCTGTTCAGCGGCATGTACGAGAACCTATTCGGTAACGGCTTGACCCCTGTCGGCGTTCTCCGCAAGACGGCTTGGTTCCGCGGTCGCAAGACCGATCTCGAGCAACTCTGCGTCAATGGAAATCCCGGCACCGGCAACAACGGCAATTGCGGCAACGTGAACAATCCGGGCAACACGGGCGCTCACAACGGGCAGGCTCACAGCTGAGGCTGGCTCGACTGCCATTCACCTCCAGCATCGGCGGCACCGTCGACCAGATGGTGTCGCCGATGCTGATTTCGCACTTGCGTGGGGCCCAAGGGCCTCAATACGGCCGGCGCCGGGAAGGCGGCCGAAGACGCTTCTGCCGACAGGCTCGGGTAAACGCAGCGCCGACTGCAAGGCCCAGTCCCAGCCCGACAAATCCAGCAGCGACTCCGCTTCGGGAAAGGGCATGTTCCCACCCAGGTGCCAGCTTTCTGGGCAGAATGCCATAGTCGAGCACCGCGGCAGCCGCCGCTACGACGCTGGCGGCTCCGAGGAGCTCTGCGCCCTCCAGTCGTGATCGGCGGGCCCAGAACTCGAACGGGAGAGCCCAGAAAACTGCCGATGCATGATGCGTCGCGTAGCCGACGCCAGTGTGGGTAACGTCGACAGTCCGACGCCGCCCGGCGGCGGGACCGTGCAGCCAGTGACTGGTGGCATTGACCGGCTGGAGCGGCCCTTTGCCCTCGACGCACGCGCCCGTAGAGAGGATCGCGCCGCTCACGACGCTCGCGATCGTGCCGGTGATGGCGGCGGAGATCACCGCATCACCGAGCGATTCGCGCACCCCGGATGCTCGGTCGGGAAGGAACGGGTCGGAGCGGGGATATGGCAAGGCACGTCTCCACTTCTGCTGGCGAAGTTTTCGCCACAGCCGCAACCCTCGTGTACCCCACAGGTTCCGCCGGGGGATCCGAAACACAAGGCAGCGGCTTGCCGCCCCCGGGGTAGGTCTTTGAATGCTCAGCCGTAGCTGCGAGCCATGCCTTCCGACGGATCGGCGTGAGCGCCATAGGGCGGGATCGGGTAGCGCAGTCCGACCCTGCTCAATCCTTCGAGCCCCTCGATGCCGCGCGCGAACTCCTCCGGTGGCATCGCGACCAGCATCTCGTCGTCGGCAACGCCCCCGTAGCGACGCTCGGCGTAGCAAGGGATGGAGATCGACGTCTCGCGCGTGAGTAACGCCTTTCCCCAGGAATCGGCACAGGCGCTCTCGCCGGTGATCGACACATCGTAGCGGCGATAGCGCTTCCACTGCAGTCCGTTGACGAAGAGGATGATCTGCCCCGGCGTGCCGTAGAACAGCACGATATCCGGGGGATCGAGTCGGCCGGCGCGGAGCGGCGAAACCACCGTGCCGACATATTTGCCATAAACCTGGCGCGGCATCTGCGCCTGATGCGCGTGCGCCGCCTCGATGTTCTGGAACCAAACCCCATTCATGTGCTCACCCGACAGGGTCCCCTCGTCAGGCAAATCGATGCCCATGACGCCGCCGCAATTGCTGTGGGGCCGCACGTTCTCCGAGGTGATGCCGAGGGTGAAGCCGGCCATCCGGCTCTGCGTCACGAGCTGGCAGGTGGTGTGAAAGCGCCCCGGCTTCGGACGGCGCAGGCCCGGCACCTTCTCCATCTCCTCGAGGCTTTCATATTGCTTCATGCCGATCGGCAACGTCCGGATCTTGAGGTATTCGACGAGTTTGCCTGCGAGTTCCTTCAGCTCGGCGGCGCCGACAGTTCCTGACTCCGACATCGCTTCCTCCGTTTGTTCTGCTATCGGGTAGTCTAGCGTGAACTCGGGGGTTGCGGCGATGAAGCTGCTCCCGCTTGCGTCTTGCGCAGAAGACCTGCGGATGGCTACGGTCCGCACACGCTCCGCAGATGCCCGCTTGGCGGAACCGGTAGACGCAACGGACTTAAAATCCGTAGCTCGTAAGAGCGTGGGGGTTCGAGTCCCCCAGCGGGCACCAGCCGGTTCAGATGGCTCGATATAGCCTGCTCGGGCAGGTTATGATGACCCGCACCGGCCGCCTGCTCCAGGCGCCGGGGAGCAGGGCAGGTGGAGGCGCCGATGGTTGCACTATCGCAGGAACCGGCCCCGAAAGCCGATGCACGACCGCAGGGCAGTCCCGCCGAGATTCGTCAGGCGATCAGGCGTGGGCTCTACGACGGGCCGACCGGCGGCTTGGCCATGGGGTATGTGCAAGCCAACCTCTGCATCCTTCCGGCAGACTACGCCGACGATTTCCTGCGCTATTGCCAGCGGAACCCGAAGCCTTGCCCGCTGCTCGCAGTGACCGAGGTCGGAGACCCGACGTTGCCAGGCTGGGGGGACATCGATCTTCGCACCGACGTGCCGAAATACGACGTTTTCCGCGACGGTGAGTTCGTCGAGGACGTAACCGATCTGCTGTCGCTCTGGCGCGGCGACTTCGTCGCCTTCGTGCTCGGCTGCTCCTATTCGTTCGAGCAGGCGATCCTGGAGGCGGGCCTGAGGCTCCGGCACGTCGAGCTGGGCCGAGGGCCCTGCAGATACCGGTCCAGTCTCGAAACGGTCCCCGCGGGACCGTTTCGCGGTGGCATGGTGGTGACAATGCGGCCGTTCCGGCCGGCCGATGCCATCCGCGCCATTCAAGTCACCTCTCGGTTCCCGATGGTGCATGGCGCACCGGTCCACATCGGCATGCCGCATCTCATCGGCATCAAGGATCTGGAGGCGCAATGCGACAGCGGGTTCTTGCCGATGGGCGACGATGAGCTGCCGCTTTTCTGGGGCTGTGGCGTGACTCCTCAGGTGGCGGTTCAGGAGGCACGGGTGCCGATCTGCATCACGCATAAGCCGGCACACATGCTTGTCACCGATCGCTTGAACTCGAGCCTTTCCGTCTTCTGACGCCGGGTCGCCTCACAGGGTTACGGTGACTTCCACATCTCCGCTCCGGCGGAGCACGTTCACGGCGACATCGCTGCCGGCGCGGCGCAGTTGGACATCGACCACACCATTCCCGAGGCGCAGATTGCGGATCCGCACTTCGTCGAGGCTTTCGGGCAGGCGGGGCCGATCGAAGCGGATAGTTCTCGTCGTATAATCGAAGCCGAGGCCGAGCACTGCCTGCAGCAGCGCGAAAGGTGTGGCGCTCGCCCACGCTTGCGGCGAGCAGGCGACGGGGTATAGGGTCGGCCCGCTCGACGGGACCCTGCGGAAGCCGCAGAACAGCTCCGGCAGTCTTCGCAGATCCATATTGGCGGCCGCATCGAACAGACCTTCGAGGATCTGCAGGGCTTCGTTCTTGAAGCCGTACCGCGCCAACCCAAGTGCGATCAAGGCGTTATCGTGGGGCCACACCGACCCGTTGTGATAAGACATCGGGTTGTAGCGGGCCTCGCCGGCGGCAAGCGTACGCACGCCGAATCCACTGAAGAACGCCGGTGACAGGATCGCCCTGGCAATCCGTGCGGCACGCTCGGGATGGGGCAACCCCGTCCATAACAGCTGAGCGGCGTTGGAGCTGCGCACGGCGCATGCTCGTTTTTCACCGTCCAGCGCCAGCGCGTAGAAGTCGAGATCGTCGGACCAGAACCGCTCCTCGACCGCAGCCCGTAACGCTTCCGCCTGTTCCGTCCGCAAGGCTGCTTCTTCGGACCTGCCGAGGGCGCGAGCGATCCGCGCTGCTGCCCTGAAGGCGGCGTAAACGTACCCCTGGACTTCGACCAAGGCGATCGGTCCAGCCGCCAGCTCACCGTCGGCATGGAAGACCGAATCGTGGGAGTCCTTCCAGCCCTGGTTGACGAGGCCGCCGTCCCGGCTGCGGGCATATTCGACGAAGCGATCGCCGTCGCGGTCACCGAACTGTTCGATCCACCGCAGCGCGCGCTGGATATTCTCGTCGAGACTCCGGATGGTCCCCAGGTCGCCCGTGCGCTCCAGATAGGCCCCGGCCAGCAGAACGAATAGCGGCGTTGCGTCGATCGTGCCGTAATAGCGACGAAACGGTACCACCCCGAGCCGAGCCAGTTCGCCGTCGCGCGTCTCGTGGAGAATCTTGCCGGGCTCGGCATCGGCTTCAGGATCGGTCGTCGTCGCCTGGTTGGCAGCCAGAAACCGGAGGACCCCCCGCGCGAGCGCAGGATCTACCCAGAGCATCTGCATCGCGGTGATCAGGCCATCGCGCCCGAAGGCGGTGCTGAACCATGGAACCCCCGCATAAGGGTAGGCGCCGTTGCCGGTGTCGGTGACCAGCATGCTGAGATCCGCCATCGAGCGGCAAAGGACCTCGTTCATGATCTCGTTCGAGGTGTCGATCCCCGCGGTGCGGGCCGCCACCTGTCGCAGAGGGCGCCTCGCGTGCTTCAGACCATTGAAAAAGCCGAGGCCGGGCCCGCTCGGCGCGAGTTGATCGCCGTATTCAATCGTCAGGAAAAGGGACTCTTGCCGATTGTGCGGAAGCGCCAATCGGTAGCGCGCTTCGGTGGTGCTGAGATGGTCGGGCAGTGAGTCGAAGCGTAGCGTGGTCTTTCGCGTCTGCCCGTCCTGCCCCGAGTAGGCGATGTACACGTTGCGCCCGTCCTCGACGAAGCTCGTTATCTCGCCGCGCTCTTGGCGGGTAAAGCCACGCGCCTCGAAGATGTCCGCGAAGTCGGCGGCGAAGGCCAGATCGAGATCGACTTCGATCGGGTCGATCCCGAAATTGCGCAGCGCGAGCCGCTCGAACAGTCGCCCCTCCCAAAGGAAACGCGTTCGCCACACGTGCAACACGTCTCTGGGGAGAACCAGTTCACCGTTCTCGATGACGTCCTGGTTCGTGAGGTGAACGGTCAGCGCCGCATTGTTGCTGAGCAGATTGGAGCTGAGGAGGAGCGGCGGGCAGCCCGCCAGCAGAAGCTGGAAGCCCGACAGATGTCTGGTATCACGGTAATAGAGGCCGTGAGCCTCCACATTCGGAAGGATGTCGCCGTGATGATCGAAGACGCCGAAAGCGTCGCCGTGCTTTAGAATTCTCGGCCGACTCTCGGCCATCGATGTGCTGGCTCGGATGAAATAGCGCGTTTCCCGGGGATGTGGTGCAGCCAGCACCAATGGTGCATCGGATGAGTTCACGGCTCCTCCATTCGTCGGCCGGGTGGGGCGCCCGATCTCCGCGCGGGCGCCCTCAAGATACTTGGATCAAAAGAGTGGGCCCGTGGGCTCCTGTCGCTCGGGCACGGAATCGGGCACTATGATCGGACTGCTTCCATTCGAGTGCACCCCGATCGAAGCGGCTCGCGGCAACTTTACTGTCGCCACCTGCCGTTCGTCGGCGGCGACGATCTGTTCATACAAGCGGAGGTAGGATCGCGCCATTGCGCGGGCCGAGAACCTTGCTTCGAACACCTCCCGGATGCGATGCCGATCCAGCTGGCCGACCTCACGTACGGCCATTGCCGCCTCTTCGATGTCTCGTGCGATCAGGCCGGTGACCCCATGCTCCACGATCTCGGGCACCGAGCCCCGCGGCGAGGCAATCACCGGCGTGCCACAGGCCATCGCCTCGATCATGACGAGGCCAAACGGCTCCGGCCAGTCGATCGGGAACACGAGTGCCAGTGCGTTACCGAGAAAATCGCTCTTGTCCGCATCGCTGATTTCGCCGACGAACTCCACCAGTGGATCGTTCAGCAGGGGCTCGATCCGCTCCCGGAAATAGGCTTCGTCCGCTCGATCGACCTTGGCTGCGATCTTGAGCCGGAGACCGGCCCTTCTGGCAATTTCGATGGCACGATCCGGGCCCTTTTCGGGAGCAATGCGGCCGAGGAACGCGAGGTAGTTACCCTCTGGATTCGGCTGGAAGCGGTACAGATCTTCTGGCAGGCCGTGATAGACGGTATCAATGAAATTCGCGAACGCTACCGGGCGGCGCTGGTCGTTCGAGATCGAGACGAGCGGAAACTGTCTGAAACGAGCGAGAAAGGGCGGCACATCCTTGATGTCCTGACGACCGTGGAGCGTCGTGATCGTCCGATGCGCCATATCGCGGAAAAGCGGCATGTGCAGACAGTCAGTGTGGAAGTGCAACACGTCGAACCGGTCTGCCTGCTCGCGCACTTCCTCAAGCATTGCGAGGTGCGCCGGTAGATCCCAGGACAGTTCGGAATCGAGCCGCAGGGCATGGTCACGGGCCGGAACGAGCCTCGCCGAAGTGCGGCTGTCGCCGCTGGCGAAAAGGGTCACATCATGGCCCAGGTCGATCAAGGATTCGGTGAGGTGATGAACAACCCGTTCGGTCCCGCCGTAGAGTCTGGGAGGTACGGATTCGTACAGGGGGGCTATTTGAGCAATCCGCATGGGCGAATTCTCCGAAATCTAGGTCGATCGAAGTCGTCGCGCCCGGCTGTCCAGGCAGCGCCAACGTTTGGAAGGGGATAACACTTATATGGGGTTCGACTTCACCTTACACAAGCGGCCCCGGCATTCTCGTACGCAGCCCTGCGCCGACGTCATGCGGCCGGCTCGGCGCCGGTCCGCTCTCGACGGCATCCGCGAGCCGCTTGATCACCGCCAGGCCATTTGTCGCTTGTCCGCGGTAACTCGGCACGGCAAGGTTCGCTCACGTCCGCGGTATGGAGACACAGATGACACGCACAGGGCGGCCGCTGATCGCGGTGCTGGGAGCGATTCTCGCAGGAACGGTAGCCATGTCTGCCGAAGCAGAGACATTCAGGCTTTCTCATAACACGAGCGACACGACCACCTGGCATCAGGGCTCGGAGAAGTTCAACGAACTGCTGAAGGAGGCCACCGGCGGCGAGATGCAGGTCCGCATCTTCCCGAATGCGACCCTGGCGGGTGGTGACCAGATGAAACAGGCCGAGATGGTGGGCCGTGGTGCTCTCGATTTCGTCGTCACTTCGGCTATCAACGTCACGCCCATCGTCCCGGAGATGGCGGTGTTCTCGCTGCCGTATCTCTATTCATCCTATGAGGAAGTGGACGCGACGACCCAAGGCGCTCCCGCCGAGAAGATCGAGGCTCTCCTTGCCGAGCGGGACATCATCGTTCTCGCGTGGGGAGAGAACGGCTTCCGTGAAGTCACCAACAGTGTCCGCCCGATCCGCTCGCCGGACGACCTGCGGGGTCTGAAGATGCGCGTCGCGGGGCCAATGTACATAGACGTCATGAACGCGTTGGGCGCGAACCCGCAACAGATGCAATGGGCCGAGACTTTCACCGCGCTGCAGCAAGGCGTGGTCGACGGACAGGAAAACCCGATCGGAGCCGTCATCATCCCGCAGCGCGTTTATGAAGTGCAGGACTATCTGACCACCTGGCACTATTCCTACGATCCGATCTTCCTCGCAGTCAGCCGCAAGCTGTGGGAGTCCTGGGACGAGGAGACCCAAACGAAGGTCCGGAATGCGGCGATCGAGGCGATGGACTTCCAGAAGAAGATCTCGCGCGAGGGAACGGCCCAGGGTATCGAGTTCCTGCGCGGCAAGGGCATGGACGTCTATGAGCCCACGCCGGAAGAACTGGCGGCCTTTCGCGAGGCGACGAAGCCCGCTTTCGACAGCTGGGCAGAGAAGGTTGGCGCTGAGCTGGTTGCGACTTTCCAGGAGGCCATCGCGGCCGCGAACTGACCTCGGAATCGAAGTCGGAGCGGGGAGGGTGCCCCACCCGATTTCGCCACAGGGCGACTTGCCTTGAAGGTCCTCCTGCGCGACGCCGAGAAGCTGATCTGCGTCGCCATCTTCGGCCTCATGACTCTAGTCGGCTTCGCCAACGTGGTGGTTCGATACCTCACCGACTACTCGTTGGCGGCGACCGAAGAGATTCTGACGAACGGCTTTCTCCTGCTCACCATCTTTGGGGCAGCGATCGCTGCCCGCCGGGGCGAGCATCTCGCCGTGAACGTCCTCTTCGACCTTGCGCCGGTATCCCTCCGGAAGGTCGTCCTCGTCATCTCCTTCTGCCTCTCTGCCGTGCTGCTGGCCCTGTCCGCCTGGTACTGCATCGAGCTCGTGGTGCACCAATATTCAAGCGGCACCCGTTCCTACGCGCTGCAGGTGCCGGGTTGGTATTACAGCGTAGGGCTGCCCCTCGGGTTCGCACTGACCCTGATTCGGTACCTGCAGTGCGCGGTCGGCGAATATTCCCGCCTCTCGCGAGGATCCCCGGATGCCTGAGGTGGGGGCGGGCTCGCAAATGGTGGTTGTCTTCTTCGTGTTGCTTCTGCTGCGGGTGCCGGTCGCCTTCGCGCTCGGGCTTTCGGCGCTCTATGCGATGTGGGTGCTCGGGTTCGGCCTCGATCTGGTCGGAGACCTGATCGCGACCGGCATCGCGAAATTCTCGCTGCTCGCGATCCCCTTCTTCATCCTCGCCGGCGAGCTTATGGGATCGGGCGGGCTCGCCGAACGCATGATTCGCTTCTTTCGAGTCCTGATCGGCGGCCTGCCAGGCGGGATGGGCGTGGTTGGAACGGTGGTTTGCCTGTTCTGGGGTGCTGTGAGCGGTTCCGGCCCGGCATCCGTGGCAGCGATCGGTCCACTCATCGTCAGGAGCATGGAGGAAGACGGCTATTCGCGCATGTTCGCGGCTGGCCTCGTCTGCACTGGCGCCGCGCTCTCGATCGTCATCCCGCCGTCGATCGGCCTCATCATCTATGGCGTCGTGGCCGAGACCTCGATCTCCGATTTGTTTATCGCAGCCATCATTCCCGGCCTGTTCGTGGGCGCGCTCATGCTCCTCACCCTGCCGTTCGGCGGGGGCAACACCCGCGGGGTCACCGGCACGCCCGGCCTCGACCGCCTCGCGGCGCTATCCGTGGACGCGGAGCAGCCCTACGGGCGACGCCTCGTGCGCGCCTTCCTCGATTCCTTTTGGGGATTGATCATGCCGGTGGTCATCCTCGGCGGCATCTATTCGGGTGTCTTCACTCCGACCGAGGCCGCGATCGTCGCCACGGTCTATGCTCTCGTAATCGGCGCATTCATCTACCGGAACCTGACGCCGCGCGTACTGTACGAGTCATTCGTTCGCGCCAGCTCCTCCTCGGCGGTGGTCATGCTCGTCGTGGCCTACGCGAGCCTGTTCGGGTGGGTCGTCACGGTGGACGATCTGGTCGGACAGTATTCTTCCGTTCTGCTCGGACTTAGCCAGAATGAATGGGTCATCCTTCTGGTGATCATGCTGGTGCTGCTCCTCGCCGGCATGTTCATGGATGCGGTGACGATCATGTTCATCACGCTGCCGATCTTCCTGCCTGTGGTGCGGGAGCTGGGCTGGGATCCTGTCTGGTTCGGGGTGCTGGTGATGATCAATCTTGCGATCGGTCTCATCACGCCGCCGGTCGGGATCAATCTGTTCGTAGCGGCGAACGTGACCAGGCTGCCGCTCGAGAAGGTCACGCGCGGTGTGGTGCCATTCCTGATCACGAGTATGGTCGGGCTGGCGGTGATCGCCTGCTTCCCGGAGATAGCGCATCTGCTCATCGGCGCCATGCGTTAGCCTCCGCGCCTATCCGGCTGCAAAGGCGTTAACAAGTCCGGTTCGGCATCCATTGCTCGTCGCCATACCGGGAAGAGCGCCAGTCCGAAGACGACCCATGCGACGGACCATGCTTCCGAAGTGTCCGGGGGGCGGATCAACAGGCGGCCGACCCCGACGAGCAGGAGAAAGAGCGAAGCGGCGCAGACCGCGACGGCAGCTGCACGGAGGCGCAGCGCCTTCAGCGGCGCATCCGGCCGATCGCCGGCCGCGACCGCCGTGCTCCGCCACCAGCCCATGGGGCGGACGCGTCGGTAGAAGGCGACGAGGATCCGGCTGTCCGTGCGCGGTGTCGCCAATGTGATCGCGACCGCGGCGCCAGTGGTCACCCCGGCCATGATCAGCAGACGCAACCATTCCGTCTCGGCGTCAGTGCCGAGCCAGAGCAGCAGGAGTGGAGCGGTGACGAGCGAGGCGCCCATTGCCGCAATCTCCGACCAGAGATTGATGCGCTCCCACAGCCAGCGCAGCACCAGCACCGCACCCATTCCCGCCCCGAACAGCAGCGAGATGAACCAGGCCGTCTGGATCGAGCCGAGATGCGCCATTACCACCAATGCCAACAGGAGGATGAGTACGTTCGACAGTCGGGCGACCAGCACCAGCTCCCGGGGCGGCGGCATTCGCCCTAGCCAGCGGCGGCAGATGAGCTCCCGGTAGATGTCGTTGCTCCAGTAGGAGGCGCCCCAGTTGAGATGCGTGTCGACGGTCGACGCCAGGGCCGCCAGCAAGCCGACGAGCATCAGGCCGCGCAGACCGGGGGGCAGCAGATCCTCGATTCCGGTGACGAACAGGATCTCACGCGCGGCAGCAAAGCCTTCGCCGCCAGCCTCTTCGGGGGCGAACGGATAGAGGACGAGGAGTCCGACCCCGATCACCAGCCAGATCAGGCTGCGCAGGAACACCTGCATCCAGGCGAACAGCACGCCCGCCTTGCGGGCCTCGTGCTCGCTGCGGCAGGCCATGGCGCGTTGCGCGAGATAGCCGGTGCCGTCGGAGTTCATCTGGAACAGCCATTGCAGACCGATGATGACGAGGATCGGCAGGAGCAGATCGGTCGCCGAGGCAGGCGAGAATGACAGCATGCGGCTCGCTTCCGCCGCGCCGTAGAGCTCTGCGACCCTTTCGGGTAAAGCGCCGAGACCGCCGGCGGCATTCACCACCACCCAGGCGTAGGCGGTCGTTGCGACCATCGCCAGCGTGAACTGCACGACGTCGGTGTTGACGACGGCACGCAGTCCTCCCGTGGTCGAGTAGGTCGCGGTAAACGCGAGGATCAGCAGGATGGAGATCAGGCTGTCGGCGGTGGTGACCGCCGGCGGCAGCGCATCGGCGATCCCCGCGCCGAGGTCGAGGCCGACTGCCGAGACGAAGTCGACGACCGGCGCGTACGCCCATCCCGGTAGCCATGCGTGCCACGGCAGGAACACTTCCGCGATGCGCACCGCCGCCACCAGCACCATTGCAAGCACGACACAATTGATGACCGTGCCATAGTAGACGGCCTTGAGCACGCGTAGTGCGAGCACGCCTCGGCCACTGTAGCGGACCTCGGTCAGTTCGGCGTCGGTGAGCACGCCGGCGCGCCGCCAGCCGGCGGCGAATACGAAGGCCATTAGCAGGAAAGCAAAGGCGTAGATCCAGAGCCGCCACAGCGCGAAGACGCCGGCGGTGGCGATCAGCCCCGTGATCAGCAGCGGCGTGTCGGCCGCAAACTGGGTGGCGGCCATTGACAACCCGGCCTTCCAGCCGGGAAGCGTGCGACCGGCCAGGAAGTACTCGTCGAGACCTTCGGAGGCTATACGTCGCGCCTTGAGGCCCGATCCTATCCCGTAGGCGATGAAGGCCAGCACGATCAGAAGGTCGAGCATGGTTCGTTGCCGCCTCCCGATCGGGCCCTTATGCGACGGTGAGCTCAATCCGCGTGGTCGTCTCCATATCGTCGCCGTACCAGGCTGTGATCGCAGCCTCGCGCTTGCCGATGTACTCGGGTCGGCCGTCTTCGAGCACCATCGGCAGGTCGTGACCGGGCACGACGATGGAGGCCGGATGGCGCCGCCAGTGCTCCCATATCATGTTGATCGTCGCGCGGCTGATCGAGGCGTCGTAGGTCATGTCGGTGTCGCGGCTGATCAGCTCGGCGCGGTTCTTGGCGGCATCGCCGGTGAAGATCACGTCGCGGCTCTCGCCGCGCAGGACGTAGATCAGGTGTCCGGGCGTATGGCCGGCTGCGAGATGGCAGGTGATGCCGGGCAAGATCTCCTCGCCGTCGTGCGCGCGGTGGAGTGTCGGCCAGTCGTTCAGGCGTTCGACATAGAGTTCGGCTACCGGCGTCTCGCCCCAGGGCTGTTCGACCGCCCACTCCAACTCCGACTGCCCGAGGACGATCCGCGCATCCCTGAACATGACCCAGTTGATGCAGTGATCGTGATGGCCGTGGGTCAGGAGAACTTCGGTAACGTCCGTGTTGTTCAGGCCGTGATCGGCCAAGCCCTTCTGCAGCAGGTTCCGCATGCCGAAGGTGCCGACATCGACGAGGGCAATCCGGCCGTGGCCGCGCAGCAGCACGATGGTGCTCCAGCCCAGGCCGCCGTGACAGACGGATTTCCCCGGAAATCCGCTGACGATGATATCGACCTGGTAGCCGTCGATAGCGATGGACATGAATGATCCTCTTCCGGTCATACCTCGATGGCTGCGACCTGCTGTGCGCGTTTGGTCGCCGCTTCGAGCAGGAACTGGATGTCCGTGCCGGTGGAGACATAGCGGGCACCCGCCTTCACGAAGGTCTCGACGAGGTCCGGTCGGGAAGCGAGACCGCCGACGCCGACGTGCTTGTCGTGCCGCCGGCATATTTCGATCGTGCGGAGATATGCCCCCCGAATCTTCTCGTGGTCGAACTGGCCGGGCAGGCCCATGTCGGCGAGCAGATCGTTGGTGCCGATCAGGACCATGTCGACCCCCTCGACCGCTACGATCTCTTCGGCGCGCTCCAGCGACGCCTCCGATTCGAACTGAACGATCACCATGGTGGCCGCGTTGAGTGCGGGGAGGGCTTGTGCCGCGGGCACGGGGCGATAGCGGAAATGCGGAAGGGCGCCGGAGATGCCGCGGCGTCCGATCGGCGGATACTTCGCCGCATCCACCACGGCTCGCGCTTCGACGGCGGAGCGGACTCCGGGCGCGATGATGCCTAGCGCACCGACGTCCAGGACGCGCGAGATGTATTCCGGCGTATTGGCCGGAACGCGGACGAAGCAGGCGATCCCGGCCGCGAGCGCCATGGTAGCGATATGGCCGGTGGCCTGGATCGAGAATCCGGAATGCTCGAGGTCGACATAGAGAGAGTCGAATCCGGCGGCACCGGCGATCATGACCGCGTCGTTCGCGGCAACCATCCTAAGCGTCATCGAGCTGGCGACGCCGCCGGCAGCGATCTTTTCCTTCACCGGATTGCGCAAGGAATGCTCCAGCTCGCCAACCATCTGCTTCCCCGTGCACACGCCGTTATCATCGCGCAGCAAGAGTCGCGGCTCGCGCTCGAGCTGTCTACCGCTTTTCAGCGACGACCCGGCTCGATAGAACTTGTCTGAACAGCCCCAGCCGAAGAGGAACACGGCCATGAGCGAAGCGCCCACAGAGCAGATCCCCGGCGTCTACCATCGGAAGATCGGCGACATCGTCGTCACGGCGATCAGCGACGGCTATCTCGACGGCAATCTGGACGTCCTGAAGAACATCGATCACGAGGAAGGCCGGCGGCTGCTCGCGGAGAATTTCCGGCCTGCCAGGCGCACATCTGTGAATACCTTCCTGATCCACTCCAAGGGGCGGAAGGCAATCGTCGATACCGGCTGCGGCACCTATATGGCGCCGACCGGAGGGTGGCAGCTTCGCAATTTGAGGGCAGCGGGTGTGGATCCGGCGGAGATCGACACGATCCTCCTGACGCATATGCATCCCGACCATTCCTGCGGCCTCGCCGACAAGCAGACGAAAGAGCGGCTGTTCCCGAATGCCGAGCTCGTCTGCCACGAAAAGGAGCCGGCGCACTGGCAGGACGATGCCGCCATGGCCAAGGGCACCGAACGGGAGCAGGCGATGTTCTTCGGGGCCGCGCGCGAACAGATGGCGCCGTACAAGGACCGGATGCGCCTCTTTACCGGCGGCGAGGTCTTTCCCGGCGTCACCGCGATCCCGCGTCCGGGGCATACGCCCGGCCATACGACCTACCTGATCAATTCAGGCGACGAATCGCTGCTGATCTGGGGCGATACGGTGCACGTGCCCGAGCTGCAGGTGCCGCGACCCGAGGTGGCGATCGCCTTCGACACGGATTCGGACATGGCGATCGAGAGCCGCCGGAAGACGCTGGACATGGCCGCGAGCGAGCGTCTGCTGATCACCGGCATGCACACCCACTTTCCCGGGTTCTCCCACATCGCCCGGCGTGGGGACAGTTATGCGATCATACCGGAGGCCTGGCAGCACGCGCTCTGAGTCGGAAAAGCGGCGGCGGTCTCTGACCTGCCGGCGCCCGACATATCCTTCATCAATGCAGCCAGGACCACCGCTCCGCCCTTCCGGTGATCGATGGCATCCGTGACCGAAGGTTCTTCCGCCTCGGAAGCCAGCGCTGCCTATCGGGTATCGCTGCTCGTCATCCTCACGCTCGCCTCGACGCTCTACGGCACGACGGTGCTGGTAGTGGGCGTGATCCTTCCGCAGATGCAGGGCGCCATGTCGGCGACGCAGGAGGAGATTTCCTGGGTCGTCACCCTTAACATCCTCGCGACGGCGATGGCGACCCCCATGACGGGGTGGCTGGTGGCGCGTTTCGGCCGGCGACAGGTGGTGCTCTGGGCGCTCGGCGGCTTCACCCTCTCGACGTTTCTCTGCGGGGCAGCCACGTCGCTGGAGGAGTTGATCCTCTGGCGGGTGATGCAGGGAGCGTTCGGTGCCCCGATGACGCCGCTCGCCCAGGCGATCATCCTCGATACCTTTCCGCGACGACAACACGGCACCGTCACGTCTATTTTCGGCATGGGCGTGGTCATCGGTCCGGTGATCGGGCCGGTCCTCGGCGGCTATCTGGCCGAGGTCTATAACTGGCGCTGGGCCTTTTTCATGCTCTTCCCGGTGGGCGTGGTGTCGTGGGTCGGCCTCGCTGCGATCCTCCCCGACCGCGGCCGACTCGCCACGGCACGGCTCGACTGGGTCGGGTTCCTCTCGCTGATGGTCGCGGTCGCCGCCTTCCAGCTAATGATGGATCGCGGACAGCGGCTAGATTGGTTCGACTCGGCCTTCATCATCGCGCTCGCTGCGGCGTCAGCGCTGGGCCTCTACGTGTTCTTTGTCCACGGTCTCCTGTCCGATCGACCGTTTCTGAACCTCCGGCTCCTTCTAAACCGGAATTATTCGCTCGGCCTGATCATCGTCACCATCTACGGCATGCTCAACTTCACGCCGATGGTGCTGCTGCCGCCAATGCTGCAGAACCTCATGGGCTATCCGGTCGACATCATCGGCGAGCTGATCGCCTGGCGCGGTGCAGGCGCGCTCTGCGGCTTCTTCCTCGCCATCTATGTCGCGAAGTTCGATCCTCGCTTCGGCATGGTCGTGGGCTTTCTGATCCAGGCCTGGTCCGGCTGGATCATGATGGGCTTCGACATGAACACGACCCGCGAGCTGGTCTCGATCACCAGTTGGATGCAGGGGCTGTCCGTCGGGGTCCTCTGGGTCCCCCTCGTGATCGCTACGTTCGCGACACTCGACCCGCGGCATCTCGCCGAGACATCTGCTGTGTTCCACCTCATGCGCAATCTCGGCAGCAGCCTGTTCATCTCGCTGTGCGTCACCGTGATCGCGCGCAGCGGCGCCAGCAATTATGCGCGTATGACGGAGTTCGCATCGCCCTATCACGATCCTGCAACTGCCGACTTCGCCGCCGGGGCCTGGAGCCTCGATACGGTGACAGGCCTCGCCGGCCTCAGCGTCGAGATCACCCGGCAGGCGACGTTGATCGGATATCTGAACGCCTTTGCCCTCTTCACCCTGGCAACGCTGGCGGTGATCCCGCTGATCCTCATGGTGGAGGCGAAGCCGAAGCGGGAGCCGCAAGCTGCAGAGGACGAGGGGATGAAGGGCGAGGCAGCCTAAGACGGGTTCAGTCGCTCCGCGTCACCGGAAAGACGCCGGGCGGGATATGACGGTAGGGGAGGGACGGCAGATCGGCCGGGCCCCAATCGGGCGTATCGACGATGACGATCTCGCGCGAGAGCGGCTCCCAGACGTGGCGGAAGTGGGTCTTCGAGCGGAGCAGGACGTAGTCGAAATCCTCGATCCTGAGCCCGAACTGGTCGAACGGGTCACGATCGATCGCCGAGTACTGGACCGAGATGATGCTCACGAGGATGCCGCCGAGATCAATCAGGGCAGTCGGACCGAGGTCGTTCAGCATGCCGGTTCGCAGCGGACCTGTGATCCTGTAGGTCTTGTGCCCGGCATAGACCACCTTGCCCGTGACCTCGAGCGGATCGCCAGCCTTGGGCGAGCTCTTCCCGCCGAGACTGAGGGTGACGGTCGAGCCTTCTCCGGCGGCGATGCAGGCTTCGGCCGCGGCCGGATCCCACATATAGGGGACCATTGCCCGCTTGATCCCCCGCGCCAGCATCTCTCGCAACGTGTAGGTGGAATCGTTCATGCGGTCGGCGTGCTCCAGCAGAACGACCGGCTTCCTGCCGCCGTCCGGGGATGGTTGCTCGGCCAGCGCCATCGCCCGGTCGAGCCCGCCGGCTACATCGTGGACCAGTTCGCGCTTGAAGAGCTGGTGGCGCAGGCTCTCTGCCCTTGCGGAAAGCTCGTGCGCGATCTCCCGGGCAAGCATGGGGTCGCCGTCGGTGACGGCAACGACCGACATGCCGCAATCCGGCACGTCGGCATAGGCGAAGCCACAGAAGAGCGAGACGTCGAGCACGCCGTCCTGTTTCTCCCATTCCCGCGCTTCCGCGATCAGATCGGCGAGCGGACGAAGTGACGTCGCCGTGAAGATCGAGGGCAGCATGATCCCAGGCTTGGCGATCGCCATCGTCGGTCTGATCTCGCCGCGCATCGAGCGAATCAGGATCGAGGCGGTCCGCTCTCCCGTCTGGCCCATATCGGTGTGGGGGCTGTGTCGGTAGCCGCAGACGACGGTTGCCCCGCCGATAACCTCCGGGCCGAGATTGCCGTGCAGATCCATCCCTGCGCCGATCGGAAAGTCGGGCCCGACTTCGGCGCGGATGGCTTCCAGAACGCTTGCATCGGCCTTGAGTCGGGTCGGCGTGGCAAGGGCGCCATGCAGGAAGATCAGGAGACCGTCGACCTTGCCCTTCAGGGCTCTAAGGCCTTCGACGATCTCCGTGGTGTACTTCACCCAGGCGGCATCACTCGCGGCGGCCGCCGCTCCGGCGCCCACCGAGACAATGCCTTCGACCTCGACACCTTCGGCATCGCAGACCTTGATGAATCCGCCGATCACCGTATTGGTGCCGCGGAGGCCTTCGATCACGTCATCGCCGCGACGCGCGCCGAACTCGAAATCCGGAATGTCAGTCTGTTCCGGCAGGAAGGTGACGGATTCGAGCTCGAATCCGGCGATGGCAATGCGCATGTTCCGGTCCCTCAGGCTGACATTCCCCCGATCATACGGCACGCCGACGTGCCCCGGTCAACAGCGCGCGGCTGGACGCGAAGCGGCCCGGCGGATAAGCAGGAAGTGCTGACCACCACGGGCGAGCGAGGCTGGCGATGTACGAGGCTCTTCACGGCATCCCCGAGAGCGAGACTTTCGTCACGCACCTGGAGTGCGGCTACACCGGCGAGCGCTACGACGCCGATCGCCTGCACAATCTGTCGAATGCCGGCAAGCCGCTGCTGGTCCGCTACGACCTCGGCGCCGTGCGGGCCGCGCTTACCAGGGACGCGCTGGCGCAAAGAGCGCCGACGATGTGGCGCTACCGGGAATTGCTGCCGGTGCGCAGTACGGCCAACATCGTGACCCTGGGCGAAACGATGACCCCGGTGCTCGGTTGCCCGACCGTCGAGCGCTCTCTCGGCGCCTCGGGCCTGCTGGTGAAGGACGAGGGGCGGCTGCCGACGGGATCTTTCAAGGCGCGGGGCCTCGTCATGGCGGTTTCCATGGCGAAAGAGCTCGGCGTGAAGCGCATGGCGATGCCCACCAATGGCAACGCGGGTGCCGCACTCGCCGCCTATTGTCGGCGGGCGGGCTTGGAAGCCTATGTCTTCTGCCCCGCCGACACGCCGGAGGTGAACGTGCGCGAGATCGCTCTGCAGGGAGCCAAGGTCTGGCGCGTCAACGGCTATATCGACGATTGCGGGAAGATCGTCGGCGGCGGGACCGCCGAAATGGGCTGGTTCGACACCTCCACCCTGAAAGAGCCCTACAGGATCGAAGGCAAGAAGACGATGGGGCTCGAGCTGGCGGAGCAGCTGGGTTGGCGCGTTCCCGACGTCATTCTCTATCCTACCGGCGGTGGCACCGGTCTAATCGGCATGTGGAAGGCCTTCGACGAGCTGGAGAAGATCGGTCTGATCGGCTCCAAGCGGCCGCGCATGGTGGCGGTTCAGGCGACGGGCTGCGCGCCGATGGTGCGCGCCTGGGAAGCAGGCGAGGAGCACGCGACCCGCTGGGAAGATGCCCAGACGATCGCCATGGGCATCCGGGTGCCGCAAGCGGTGGGCGATTTCCTGATCCTCCGCGCCGTGCGCGAGAGCGGCGGTTTCGCCATCGCCGTCGACGATGCAGCGATCGAGGCCGCCCAGACGGAGATGGCCCGGGAAGAGGGGCTGCTTCTCTGTCCGGAGGGGGCGGCGACCTATGCCGCCTACAAGGCAGCACTCCTCGATGGGCGGATCCGCAAGGACGAAGAGGCGGTGCTGTTCAACTGCGCGACCGGCCTCAAATACCCGATGCCCCCGGCCCAGCAGGCGATCGACCGGATGCAGCCGATCGATTACACGGCGATGAAGAGGGCCTGAGTCTTCACAGGGGCGGCGGATCGACCGCGATGACGGCTTCGGCCAGGCTGTTGTCAACGCACTGCTCGAACTCCGCGCCCTTGGCGATGAAGCCGCTCTCGATCATGCTCCGCCGCAGTCGGTCAAAGCCGTCGCGCGGCAGGATCGGGTTTCGGCCGTAGACGCCGAGGCTTCGGTACCGGTCGATCGCCGCCGCCATGATTCCCCCGTCAGCCTGCGGGAAGTAGGCTTCCACGGCGGCGTGCACCGCGGAGCCGTCATGATCTTGCAGCCATTTCTGCACTCGATAGATGGCCCGCGTCATCGCCAGGAGCTCGTCACGTCGCTCTGCCAACGTCGCGCGGCGGGTATAGAACGAGGTATAGGCCGTGTGACCTCGGTCGGCGGCGGCATACCAGAGATGGGCGCCGCTGCGCAGCAGTTCCTCGGCATACGGCTGGAAGAGCTGAACCACGTCGACCGCGCCTGCGCGCAATGCATCCGCGTTCTCGGGCATGGTGCGGCTGGAAACGGCATCGATCGCTTCCGGATCTATGCCGGCCTGGCGCATATCCTCCTGCAGGCAGAGCCACGGCGTCGGGACTTCCGACACGATTCCCACACTCGGTCCGACCAGGTCGCGAAAGCGAAATGCAGGGTTCGGCTCCCGTCCGATCAGGAAGAAGGGATCGCGAGTCACCACCTCGCAGAAACAGACGAGGTCGCAATCCGAGTCCTGGTCATGATGCATCAGCACGCGTAACGGTCCACCCCACGCGACATCCGCTTCGCCGCGCCTGAGCGCCGAAATGGTCGCACCGGGCGTCGGCGACTCCGCCAGTACCACGTCGACGCCTTCCGCTTCGTACGCACCGAGCGCGTGCGCCGCGTAGAAGGGCGCATAGAACATCGCGCGGAAATTTTCGCAGAGCGTAATGGACATCGGAGCTGCTCCTGATGCGTGGGGATACTCACACTCTACGACCGCTCTGAAAAGACCGCGAAGGTTTCGCCCGAAGGCTGGCCGGATTAGAGTTTTCGTCGGGCGGGACTGCCGACGACCGCTGCGCGGTACCTCTTCGCCCGTTCCGAGGCGGTTGCGGGGATACATCGGCCTCGACCGAACGAGCACTTTCCGCATGGAGTGGAGGTCTGTGGGATGGCTGATCTAGCGGGGCGCGTCGCCTTGGTGACCGGCGGCAATGGCGGCATCGGCGAAGGTGCTGCCCGCGCGCTGGCAAAGGAAGGCGCGGCCGTAGTCATTGTCGCCAGACGTCGCGATGCATGCGAACGGGTCGCCCGTGAAATCGAGGCTGATGGCGGCCGGGCGATTGCCCTTGCCTGCGACGTCACCGACTATGACGGCGTGGTCGAGGCGGTGCGCCAGTGCGAGCGGTCCCTCGGGAGTCCGTCGATCCTGATCAACAATGCAGGCGTCATCGACCCGATCGCCCGGATCGAGACGTCGGATCCGGCGGAATGGGCGAGAAACATCACCATCAATCTGATCGGAGCCTACAACTGCGTTCGGGCTGTGCTGCCCGTCTTCAAGAAGGCCGGAGGCGGTATCATCGTCAACGTCAGCTCCGGCGCTGCTTTCCGGCCACTCGAGGGATGGAGCGCCTACTGCGCCGGGAAGGCAGGCATGGCGATGCTCACGCGTTCGATCGCGCTCGAGGAGCTGGCGAACGGCATTCGCGTCTATGGCTTTCAGCCGGGCACGACCGATACGGACATGCAGGTCACGATCCGCGCCTCCGGAATCAATCCGATCAGCCAGATCCCGCGCGAGAAGCTGCTTCCGGTCCGAACGCCGAGCCGGATCATCGCCTGGCTCTGCACCGACGCCGCCGCGGACCTTTCCGGTCAGGAGCTGAGCGTGAACGACGATGGCCTCCGCCGACGCGCCGGCCTGACGGCCTGAGCCCGGCCGCGATCGAGATCGGAAGGAGCGGGAATGTACTTCGATGCGCGCCTCTGGCGCTTCACCGAAGGTGTGCGGGGGCAGATGGCCCTCAGCGTCGCACTGGGCTTCGCGGCCTCGGTATTCGCGATCGGCCGCCTGGCGATGCTCGGCTGGCTGATCGCCCGGATCTACCAGGGCGCGCCGGCGGAGGAGCTCGCCGCCCTGACGGGCGCCATCATCGTGGTCGTTCTGCTGCGCGGCGTGCTGCAATATGCGAAAGACATGGTGGCGCACCGCACCGCCGGTCTGGTGCAAGGCGTGATCCGGCGGCGCCTCTATGACCATCTGGTGCTTCTCGGGCCGGCTTTCGTCAATCAGGAGCGCTCGGGCGACGTCACTCTGTCCCTCGTCGACGGGGTCGAGCAGCTGGAGACCTATTTCGGCCAGTATCTGCCGCAGGTCGCGATCGCTGCCCTGACCCCGATAGCACTGTTCGGGTTCATGACCTTCCTGGATGTGCCGGTCGCTACGGTGTTCCTCGTAGCCGCTCTCGCTACCCTGGTGGCGCCCTCGGTGTTTCATCGCTGGAACCGGCGGCATGCGCTCCGGCGCCGCAACGCCTACGGCTCGTTCGCCGCAGAGTTTCTTGATGCCATTCAGGGCCTGGCGACGCTGAAGGCGTTCGGGCAGAGCCGGGAGCGGGGCAGGCGCCTCGCGGAACGCGCCCGCGAGGTGTTCCGCACGACGATGTGGGTGCTGGCGAGCAATGCGCTGACCCACGGCATCACCGTGGCGGGAATTGCCATAGGCGCGGCCGTGGCGCTCGCCATCGGCGCGATGCGGGTCGTCGACGGCGAGATGGCGCTCGGTACGCTCGTCATCATCCTGATGCTTGGGACGGAGGCGTTTCGGCCGCTGCGCGAGCTGAGCACGCTGCTGCACAACGGCATGGTCGGTCTTTCGGCGGCCGAGGGCGTGGCGAGACTGCTCGCGGCGGAGCCGCTCGTCCGGGACGAGGGAAATGGCGAAGGCTCGATCGGCGAGCTCGAGCCGACGATCTCGTTCGAGAACGTCACCTTCGCCTATCCCGGTGGTCGCGCGCCAACGCATACCGGGCTCAGCTTCCAGGTCGCGGCGGGCGAGCGCGTCGCGATCGTCGGCCCCAGCGGCAGCGGAAAGTCGTCGATCGTCCGGCTGCTGCTTCGTCTCTACGACCCCACCGAGGGGGTGGTCAGCTTCGGCGGAGAGGATCTGCGCCGGCTTCCGCTCGGCGAGTTTCGCAAGCGAATTGCCGTGGTAGGCCAGGATACTTTTCTCTTCCATGGCTCGGTCGAGGAGAACATTCGCTTCGGCAATCCCGATGCGAGCCGCGCGGACATCGAAGCAGCGGCCGCCGCCGCCAATGCCCACGAGTTCATCCGAGCATTGCCGCACGGCTACGCGACGATCATCGGCGAGCGTGGCATCCGGCTTTCGGGCGGGCAGCGCCAGCGCATCGCCATCGCGCGTGCGATCCTGCGTGACGCGCCGGTGCTGGTGTTGGACGAAGCTCTCTCGTCGGTCGATGCCGAGAACGAATGGCTGATCCAGGAAGCGCTGGGACGCCTGATGCAAGGCAGGACGACCCTGATCTTCGCCCACCGGCTGTCGAGCGTGATCGATGCCGACAGGATTCTCGCACTCGAAGGAGGGCGGGTCGCAGAGAGCGGGACGCATCGCGAGTTGATGCAACGTCGCGGCGCTTACTGGCGGCTGATGTCCGAGCAGGCCAAGGAAGCATCAGGCAGTCGCACGATCGATCAGGTTCCCGAGGCCGCGGAATTGCCCGCGTTGGCGCGCGAAGACGCCGTCACCGCCGCCGAGGCCGAGGCGCAGTTCGCGCCCACCGAGGCGGTGCTGCGGGCCGAAGGAATGGGGTGGGGCGAAACGATGGGCGTATTACTGCGCCTGGTCGCACCCTGGAGGAACAAGCTGATTGCAACGCTGCTCCTCGGGATCGCCCGGGTGGTTACGCTGATCGGGGTCGGTGTCGCCGGCGGTCTTACGGTCGCCGCTCTCAAGAACGGCGAGCCCTTCGGTCTGTATCTTGCGGTTCTAGCCGTGGTTGCCCCGATGACGGCCGTTCTTCATTGGGTCGAATCGTGGGTCTCACACGATGTCGCGTTCCGGCTTCTCGCGGAGATGCGGATCGCCCTCTTCGACAAGCTGGACGCGCTCGCCCCCGCTTACCTTACCCGACGTCGCACGGGAGATCTGGTCGGCCTCGCGACGCAGGACGTGGAGCTGGTCGAGTATTTCTTCGCCCATACCATCGCTCCGGCTTTCGTCGCCATCCTCGTTCCGGGTGCCGTGGTAGCCACGCTGCTCGCGTTTGGCTGGCCGCTAGCCGTGGCGTTGCTGCCGTTTCTGCTGGCGGTCGGGATTGGCCCCATCCTTCTGCGTCGCCGCGTCGACGAAGCCGGCAGCCGATCACGCGAGGCGCTGGCCGAGCTGAACGCCCACGCGGTCGACACAGCTCAGGGGGTGTCGGAAATCGTGGCGTTCGGCCAGGAAGCCCGGCGTGGCCGCGACTTCGACGCATTGGGACGATCGCACCTCGACGCGCGGATGCCGTTCTTCCGAGATCTCACCCTCCAGAAGGTGACGCTCGATGCGGCAACCGGGCTCGGCGGGCTCGCCGTCGTGGTGACTGGAGCTGTTATGGTCTCGCAGGGAAGCATGGACTCGGCCGTTCTGCCTCTGCTGACACTGCTGGCAATGGCGTCCTTCCTGCCGGTCTCGGAGATCGGCGAGGTCGGAAGGCGGCTCGCCGACACCCTGGCCGCGACGCGACGCCTCTACGGCGTGCACAAGGAGCCGGTGCCGGTTCAGGACGGACCCGGCGTAAACGCCGCCCGCAGGGATGGTTCGGCGGCGGCAGTCGAGCTGGATGAAGTCGTATTCACTTATCCCGGCAGAGAGACATCGGCTTTGTGCGGCGTGTCGTTCGCGGCGCCGGCGGGGAGCACCGTCGCCATCGTCGGGCCCTCCGGCGCCGGCAAGACGACGGTAGCGCAGTTACTGCTTCGCTTCTGGGATCCCGACTCCGGCGCTCTTCGCATCGACGGGCACGATCTCCGCGAGTACCGGCTCGACGAGTTGCGGCAGCGGATCGCCCTGGTGGCCCAGGACACTTACCTCTTCAACGACAGCCTCCGGTCCAACATCCTGATCGCCAAGCCGGATGCGACCGAAGTCGAGCTGGAGAAAGCGCTGTCTGACGCCGCTCTCAGCGATTTCGTCTCGCAGCTTCCCAACGGGCTCGACACGATCGTCGGCGAGCGAGGGGCGCATTTGTCGGGGGGGCAGCGCCAGCGGATTGCGATCGCGCGCGCTTTTCTGAAGGACGCGCCGATCCTCATCCTCGATGAAGCCACCTCCCACCTCGACGCGGTTAGCGAACTGGCGGTGCGGCGCGCGCTCGACCGTTTGATGGAACACCGGACCACGATCGTGATCGCGCACAGGCTTTCGACGATCCGAAACGCAGACATGATCGTCGTCATGGAGAAGGGCCGCATCGCCGAGTGCGGCAGCCACGCCGCTCTTCTGGCGAAAGGAGGGCTCTACGCTCACCTCGTCACGCGACAGCTCGCCGGCGCCGCGGCCGAATAGCGCAAATAGAAGGGGGCCCTAGGAGGGCCCCCCAGAACCGGTTCCGCGCAACCGGAAAGCCGCACCACATATGTCCGTCATCGATGGCAGGTGCCACCATCCTTGGTTTCCCGCCGGACCACGGGGACGCAGCCGCGGGAGCAGCGAACTGGCGTCTCGTGCAGCAACTTCGGACTATGTTCCGGTCGGCCCCCGCACGAACATTACAATCTCATGCCACGATGAAAAACTTTCTAATGCTGTGGGAAAGGTCACCATTTCGACCAATTCTCATAGAACTCATGGCGACCGGCGGCCGGCATC
This sequence comes from Alphaproteobacteria bacterium, assembly GCA_029268305.1. GTDB lineage: Bacteria > Pseudomonadota > Alphaproteobacteria > JAJUGE01 > JAJUGE01 > JAJUGE01. Next base: position 80,216 of record JAJUGE010000005.1, read on the forward strand.
CCAAAAGCCCTGCAAAACTGGGCCTCGGCCTTCAGACCGATAGGGCAGATTCGAGAACGCGGACTGTGTGAAGCGCTTCGACGGCCGCGCCGTCCCGGATCTGATGTCGGCAGCTCGTGCCGTCGGCGACGATCAGGCTGCCTTCCGATTCGGCCCGGACAGCCGGAAGCAGGGCCGCTTCCGCCATTTTCATCGAGACGTCGTAGTGCGAGGCTTCATAGCCGAAAGCACCGGCCATGCCGCAGCAACCCGCTTCGATCGGCTTGGGCTCGAGGCCGGGCACGAGACGGAGGGTCGTCAGGATGGAATCGACGGCTCCGAACGACTTCTGGTGGCAGTGCCCATGAACCATCGCGCGAGATGCCGGCAAACGGTTTAGCGGGAGCGAGAGGCGCCCACGATCGCTTTCGGCGGCAATGAACTCCTCCATAAGGAACGTCTGCTCCGAGAGCGCCTCTGTTTCCGGACCGGGGATCAGAGCGTGGAACTCATCCCGGAGCGAGAGCAGGCATGCGGGCTCGAGGCCGATCACCGGCACGCCCGCCTCGACGTAGGATTTCAGCGCCGAAAGCGTGCGGCGTGCCTCGGTTCGGGCCTCGTCGACCATTCCCACCGAGAGAAACGTTCGGCCACAGCACAAGGGCCGCCGCGCGCCGGGTGCTGTCGGCGTGTGCACGTGATAGCCGCCGGCGCCGAGCACGCGCATCGCGGCCACGAGGTTCTCCGGCTCGAACGCCGCATTGAAGGTGTCGGCCAGAAGGACGACGTCCCGGCCGTCGCCCACCAGCTCTCCGCCGGGAGGCGGCCGGAAGGGCCTGTTCCTCCAGCGCGGCATCGACCGGTTGGCGCTGAACCCGGTGAAGCGCTCCGCGAGGGCCGCCACTCCTGGCAGTGAATCACGAAGGTTCAGCAGCGGCGCCAGGCGTGCCGCCCGGCCGGCGTAGCGAGGCAGGTAGCCGATCAACCGGTCCTTGAGCGACCAGCCATGGCGAGACTTGTAGTGGTGGAGAAACTCGATCTTCATCCGCGCCATGTCGACGCCGGTCGGACATTCGCGCCGGCAGCCCTTGCAGCCGACGCAGAGATCCATCGTCTCGAACATCTCGTCCGAGGTCAGGGCCTCGGGTCCGAGCTGCCCGGTCAGGGCGAGACGAAGCGTGTTGGCGCGGCCGCGCGTGAGATGCTGTTCGTCCTGTGTGGCGCGGAAGGAGGGGCACATCACGCCCGGCTCCATCTTCCGGCAGGTGCCATTGTTGTTGCACATCTCTGCCGCGCCGGCGAAGCCGCCCCAGGCGCTCCAGTCAAGGGCGGTCTCGATGGGCAGGGGCGAATATTCCGGCCGGTAGCGGAACAGCGAGCGGTCGTCCATGCGCGGCACGCGCACGATCTTCCCGGGATTGAACAGGTTCCCGGGATCGAACGTATCCTTCACCTCCTCGAAGGCGCGCACCAAGCGGCCCCCGAGCATCACCTCGTGGAATTCGGATCGTATGAGACCGTCACCGTGCTCGCCCGAATGGGAGCCCTTGTATTCGCGCACCATGGCGAAGGCTTCTTCGGCAATGGCGCGCATCTTCCGAGCGCCGTCTTCCTCCTTGAGGTTGAGGATGGGGCGCACATGCAGGAGGCCGACCGAGGCGTGCGCGTACCACGTGCCGCGTGTGCCATGCTTGTCGAATACCGCGGTGAGACGATCCGTGAACTCTGCGAGGTGCTCCAGCGGAACCGCACAGTCCTCGATGAACGAGACGGGCTTCCCAGTGCCCTTCATCGACATGACGATATTGAGGCCCGCTTCCCGAACGCTCCAGATGGCACGCTGGAACTCTGCTTCCTCGGCGCGGACGACACTGTCAGGGAAGCCGAGGTCCCCCATCAGCGCGGTGAGGTCATCGAGCTTGCGCCGCACATGATCGAATTCGTCGCCGGCGAACTCGACCAGGAGAAGGGCATCCGGCTCGCCGCGCACGGCTCGTTGCACCGTGGCGCGAAATTGGCCCATCCGCCCCGACAATTCGATGATGGTTCGATCGACCAACTCCACCGCGTCCGGACCGAGGCCGACGATGTGCTGGGTGGCCGCCATCGCATCGTGGAAGCGGGGAAAGTGGCAGACGCCGAGGACCCGGTGCGCGGGCAGCGGCTGCAGGGGAAGCTCGATCTCTGTGAAGAAACCCAGCGTGCCTTCGGATCCGACCAGCAGGTGGGCCAGATTGTGGCCGGCGGGGTCGACCGTGTGCAGATTGTAGCCGGCGACGTGCCGCAGGACCTTCGGCACCCGGCGGGCGATCTCGTCGGCCTCGCGCGCTGCCAGCGCGCGCATGCGCTGCGCGAGATCGAGCGTGCGCGGGTCGAAGTCGGCATCTCCGAGATTGCCCGGCACTGGGCCAAATGCGTGCGTCGTGCCGTCGGCGAGGATTGCCTTCAGCGACAACACGTTGTGGACCATGTTGCCGTAGCGGATCGAGCGCGAGCCGCACGAATTGTTGGCCGCCATGCCGCCGATCGTCGCGCGGCTGGCGGTGGAAATGTCTACGGGGAAGAAGAGGCCGTGCCGGGCGAGGGTCTTGTTGATCTGCCCGAGGATGGCACCCGGCTCGACCGTGATCCGCCGCCCTTCCAGATCCAGGTCGAGCACGGCGTTCAGATATCGACTGGTGTCGATCACCAGCGCCTCGCCGACGGTCTGTCCGGCCTGGCTGGTGCCGCCGCCGCGGGCGAGAACGGGCACGCCCTCCTCGCGCGCGATCGAGATCGCCGCTTCGACGTCCGCGATCGACCTGGGCCGGATCACCCCCACCGGTTCGATCTGGTAGATCGAGGCATCGGTGCTGTAGCGGCCGCGGTCGAAGCGGTCGAACAGCACCTCGCCCTCGATCTCCCGGCGGAGACGTGCCGCGAGGCCCGGGTCGCCGGGTTTGATCCGGCTGATGCCGATCTGGCGCGCTCCGTCCGGCATGGTGCCGGCTGCTGTCAGGCGGCCGGGTACCAGGATGGCTGCCGCTTCTCGATGAAGCTGTCGAGCCCTTCCGAGGCCTCGGGGCTCATCCGCTTGGCCGCGTGGTGGCGGGCGAGCTTGTCGGCGAGCGGGTCGTCGACGAGCTGCCCGGCGAGCTCGAGCGCGAGCAGCTTCGTCTGCGCCATGGCGTCGGGGCCGGCCAGGAGGAAGGCTTCGATGATCGGTTCCGCCGCCTCGTCCAGTTTGCCGGTCGCGCACACTTCGTCGACAAGGCCGAGCTCCTTGGCGCGCGCCGCGCCGAAACGCTCGCTCGACATCGCATAGCGCCGGACATTCTTCAGGCCCATGCGGGCGTTGAGCTGCGGGATGATGGGCGACGCGACCAGGCCCCAGCGCGTTTCGGTGATCGCGAAGATCGTCTCCTCGGACGCGATCACCACGTCGCACGCCGAAATCATGCCGATGCCTCCGCCGAAGCAGCCGCCGTGCACCAGCGCGATCGTCGGTTTCGGAAGCTGGTTCAGACCGCGGACCGCGTTCGTCGTGTTCATGGAAACGACCAGGTTCTCGGCTTCGGTGAGGTCCCTGTTGGCTTTCACCCATTTCAGATCTGCGCCGGCCTGGAAGTGCTTGCCGTTGCCTCGGATCACCACGACGCGCACCGAATCGTCTGTGGCGACGGCGCCGGCAGCGTCGATGAGGCCCTGGATCATCTCTGCGTTGTAGGCGTTGTGAACCTCGGGGCGGTTCAGCGTGATCGTCGCCACGCCGCGAGCGTCGACGTCGGTAAGGACGATGGAGTCGGTCATTTCTCTTCCTTGTTAACCTGGCCTCAGCACCTCTGTGCACCTTCTAGCACGAAGTGGGCGTGGGCACAGCCAGGCCCCGATTTGCTTAAGCTCTCGACGGCGGAAGGTGTAGACAGCTACATTTCGCCGCAAAATTGTGGCTTACGCGCGGTCCGGGTTCGGCTTCAAGTGGCCGGATGGGTTGAGATGCCGTACGGGGACGGGGGATTACATGGCGATTGAGGTGACCGGCGATGTCGTCGGTGTTCCAGGCACCGACGAGACCCTGATCGTTGGCCAGACGGGGAGCGGCAATCTCACCGTCTCGGCGGGCGACGGAGTCGTGACGGAGATCGGCGCGATCGTCGGGCAGGATGCAGAAGCGATCGGAACGGTTCGCGTCAGCGGCGCCGGCTCGTCCTGGACGGTCGGTGGCGGCACCGGTGGAGGCGACGGACTTGCCGTTGGTCTCAGCGGCACCGGCACGCTGACCATCGAAAACCAGGCGCTGGTCAGGGTTCTCGACAATACCCCTGAGGCTCCGGGCGATTTTCAGGACGCCATTGCCCTGATCGGACGGGCCGGCAACGGTACGGTGCAGGTCCGTACGGGCGCCACGTTCCTCGTCGAGGACCGCAGCGCCGATAGCGGGATCGACGGCCTCACGATCGGTGGCGATGCCGCGGCCGCCGGCGGGAGCGGATCGCTCTCCGTAGAGGATGCCAATTCTCTCGTCCGTGTAGCCGGGAACGCCATTTTCGTCAGCGTCGGCACGAATGGTGGCAACGGCTCCCTTACGGTGAGCAACGATGCCCTTATGGAGTTGGAGGCCTCCGGCGGGGACGTCGATCTCCGCATCGGCCAGACCGGCGGCACGGGGCAGGCAACCGTCTCCGGCGGCACGCTGTCGCTGACCAGCACCGCTGCCAATGGGTTAGTCGAGATCGATATCGGCCGTGGCGGCGAAGGGAGCCTACGGGTCGATAACGGCGGCTCCGTCATCCTCGACGGATCGGACGCCATTCAGTCGGCTCTCATTCTGTCGGGCGCAACCGGCGGCAGCGCCAATCTCAGCATCTCGGGCGCCGGCTCTTCCGTGCTGGTACAAGCGGGCTCGGGCGCCGGGGCGATCATTGTCGGCAGAAGCGCCCCCGCTACCGTTTCGATCACCGAAGGCGGGACGCTCGAGCTCGATATCGGTTCGAGCACCGGACAGGCTCGCTTCATCTCGATCGGCACGAACGACGCTTCGGCTCCGCAAGGCACCGGGACCGTCACCGTGAACGGGTCAGGCTCACAACTCCTCGTCGACGGCGCCGGCGGCATCATCGTCGGCAATGCCGGCGCCGGCACGCTCAACGTCGAGAACGGCGGCAATGCGACGGCGCAGGATCTCGCGATCGGCCACCGCGCCCAGGGAAGCGTGAACGTGACCTCCGGGGGCTCGGTCCAACTCGAAGGAGTGGGCGACGGCAGGGGGCCCTCGCTCTCGGTTGGGCGCTTCGACGATGGCGCGATGAACATCGTGAACGGCACGGTGACACTGGACGGCACCGGAGATCCCGGCGGCGACGGACTTCCGGGTGCGATCAGCCTCGGTGGGAGCGCCGATGGGGAAGGGGTCCTGAACATAGAGGGTGCGAACGCCCGATTCACGGTCCAGGGCGATGGCGTCCGTACGTCGATCGGTCAGGAGGGGATCGGCAGGCTCAACATCTCCGACGGCGCTCAGGTCGTGAACGAGGGCCAGGGCATCTCGGTAATGGGCGAAGCTGCCGGCTCGAGCGGCTTCGCCACGGTGAACGGGGCGAACTCTCTATGGGATGCCGGCGCCGTCCTGGTGGTGGGCGGAGGTTACAACGCCTCGACCGAGACACCGATCGCCAATCGTGGGGAAGGTACGGTCACCCTGCAGGCGGGTGGCAGCGTCCGGGCCGGTGACATCTATCTGCTGAGTGCGACCGTCAACGGAAACGGCTCTCTGGTCGGCGACGTCTCCCTCGCGGGCGGGACGATCAACCCAGGGCTGTCGGCGGGCCGGATAACCGTCGATGGTGATCTGGCGCTCGAGACGGGCACGGTCAACGTCGAGGTTGGCGGGACCGGCGAGACCGCATTCGACCAGCTCGTCGTAAATGGTGACGCCGCCCTCGGCGGAACGCTCAACGTGACGCTGATCGACGGATTCATCCCGGCCGTCGGCGACACTTTCGACATCATCGTCGCCGACTCGATCGCCGATGCATTCGATACGCTCAACCTGACCGAGATCGACACAGATCGCTCGTTCCGGGTGGAGGTCGTAAACCTCGACAACGGGGACGAGGCACTGCGGCTCACGGTTGTGAGCGGGCAAGGAGGTGGAGACGGCGACGGGGATGCGACCGGCGACGTGATCGGCACGCCCGGTGTTTCTCCGCTCCTGATCATCGGAGACACGGCTTCTGGAGCGCTAAGCCTCTCCGGCGGTGACGCCATCGTCAGCGGGGAAGGGGCAATTCTCGGTCGCCAGAGCGGTGGCCTCGGCTCCTCGATGGTGCAGGACTTCGGGTCGCGCTGGACGATCGGTGGGGGCGACGGGAATGCGCGAGGGCTGACGGTCGGTGACGCCGGCTCCGGCCGCCTCAGCATCCGCGGCGGTGCGGAGGTGCGCGTGCTGGATACTGCCGCCGCGGGGAGTGCCGGCGATGCCCAGGTTTTCGTCGGGCGGACTGGCACCGGCCAGGTGGAGATCGCCGACGGCGGACGGTTGCTGATCCAGGACGACAGCGGCGACGGTAACGCCGACGGCCTCTGGATCGGCGGCGATGCCGACAGCGAGGGCGGCACCGGGCGGGTGACGGTAAGCGGATTCGGCTCCTCTGTCTCCATTTCGGGCAATGGTGCCTTCCTCAATGTCGGCTCCAACAGCGGGCGCGGAGAGCTCGCACTCTCGAACGGAGCCACGCTGCAGCTGGACGGTAACGACGGTGCCGCAACCCTGACCGCGGGTCAGGGCGGAGGGGTCGGTCAGATCCGCATATCCGATGCGACGCTGACCCTGAATGCAGATGCTGGGCAGACATCGAGCTCTTACATCCATCTCGGTGAGAGCGGGGGCGGAAACGCGTCCCTGACGATCACCGACGGGGGCAACGTCACCCTCGAGGGCCGCGACGGCGCGAACCCGAACGTGACGCTGGGTGTCGCGAACGGGACGCGTGGCCAGATCACTGTCGACGGATTCGGCTCGCAGATGAACGTGCTCGGCGCCGGCTCGGAGATCGTGGTCGGCGATGCCGGCGATGGTACGCTGAACGCGATGAACTCCGGCATCGTCCGGGGACTCGACCTCACGATCGGGCAGCGTGCGTCTGGTGTCGGCACCGTCAACGTGACCGATGGCGGATCAATCGACCTGAATGGCGTCACGGGCGACGGCGACGGGCCAAGGGTTGTCGTGGGGCAAGCCGGCGAAGGTACCATCAACGTCGAAGCCGGAAGCGTCAGGATCTTCGGGCAGGAGAGTAGTGGCTCACTGGTCCTCGGAGAGGCGTTCGGCAGCGAGGGTGTCGTCAATCTGACGAACGGCGCCGCACGGCTGACGGTCGGCGGCGACGAAGGCGGGATCACCATCATCGGTGAAGCCGGCACCGGGCGGCTGAATATCCTGAACAGTGGGCAGCTCACTTCTCCGAACGGCGGGATCTCGGTTGTTGCGAAGGAGAGCACGTCCGAGGGCTACGTTACCGTCGATGGCGGCGGATCGCGCTGGGATGCCGGAACCAGCCTGTATGTCGGGCTGGACGTGAATACCGCGAACGGGAACGTGCTGGGCGAGGGCGGCGAGGCTGTTATCTCCGTCATCAATGGCGGCACGATCGAAGCGGACTCGATCTACATCGGCAACGGGCTGGTCACGGGCGTCGGCAACCTCAACGGTGACGTCGTCAACCAGGGAGGTGTCATCGCGCCGGGAGCCAATCTCGGCCTGCTGACCGTGGGAGGTGATCTGACCCTGGAGACGGGGCAGGTCGACCTGGAGTTGAGCGGTCTCGAAGCCCGGAACTTCGACCGGATCACCGTGGATGGCGACGTCAGCCTCGGCGGCACCCTGAATGTCACCTTGATCAACGGCTACATCCCGGCGCTCGGCGACAGCTTCGACGTTATCGTCGGCGACGACATCAGCGGTCGGTTCAGCACCGTCAACCTGCCGACGATGCCGTTCCCGAACCAATATTTCCGCTGGGACATCATCAGCTATTCCAACGGAGACGAGGCGCTGCGGCTGTCGGTCACCGACAAGCCGCCCGGGCCGGGTGGAGGCGGCGACACGCCTCCGCCGGATGATGATGACGGGGATCGCCCGCCCGCCACACCGGGCACGGACCGTTTCCCCGGCACAGCCGGCGACGACGTGGTGCTGGGCAGCGGCGGCGACGACTTCTATGACGGAGGGGGAGGGCGAAACACGCTCGACTACTCCAACGCGCCGGGTCCGATCAACGCGGACCTCCGCTTCGACATGAAAGTCGAGGACGGATTCGGCGGTACCGACACCGTCCGCAATTTCCACACCGTTATCGGCAGCGACGGCGACGACATCATCATGGGCGGTCCGGAGGACAATCATCTGATCGGCGGCGCCGGGAAGGATTTCCTCACCGGCTCAGGCGGCAACGATACGATCGACGGCGGTGCCGGCAACGACACCGCCTCCTACGCCGGCTACGAGGCTGTTCGGGTCGATCTGGAGGTGGAAGGCCCGATCGACACGATCGGTGCTGGCATCGACACGCTCATCAGCATCGAAAACCTGATCGGAAGCGAGCTCAACGACAATCTCGCCGGAGACATACGGGACAACTCGCTGCTCGGGCAGGGCGGCGACGACACGATCTTCGGCCGGGACGGCGACGATTATCTCTACGGCGGCGACGGCAACGACTCGCTCGACGGCGGCCTTCAGGACGACTTTCTGTTCGGAGGCGCCGGCAACGACACCATGACCGGTGGGGAAGGGATCGACACCTTCGTCTTCGGCCCCGGTGCCGGCGGGGGCGACGATGTCGTCACCGATTTCGAGCTCGCCATCGATCTGCTCGATTTCGGTGGGACCGGACTCGACTTCGCCGACCTCGCCATCACGCAGATCGGGGCCGACACGGAAATCGCCTATACCGCCGGGACGGTAACGCTGACGGGAGTCAACGCTGCACTCCTCGGCGCAGACGACTTCCTGTTCTGAGGTCTAGTCGGCGGCGTCCGCTTGCCGGGCGTGGCCGACCTCTACGCCGGCCCAACCCTCCACAGTCTTGACGAGGGAGGTGGAGCTTTCCGCTCCGCGTCCTTCCGTCAGGGCCTGCGCGAGGAGCTGGCGCACGGCATTGCCGACCCACATCGGCACGCCGAGCGCTTCCGCCTCTTCCATGCACAACTTCACGTCCTTGTGCAGGAGCTTGAGCGTAAAGCCGCCGTGGAAGGTCCGCTCCAGAACGAAGGTCGGAAACTTGTCCTCGGTCGCTGTGTTGCGGCCGCTGCTGGCGTTGATGACGTTCAGCATGGTCGCGGGGTCGATCCCCGCCTTGACGCCCATGACCATGGCTTCTGCTGTCGCCGCGTTGTTCGAGGCCGACAGATAGTTGTTGGCAAGCTTCATCGTCTGCCCCAGCCCCGGCTGTTCGCCGATGAAGAACGGGTTCTTGCCGATGACGCGGAGCACCGGGAGCAGGTGGTCGTAGAGATCGCGAGCGCCCGATGCCATCAGAGCAAGGGTGCCCTTATCGGCGCCCCGGCTGCCGCCGCTCACGGGACAGTCGAGGGTGGCGATGCCTTTTGCGGCCAGGGCGGCTGCAACGCGTTTCGCGACGACGGCGCCGGTCGTCGACAGGTCGACGTAGGTTTTCACCTTCGTGCCTTCGACGATCCCGCGCGGGCCGGTCGCTACCGCTTCCACCACGTCCGGCGTCGGAAGGCTGACCAGTACGATCTCTGCCTGCGAGGCCACTTCTGCAGGGCTTTCCGCCGCCGTTGCGCCCTTGGCGACCAGAGGCTGCATGGCCTCGGTGCGGATATCGAAAATCGTCAGAGGGTGGCCGGCCTCGAGCAGGCGCCGCGCCATGTGCCGACCCATATCGCCGACGCCGATGAAGCCGAGCCGTTCCTTGTCCATCTTGAGCTCCCTTCTCGTTCAGGGGCGTGATCGTTCTAGCGGCAGCTGCAGCTACCGATCCGAAAAAGGCGCTGGGCGGTGTCACCGAGGATCGCCGATTCCACCGGTTGTGAAAACTCGCACTCGTGGACGACCCGGAGCGGCTTTGGATCGCCGATGGGGAATGGATAGTCGGAGCCGAGCATCACCCGGTCCGGGCTGGCGGTTTCGCAAAGAAAGCGGAGCGCCGCCGGTTCGAACAGGACGCTGTCGAACCAGAGACGGGCGTAGCCCTCGCGGGGATCGGCGTACTGGTCGGGGTGCGCCTGGACGTTTCGGACGAGCCGGCCGAGCATGAAGGGCAGGGCGCCGCCGCCGTGCGAGAGAACCACTTCGGCACCGGCAAAGCGCGTGAAATGACCCGAGAACAGAAGCCTGGCGACCGCGGTAGTGGTGTCGAGGCCGCGGCCGACCGCGTTGATCATATCGTAGTCGAGAAGGCGCGGATCGCCGCAGCCGAACATCGGATGGATGTAGATGGCTGCCTTGAGTCGGGAGGCCGCCTCCCAGAACGGGTCGAGGTCCGTGTCGTCGAGATTGCCCGAGCTGCCCTTGGGCTGCGTGCCGATCATGGCGCCGACGAAGCCGGCTTCGATCGTCTCCTCCAGCACTTTCGCCGCGAGCCTGCCGTCCTGAAGGGGCACGGTCGCCAGCGGCGTGAGTTCCGGTCTCCGGCTCGTCGCCTGCAGCATCTCCTCGTTGAGGAACCGGCTCCAGGCGAGACCCTCCTCGGCCGGAAGCTCGTAGCCGAAGCTGTCGAGCCAACCGCCGACGACCTGATGGTCGATCTCCTGCTCGGTCATCCAGGCGAGGCGCTGCTCGGCGTCGCGGAGCTTCGGCGAGACCGGTCGGGTCGGCTGCCCACCGGCGAAAGCGAGGCGGTACTGGTCGTCCTTCCGCAAGAGCTCGACCGAGGGGAACTCGTGCGCCCGCCTCGAGATCCGGTCCAGCATTGCTTGCGGCGCGTAATGGGCATGGATGTCGACGATCATTCGGCCGCGGTCTCCGATCTTGCTCTCGCCTCCGAGAGGAGGGCTTCCAGGTCGCGCATGCGCATCGGCAGGGTCGAGGTCGAGACGCCGAGAGGCGCCAGCGCATCGTTCACGGCGCTGGCGATCGCCGCCGGCGCGCCGAGATATCCGGCTTCCCCGGCACCCTTCTGGCCGAACTCGGTGTGCGGTGACGGCGTGAAGTGCTCCACCAGATGGATATCCGGCACCTCGTGCGCCGAGGGCAGCAGATAGTCCATGAACGAGCCGCTGAGGTGCTGGCCGTCCTCGTCGTACTCGAACTTCTCGTAGAGGGCGGCGCCGATCCCGTGGGCGATGCCGCCGTTGATCATGCCGCGCACGATGTCCGGATTGATGACCGTGCCGCAATCATGCCCGATCCAATAAGCGAGGATGGCAACGCGGCCCGTATCCGGGTCGATCTCGACCAGCGGAATATGCGCTTCGAACGAGTAGCAGGGGTACATCTGTACCCGCCCGTCCTCGGTCGGTAACGTACCGCCCTGGGGAACCTGCATCACGCTCGTCGCCTGCAGGCCCGGTTCCATGTCGGGCGGCATCAGGTGCATCTTGCGATGAGCGATGGTGACGAGGTCGGCGAACGACAGGCTGCGCCCGTCCCCAGTGCCGACCATACCGTCGACGTAGGTGAGGGCGTCGACCTCGACCCCGAAATTGTGTGCGGCGATCCGCATTAGATCGGCCTTCACCTTGCGGGCGGCTCGCGCGGCCGCGCCGCCGAGCATGATCGCCATCCGACTCGCGACGGGTGTGTTGGTCGGCATACCGGAAAGCGTGTCGGCATGGACGACACGGATCGTGTCGGGATCGCGCTCCAGAATTTCCCCGACCACCGTCGACACCAGAGTCTCGTGTCCCTGACCTGACGTGGAGGTGGCGATGATCGCCGTGATCTGCCCGGTCATGTCGATCTTGACCTGACACGATTCCATCCACGTCGTGGTGTCGTTCGCCGGGTTGAACAGCGGCTCGAAGGCGGAATTGCCGCCACCCGGTTCGAGACAGGTGGCGATGCCGATGCCGACGAGACGGCCTTCGGCACGCATCGCGTCGCGCCGGGCGACCAGCCGATCGAAGTCCGCCAGGTCGAGGGTCTTGTCGAGGACGGTATGGTAGTCGCCGCTGTCGTACTCGCTGCCGCTCGGGATTGTGTAGGGAAACTGATCGGCGCGGATCAGGTTGCGGCGGCGCACCTCGATCCGGTCGAGACCGAGATAGGCGGCGACACGGTCGACCGCCATCTCGATCGCGACGTTGGTCGGTGCCTGGCCGAAGCCACGCACCGCCGTCTGGCTGGTCTTGTTCGTAGTGACCGAGATCGCCTCATATTCGACGCTCTTAACCTGATAGGGGCCGCAGATCGCGCCTACCGGCTTCCCGAGCTGCAGTGGTGCCCGTCCGGGGTAGACGCCGACGTCGTCGAGTGCGCGGAGGCGGAGGGAGCGGATCGTGCCGTCGCCCTCGAAAGCGACGCCGACGTCGAAGATGCGGTCGGGTCCGTGGGCGTCGCCGCCCGACATGTTCTCGAGCCGGTCCTCGATCAGGCGCACGGGATAGCCAAAGCGGCGGGCAAGATCCCGGCGACGACGCTGTGCTTGATCCCGCGCTTGACGCCGTAGCTGCCGCCCACGTCGACATCGTAATGAGCGCGGATCTGGTTGAGCGGGATGCGGAGCGCCGCCGCCATCTGTTCTGTGAACTTCGGCATCTGGATCGACGCCCAGACGTCCAGAAGCTCGATGCCAGGATCCCAGCGGGCGACGACGCCGAAGGTCTCGATCGGAACGGTGGAGTTGCGGCCCCAGCGCACGCGAAACGACAGGTCATGCGCGGCCGTGCGGAAATCCTCTTCGACCGGCCCCCAGACGAACTTGCGATGATAGAGCACGTTGCCGCTGTGGTCGGGATAGACCGGCGGCGAGTCCGGCTGGAAGGCCTCCTCCGGATCGATGACGAAGGGCAGGGGCTCGTAGTCGATCTCGATCAGCTCCGCCGCGTCCTCGGCAATGTAGCGATCGTCGGCGACAACGACGGCGACCCAGTCGCCGACATAGCGGGCGCGCCCCGGGGCGAGCGGCCAGAACTTCACGTTCGGAATGGCGACGCCGTTGGCGAGGGGGTTGGTCTCGGCCGCCATTTCCTCACCGGTGGCGACGCCGACCACGCCGTCGAGCTGGAGCGCGGCACGGCAGTCGATCGAGCGAATGCGCGCCGCCGGCCAAGGGCTGGTGACAAGCGCGGCGTGCTTCATGCCGGGCAGGCGCACATCGGCGACGAAGCGGCCGCCGCCCGTGATGAATCGGCGGTCCTCCTTGGTGCGCCGCTTGCGGGAGATCCAGCGGAACTGGTGGGGACCGGTCACGGGGCGTTGACCCTACTGGAAAGCGCAGTCATTGCGAGCCGAGCGAAGCAATCCAGGGCGGCGCCCGCGACCCTGGATTGCCGCGTCGGCTTCGCCTCCTCGCAATGACGATTTTGGACGGGATCAATCATCACCGGCATGCTCACTCGGGGTGGACTGGCTCATCCTTGCCGCGGCGACCTTGATCGCTTCGACGATCTGCGCGTAGCCGGTGCAACGGCAGAGATTGCCGGCAATCGCTTCGCGGATCTCGTGATCGGTCGGGGCGGCGTTCTCGCGGAGGAGGGCGTGGGCGGCGACGATCATGCCGGGCGTGCAATAGCCGCACTGGAGCGCATGCGTCTCCCAGAAGGAATCCTGCAGGAGGCTGAGGCGGCCTCCGTTGTCGAGGAGACCTTCTATCGTGACCACCTCGGAGCCCTCGGCCTGGACCGCGAGCAGCAGGCAGGAGCGCACCGGTTCGCCGTCGAGCAGGACCGAGCAGGCGCCGCAGACGCCGTGCTCGCAGCCGACATGGGTGCCGGTCAGATCCATGCGATCCCGAATGAAGTCCACGAGGCTAAGCCGCGACGCTACCTCGCTTTCGACCTTCCGGCCATTAAGGCGGAAGCTGATGCGATGAGTGCTCACGCCGCCTGCCTCGCTTTCGCATCGTTCATGGCTGCTGCGATCGCGCGTGCGGCGATGCGGGGCGCAACACGACGCCGATAGTCGGCGGTCGCGTGCACGTGGGTCTCCGGTTCGACCAGTTCGGCTATAGTGGCGCAGGTCTCGGCGACGAGGCGCGGATCGAGGTTCGTTCCGATCAGGGCTCCCTCTACCTCCCCGCACCGAAGCGGAGCGGGGGAGGCACCGCCGATGCCGAGCGCGATGCGCCGGCACGTCCCGTCCGGCGCCAACGTCACTTGCACCGCGGCGGCGACGATCGCGAAATCGCCGGCCCGGATCGCGACTTCTTCGAAGCTGCAGCCGGTTCTGTCGTCTTCCCAGACAGGAAAGCGCGCTTCGACGAGGCAATCTTCCGGCCCCATCGCGGTGGTCATCTCGCTGATGAAGAAGTCGGAGGAAGCGATTGATCTTTCGTTGGAAGTGGAGCGAACTGTCATCTCGCCGTCTAGGGTAACCGCAACGAGCGGGATCTCGGCGGCCGGGTCGGCATTGGCGATGCTGCCGCCTACCGTGCCGCGATTGCGGGTCTGCTGGTGCCCGACGCAGGCGATGGCACGGGCGAGAAGCGGCAATCGCTCCTGAACGAGCTTCGATTGTTCGGCCACGCGCTGCCGCGTACAGGCGCCGATGGCGACGCACCCATCTGCGAGAAATATCCCTCGAAGCTCCTCTATCCGATTGATGTCGATAAGCAATGCCGGCCGGGCGAGGCGCATTGCCAGCATGGGCACCAACGTCTGGCCGCCGGCGAGGATGCGACGTTCGTCCTCGCCGGCGGAAGCCAGCAGGTTCAGAGCCTCCGGCAACGTCTCCGGCCGCGCATAATCGAAAGGTGCCGCCTTCATGCGTCGAGCGGCATCAACGCTTCAGGTCGAAGATGCGGGCGGCGTTCAGGCCCATGATGTTGCGTCGCGCCTGCTCGGAGAGGAACGGCAGGTCGAAGATGACGCTCGGCACGTCGAAGTCGAAGTGCGGCCAGTCGGACGCCCAGAGAAGCTGGGTCTCCGCATTGATCATCTCCAGCGTAACCTCGAGCGCCTTCATGTTCGTGGTTTCCATCGGCTGCGAGGTATACCAGCAGTGCTCGCGCATATAGTCGCTGGGGAGGCGCTTGAGTTGCGGAGCTTCGGAAGGGCGCATCAGGAACTGATCGTCCAGTCGTTGCATCAGGAAGGGCACCCAGGCGAGCCCGCTCTCCACCCATATGCTCTTGAGGTTGGGGAACCGCTCCGGAATCCCGTTCAGCACCCAGTTCGTCATATGCACGATGTTGCACCAGGCGAAGCCGAGCGCATGCATACCGAGGAAGCGGTTGACCGTCATCAGCGACGGGTCCTGCCAGTGATAACCGGCATGGAACGCGAGCGGCATGTTCCGCTCCTGCAGCATCGCATAGAGGCGCATGTAATCGTTGTGGTGCACCGGCTTGTAGCGCGTGCTGGTGACGCAGAACCCGATCACGCCTTTGGCGTCCGAGAACTCCTCGACCGTACGCTCCGCCTCCTTCGGCGTGTTGAAGGGGATGTAGGCGAGCGTCTTTATACGGTCGTCGGCCGAGAGGACCTTATCGATCAGCCAGCGGTTGTAGGCGCGGCCGAGCCAGACCTCCATCTCCGGCTGCGGGTGCATGCCGAGGAAGAGCATCGGCGTGGGGAAGACGACCATGTAATCGCAGGCGAAGCCTTCCATCGCCCTGCGCGTCAGCGTGACGTCGCGGTGGACGTCGGTTTCGGTCACCTTCTCGCGCCGATCGGACTGGTGTGGAATGCGCCCGCCGACGTCCTGGTAACGCAGGCCCAGATCGCCATTGAGGCCGTAAGGTGGCGCGCCGATCCGCTCCTTCTGGTACATCAGCGCCTGGTCGCGCACCACGGGATCCTCGATATACTCGATGATCTCGTGCCAGGAGACGGTCTCGACGTGATGGGCGTCGATGTCGCAGATCAGCCAGTCCTCGAAGCCCTTGCGCCGTGCCTCACGGCGGGAGTGGGCGAGCAGGTCGCGGGTGTCCGTATAGACGTCGATCTCCTGGACGGGAAGCTCGCGCGGGATCGAGATCTTGGCGTCCATGTCCTTACCTCTCTCGGGCGGAGGGAGTTTCTATTGCTCGTCGGGGCGGCGGCGGTACCAGAGCGCCAGCTCCATCGGTCCGAGGCGCATCGCGCGCAGGATCTCGGAGCAGGCGGAGAGGGTCTCGGTCGGGCAGAGCGCTTCGTCGCCCCTGCCCACGATCGGCCGGAAGGTCCGCTCCTCGCCGTCGGTCTTGGCGACGTAGAGCTTCAAGGCGGCCGTCATAAGCTGGGCCACCGCCTCGTCTGAAATTCGTGCGGCGTCGCCATTTTCGACGGCTTCGCGTGCGGTTTCCCAGATGTCGGCAGCGGCCTCGTCGACCCAGGCATACGGGTCGTTGCGGCGAAGCGCCGGTTCAGAGGACGACATAGACCTCTCCGTTCGTGACCTGGACTTCCGCCTTGCGCAGGCGGAGTGCGGGATGTCCCTGGTTCACGCCGGTCCTGATGTCGTACTCGTAGCCGTGCCAGGGGCAGACGATGTTCAGCGAGCCGGGCTTGTAACGAAGCGCGCCGACCGTGCCGTCCTCGGCCACGGGCTCTTCGACGCGACCGTAGAGCCGGCCCTGGCAGACCGGACCCCCGCGGTGAGCGCAGTCGTTGTGCCAGGCATAGAATTCACCATCGACGCGGAAGACGCCGATCTCGACATCGCCGTGGGCGATAACCTTCCGGTCGCGCTCGCCGAAGTCTTCGATGCGGCCGATGCGGATGGTTTCCACGGTACGCTTCCTCCATCTTCGTTCTTATTGGGCGGATGGTAGCGCAACTAGCACGACGATTCCCAGCCCGTCATTCCAATGGGAGGGAGCGAATTCCCACCGCTCCTGTTGTGCCAGTAGGCGACCTTGCTGCGCGGACAGTTCATGCTGAATGCAGCTGAGGAGGGATCAGTGACGGGAAAGGAATTCGGTTCTCACTCCAAGGACAATGCCGCAGGGGGCTTGCCTGGTTGCGCCGAAGAGCGGGAAGAAGCCGGTACTGATGTCATGAAGGGCGACGAGCTCCTGGCATTCCTCAA